>NZ_JAKUXK010000003.1:0-328232 GCF_026782865.1 Streptococcus mitis
GTGTCTTAACCCCTTGACCAACGGACCTGAGTTGTTATTTTCAACTCTTACTATTATACCCACTTTTCTAACTTTGTCAACACCTTTTTTAAACTTTTTATGTTTTTTTGTATGACTTCCTATTGAGTACGGATGTCAAACTCTTTAAACACAATACGTAAGTCTCTTAACACTCTTTGACGCCCTCGGAAGCGTTCATTTCTTAAGATGCGTTCTAACTCTTCTTGTTTGTCTTTACTTTGTTTGCTTCTATAATTTCTTAGTGTTTCATGAAAGAGATAATAATCATCTAGCCACAGACCTTCCTCACTTATACGATGACTAAGCTCACCTACTTCTTCATAGGGTTCTTTATCATATCTACGCTTTTGACTTTCTTGCTTACGGATATAGTCTAGAATTCGATTCCGGAACTTAGTCTTAAAATATTTCCTTAAACGAGGAATATCTTCTATTATTCCTTCTTCTCTACTAATCAATTCATGTAAGCAAATCATACCCTCTTGCTCCCAATCAGATAACTCCCATAAATGAAGGTAATATTCATTTCTACACTTATATACAATTCCCTGGACTTCTTCATATAATTCTTTAAGCATTATGTTCCCCTTTCTAAATACAGTTTAACAAATAAAGAAGCTAATTCGGTTATTTCCCCCATTCTGTTCCCTACACCGTCTCAACTGCACAAAAAAGAGAGGACATGCCTCTCTCAGGGTTATAATTCGTCATTCATTTTTGACTTCACTTCATCATAAGATAATGCATGTGATTCATCTTCTACAGTTTCAGGCATCTTTCCTGTTTCGTAAAGAGATTTAATTTGTGTACTATCCAATGTTTCGTATTTCAATAATGCTTCTGCAATCAACTTGTGAGTTTCACGCTTTGATTGGATAATTTCAGCAGCTTTATTTCGTGCTTCATTTAATAATGAACGAACCTCTTCGTCAATTTCATAAGCTGTTTGTTCTGAAATTGATTTTTGAGGACTCTGTGCACCAAACATGGCATGGTTTCCTTCATATTGTACTGGGCCAAGTTTTTCACTCATACCGTACTCTGTAACCATTGCACGCGCCATCTGTGTAGCTTGTTCAAAGTCGTTTGAAGCTCCTGTAGTTTGGACATTAAAGATAATTTCTTCAGCTACACGTCCACCCATTAAGCCAGCCAATTGCTCTTTCATATCTTCTTTAGATAGAAGCATTTGGTCTTCCTTAGGAAGTGCAATCATATAACCGCCTGCACGGCCGCGTGGTACGATAGTAACTTTATGAACAACACGGGCATTTGACAAAACTAGACCAACAATGGTATGTCCTGCCTCATGGTAAGCAACTAATTCACGTTCTTTTTGTGAAACTGTCTTATCTTTCTTAGAAGGACCAGCAATAACTCTGTCTTCGGCTTCATCAATATCCGAAGCATCAATTATCGATTTATTGCGACGAGCAGCAACTAAAGCCGCTTCATTCAAGACATTCTCTAAATCAGCACCAACAAAACCTGGAGTTTGTTGAGCAACTAATTTCAAATCTACATCTTCTGCTAAAGGCTTGTTCTTAGCATGAACTTTCAAGATTGCTTCACGACCTTTAACATCAGGGCGACCAACCAATACTTTTCTATCAAAACGTCCTGGACGCAAAAGGGCAGGATCAAGTACATCTGAACGGTTTGTCGCAGCGATAACGATAATCCCTTCATTTCCCTCAAAACCATCCATCTCAATCAAAAGTTGGTTCAAGGTTTGTTCGCGTTCATCATTACCTCCGCCGAGACCGACTCCACGTTGACGTCCAACAGCATCAATTTCATCGATAAAGATGATAGCTGGTGCTGCTTTTTTGGCATCTTCAAAAAGAGAACGAACACGACTAGCTCCAACTCCGACAAACATTTCTACAAAGTCAGAACCTGAGATACTAAAGAATGGAACACCTGCTTCTCCGGCGACTGCCTTAGCAAGTAACGTCTTACCTGTTCCCGGAGGTCCCTCTAGAAGGACACCTGCTGGAATACGGGCTCCAAGTTTTGTAAATCGTTTTGGATCTTTTAAGAATTCTACAACTTCAACTAGTTCTTGTTTTTCTTCCTCAGCTCCAGCAACATCTGAAAATCTTACTTTAATATCTTCTTTATTTGCAGCTTTAGCCTTACTACGTCCAAAACTCATCGGGTTACGGCTATTATTTCCTCCCATATTTCCCATCATCGAGAAGAGGAAGAAGAAGAGGATACCGAATGGCACAATGGATACAAGAATATTAATCCACATACCACTTGAACTTTCATGCTTAATAGTTACTTCCGCTTTATGGTCAGAAGCAAGTTTTTGTAATTCTGATACTGTAGTATCTGAAGGAAGAATGATGCTTGAAAATTTCTCTACTGTTGTAGTGGAAGGAGAAAAGAACTGAATACCTGTTTCTTCTTTACTTGTTTTAGGATTTTTATAGACACCCGAAACTTCGATAACACTGCCATTTGGTTGGTAGGTTAATTCTTTTACATTATCATCGGTAATTTCTTTTACCAATTCTGTATAATTAATTTGCTCACTTTTCCCTGCAACACTACCTGTACTAAAATACTGATAACTTGTAACTAGGAAAAAAATAAGTAATAACCATAGAAAAGGATTTTTAATTAAACCATTATTTTGTTTTTTCATTAAAAATTGTTCTTTCTAATTTGAATATACTTCTTCTTTCAATACTCCAACATAAGGAAGGTTACGATAGTTTTCTTTGTAGTCTAAACCATAACCTACTACAAACTCATTTGGGATAGTAAAGCAGGTATAGTCTGCCTCAATTTCTACAACACGTCCCTCTGGTTTATCCAACAAGGTTGCAATTTTAACAGAAGATGCTTCTCTTTCAATAAACATATCTCGCAAATTCTTCAAAGTTTGACCTGTATCAATGATATCTTCTACAAATAGAATATGTCTTCCTTTGATATCTTGAGTCACATCTTGTTTAATATTAATGACACCGCTACTTGCTGTCCCACCATGATAGCTAGAAACCATCATGAAGTCCATTTCAATATGTGTGTCGATATGTTTAATCAATTCAGCCATAAAAGGGATAGATCCTTTTAAAATCCCAACTAAAATTAGATTTTTTCCTGCATAGTCTTTAGTGAGTTGAGCACCTAATTTTTTAGCAGCTTCTGTAATTTCATCGTGTGAAACGAGAATTTTTTTAATATCATTTTCTAACATTTTTTTACCTATCTATTTTTTCTATATAAAGTACAGTGTTCATTATATCATTTTTCGTGTTTTTACTCAAATTACTGGTCGCAATTCCCAAAATTGAGACAATTTCACCAAATTGCTCAATAATCAGAGCTGATTTTCGCTTTTCCATAGGGATTTTCAAATCAATAAATAGACGTCTGAGTTTTTTTCTATGCCCATTTTGAATCAAAACATCTCCTGTTTTTCGATGACGAATGTGTATTGATGTTTCCCGTGAAACAGGTACCTGCTGAATTAATTCACCTTCTAAAGGAAGTCCAAAGGAAAATAAATAACCTTGGTAAGATACCTGATTTTGATAGTGTAACACAAGTTCATCTTCCTTTTCATCAGACTGAGGACTGATTTTACAAATCCGAAACTGTTGATACTCTTTTACTAATTCATAACCATTTTTAAGCGGATGACGATACTGGCTTTTAGTTTTTAAAATTTGCCGAACTTCTTCAAACTGAGCTTTTGTAAGATTCAAATCTGGAAAACGATTCAGATAAGTTTGAAGTAAAACTCTTTGTGTCGACTCAGAGTAAGAGAATAGCTGCTCTAAATTTTCTAGATCAATATTCTTAGATAATTCAGCTATAGCTAAGTCATAATCTAAAATTTCATTTCCGAGGCTTAAGATTGCATCTCTAAATCGAGGATTTTCTTTTTCTAATTCTGGTAAATAAAAGTTTCGAATACGATTTCGAAAATAATAATTTTCTTTATTTGATATATCTTCAAAATGAAAAATTGATGGGAAGTCTTTTTTTTGAAAATTCAAGAAGGGCCGAATCATTTCTATCTCTCCGACTACTTGCTTATCCTTAATTCCTGATAGATAGCGCAAACGAGTGCCTCGAATCAAACGCATTAAGATCGTTTCCACCTGGTCATCAGCATGGTGGGCAGTTACCAAGGCTGTCGCACCAGTCTTTTTCATTACCTCTTGAAAAAAATCATAACGAAAATGTCGAGCCCGCGCTTCTGAAAATTCTCCTGAAAAATTGCTGATATAAATAGGAAGTTCTGCTTCAGCAGCTAACTTCCTTAATTCCTGTTCTTCCCAATCTGATTCTACTCTCTGCTTATGATTCACATGGGATAGAATCAATTCAATTTCTAACTTTTTTTTATACGTAGATAACACCTTAAATAGAAACATAGAATCTAATCCACCAGAAAGAGCTAACACCACCTTAGTATGTTTTTTAAAATATCCTCTCTTGAGAAAATGATTTAAAAAATCTTGTTCCCTCATTTTAGAACCTCATAAACATCTTTGGCTATCTTAGAAATCATATCATAATCAGAATTCTTCGTAAAAATAGAAAGCACAAATGGAGAATCTGCATAGACAACACCCGTATCATGCTCAAATTCGTCCGCATCCCCAATTTTATGAGCTACCTTCACAGAAACACCTTTGGCAATTCGCTCATTATCAAAATCTGTTTTAGTCAAAGACTCTAGCACAAATCCATCTTGAACATAGATAGCTTCCATAACCTTCCCAGCCATTTTAGAAGAAATCAATTTTTCTTTTGAATCCCAATCATCTCCCATAATAGCAGACATCTTGGATTTGAATGTGGCATCAGATTGGTTTGAAATGTAATATCCCAATATGTTATGAGCTACATTATCAGATTCTTTTGATACTTTCATAATTAAATCTTTTAGAGAATATTCTTTATTATCCTCTTTTTTAGGGAGGCTACCACTTCCCTCTGGTTTATAAGAACCTGGAAAATCATTGACTGCAGATACGTATTTTACAGTCGTATCTAACTGATAAATCCCCTCATTTATTTTTTCTTGTGTATAGTAGAGATAAGGTAGTTTTAAAACACTAGCTGCATACATTTTTTCATCTTGATTGATACCAGCTTCTTTTCCAGTAGTCAGTTGCTTAACATAAATAGAGAAAGAATCTTTCTGATATTTTTCAGATAATATTTCTTGGACTTTACTCATCCGATTATCTTCTTCAGAAGTTGATTCTTTAGCTACCCATCCAGCCTGCTCAATATGTAGAAATTCTCTTCCTTCTACAAACATGGTCTTATCGATTGATACTTGCAAATAAGCTGATAAGGATGACTTCACTTCTTTTAAGTCATAAGGACTATTGTACAGTTTAAAATCAGATTCTAACCATACTTTTTTTATTGTTGGAGTTACCTCTGATTGATCATATAAAAATCGTTTGTCCGCAGCTATAAATTGATGATTTGATAGCTTAAATACTGGAATTCCTTGTTTATTTAAACGCCACTCGGTTATTTGAAAACTTGTTTTTGGAGTCAATTTTCCAGATTCCACTACTAAATCTTCATTAGCATAAACAGGAACCTCTCCATAAACCATGGGAGAACTTAATTTTTCTCTAAAATAAATACCAAAGTCAGATTGTGAAAGGTAATAAATTTCTTTCGAAGTATAGACGACTTCTTTTTCTGTGCTAACGACTTTTGAAATAGTCAAAAAACTCGGTAGCAACAAAATAATTAAGAATTTACGCATTCTTCCTTTCCTTTTCTTCTTGTAAACGCAATAGTTGATTTTTATCAGATAACTCTTCTAGTTTTTCATCCGATAGATTCAAAAATTGCTCAATTACGTCTAATAAATTTTCCATTTCATCACCTTGGAAGCAAGTCAGGAATCGTATAAACAGCTTCCTGATTCTTAGAATAATAATATTTTGCACGCATGTATTTAGCAGCGTAATCTTCATCTTTCAACTTTGTAGCAAAAGCTGTCTCTTTCTCCTTTTCCTCACTCAAGGTTTGATACTGAGTTTGCAAGTCTGATAACTGTTGACGTCTTTGGAGTAATTGGTGATAACTTTGAGCAAGATTATAAGTTGGTAAAATGAACAATAAAATCATCAAAATAAGAACCCAGCCCATGAAACGATTACGTTTTTGTCGTTCCTTCATCAGATAGCGACGACGTTGATGTTCATTTTGAATAAAAGAATTATTCAATTGTACGATATTTTTAGACATTTTCTTCTACCCGTGTTTCACTGATAATTTCATACATACCTGCTGCATCTTCTTTTTTTGTGCTATCTTTCATCTCCAGTACTTTTACAAGTAGCAACTTATTGCCAAAGCGAATTTCAACTTGATCATTAACTTTCAAATCCGTTGAACTTTTGGCCAAGATTCCATTTACCTTGATTCTGCCTTTATCTGCTACTTCTTTTGCGACTGTACGACGCTTGATAATTCGTGATACTTTTAAATATTTGTCTAATCTCATTTTTATTACCTCAAATTATTATTGTACCATTTTTATCCATTTTATAGAAGAAAAATGTTAAAGAGAATTGCCTTCTTTTGACTCTTTTATCTCTAATAAACTTTCTCCAAAAATGAGCAGACCTTCTAAAATTTCATAGTCCTTCTTGTTTCGGACATCAAATACAACTTCCATTAATCCCTTATTTTCAGCTATGGCTGCTTTTAGGTTTGTTGCAGATAAAGCTTTAAAATAATCTTGAGCTAAAAACAGTCGTTGAGTGACTTTTTCAAATTGAACTGTAATCTTATTCTCTTTTCTTTCAACACGTTGAACAAATACCTTGTCCAAGTATGACTTGACTAAACCAATCTCTAAAAGATAAGCAACCACATCTGGGTATTCTCCAAAACGATCCATCAGCTCTTCTTGTAACTCCTCATAATTGACACGGTTGTCAATTTGACGAATTTTCTTGTAAATTTCAATCTTATGTCGTTGGTCTGAAATATAAGTATCAGGAAGATAAGCATCAATTTGTAAAATCAATTCGGTATTTCCTTTGGTTCTTGTGTTCCCATTACCATGTCGTTTAGCAATAGCTTCCTCCAATAACTGCGAATACAATTCAAAACCAACAGAATCAATGAAACCAGACTGGGATTTTCCTAAAAGATTTCCTGCTCCGCGAATCGAAAGATCTCGCATTGCAATCTTAAATCCAGAGCCCAATTCTGTAAATCCTTTAATCGCTTCTAATCTCTTCTCGGAGACTTCACTGATTGATTTTTCTGGACGATACATGAGATAGGCATAAGCAATACGATTACTACGACCGACTCTTCCTCTTAACTGATACAAGGTTGACAAGCCCATATGGTCCGCATTTTCAATAAATAAAGTATTGGCATTTGGAATGTCCACCCCTGTCTCAATAATGGTAGTTGTCACCAAAATATCATACTGACCTTCAATGAAATCCAGTAGAGTATTTTCTAACTGAATTTCACTCATTTGCCCATGAACATAACCAATCGAAGCCTCTGGAATCAACTCCTGTAATTCGGAAACTTTCTGATCAATCGTGTCAACTTTATTGTAAAGATAGTAAATTTGACCTCCACGCTCCATTTCACGCAAGACAGCATCACGAATCACACTATCATTTTTTTCCAAAACATAAGTCTGAACAGGATAGCGATTAGTCGGCGGAGTTTCAATAACAGACAAATCTCTGATTCCCAACATAGACATATGGAGGGTACGAGGGATTGGCGTAGCTGTCAAGGTCAGGACATCTACTTGTTTTTTCAGTTCTTTCAAGGTTTCCTTATGCTTGACACCAAATCGCTGTTCCTCATCAATAATCATCAATCCCAAATCAGCAAACACAACATCTTTTGACAAAACACGATGGGTTCCAATCAAAATATCAACTTGACCGTTTTTCAATTTTTCAAGTGTTTCAGTCTGCTCTTTTTTACTTCTAAAGCGACTCAACACATCAATATTAACTGCAAAATTTTGGAATCGTTCCTTAAAATTCGTATAGTGCTGTTGCGCTAAAACCGTTGTCGGAACTAGAACGACAACTTGTTTGTGATCATTGACTGCCTTAAAGGCTGCACGCATAGCAACTTCAGTCTTTCCAAAACCAACATCCCCAACTAAAAGTCGATCCATTGGTTGAGAAGCCTGCATATCTCTCTTGATTTCCTCAACACTACGAAGTTGATCATACGTTTCAACATAAGGGAAGGCATCATCAAAAGCATGTTGATCCTCATCATCAGCTGAGAAAGCAAAACCCTTCAACTGGCTGCGTTCAGAATAAAGTTTAATTAAATCGTCAGCTATATCCTCTACCTGGTTCTTAACTTTTTGCTTGGCTTTTTTGAAATGACCATCATTTAATTTATTGAGTTTAGGTGCTTTACCGTCACTTGAAACGTATTTGGAAAGTAGATGAATCTGTTCCACTGGGATAGAGATTTGATCCCCGTTTTGGTATTGAACACTAACATAATCACGGTGAATCCCTTTGATTTCAATTGTTTCAATCCCTAGATATTGACCAATTCCATGGATATGGTGAACAACGTAATCTCCTTTTTCAAGTTCATTGTAATCTTTTAATCTCTCTGCGTTTGAAACGTGTTGTCTTCGAAAACGACGTTTCAATTTCTTTTGAAAAATCTCATATTCAGTTATCAATAAAACCTTTTCATCTACAAAATGAAAACCATGTCTGAGATTACCCTCGATTAAGTTTACAGATTCTTTACAAACACTTGACTTATCTCTGGAATCCAATTTAATCTGGTATTCCTCTAAAACATCCTCCAATGTTTTACTTCCCATTGAATTGCTAGACTGCAGGATAATAGTATAATTCATTTTTTTGTATCGCTCAATTTCTTCTTTTAGAAAAGAAAATTGATTGAAAAACTCCTGCATAGGATATTGATTAAATTGATAAATTTGGTCAAACTTGAGATTTCCTAACCCCTTTTGCAGATTAGAGAAAAAGGTAACCGGACTCTGTTTTTTATAGATTTGCTCTATATCAGCAAAATACTGCATCTCAGAAAATGCTTTACTGTTCTGTAATTCTTCTGTAAAGTATTGCGCTAATTCTCTTTCAAAGACTTCATACTGATTCATCAATTTCTGATAATCATCAAAGAATATTGGTATGTCTTTTTCAATATAATCAAAGACAGTCCATATCTTTTCATAGCACAAAGATAAAAACTTCCTAGAATCTAAATGAATTTGTTTTTGATGAAAACTTGAAATAATTTCTTCTAAGTATGATTTTAAAATAGGTGATAACGTTTTTGAAATTTGTTTTTCTAAAGCTGACTGACCTCGTTGATAATCCTTTTCTCTCAAAAGAATATCACTAGCTGGAAAGATAGTGAGTTCTGTCTGATTTTCTTTCGATAATTGTGTTTCGACTTCAAATGACCTGATACCATCAATTTCATCACCAAAAAACTCTATTCGGCAAGGTTCTAACTGGGATATTTCAAAAATATCTAAAATATCTCCTCGCAGACTAAATTCGCCTTGAGTTTGTACTTGTGTAACTTTTCGATAGCCAATTTCCTTTAACTGATGGATAAGCGCGTGTTGATCATATTCTTCACCAACTGAGATTTTTACAATACTATTTTTGAATACATTGGGAGACGGTAAAATCAATCGGCTTGCTGCGATATTACAAACTAAAATCCCTTTCTTATACGGATCAGTCAAAAAACGCAAGGCTTCAACCCGTGAAATGATTTTTTCTTGTGAAGACATTAAAAACTCGACTATAGGGGAGTCATCTACCAAAAATGGATAGACAAGTTCCTCACCCAAGATAGAGATAAGATCACTAACAATTCCTTCTGCTTCTCCATAAGTTGACGTCAACAACACAATCTTATCTTCTTTTTCTAGACTACTTGCAATTGCAAGAGCCTTAGTAGACGTTGATAAACCAAGTATTAGTTGTCTTTTCTTATCTGTCAGATTTTGATGCCATTTTTTGATCTGATTATTTTCTAAGAATAAATCTAATAAGGTCACCATTTATCCGTTATACCTCTGCATTGTTTTCTCAAAATTTTTCTCTTGTAAATAGTAGTTTACAGCATCGTCAACTTTGTCAATAGACTGTAAAATACCGATATAATCATCCTTGTCAAACTTACTCAAAACATGGTTAACAACTGACATGCCATTTTTAGGTCTTCCGATTCCAATCTTAACACGATTAAAGGTTTGGGTTCCAATATGTTGAATAATAGACTTGATACCATTATGACCACCTGCTGAACCTTTTGCTCTTAAACGAATTTTCCCAACTTCCATGTCAAGGTCATCGTAAATAACGAGTAAATCTTCAATATCCAAACCATAATATGTCAATAAAGCATGGACCGCTTTTCCACTTTCATTCATAAATGTCGTTGGTTTGACAAGATAAATTTTTTCTCCATTTAGGAAAAATGATGCTAGATCAGCTTGAAATATCTTATCGTGTGTAAATGTGACATTCTGTTTTTTCGCTAGTTGGTCAATCAACATAAAACCAACATTGTGTTTTGTTTCAAAATATTTATCTCCTGGATTTCCTAATCCTACAAGTAATTTGGTCATTTATTTTTCCTTTCAAAAGCCAAAAGGGTTGGAATTTTTTTCCAACCTAATTGACACTATTCATTAATTTTTTTTTAGACATTAAAGCGGAATTCCATAATATCGCCATCTTGAACGATATATTCTTTTCCCTCTTCACGCAAGCGTCCAGCTTCTTTTACAGCCTTTTCAGATCCGTATTTCACTAGATCCTCATATGACATAGTTACTGCACGAATAAATCCTTTTTCAAAGTCTGAGTGGATAATCCCAGCTGCTTGAGGAGCCTTCATACCACGTTTGAAAGTCCAAGCACGAACTTCTTTTTCACCAGCTGTGAAGTAAGTTCCCAGTCCAAGTAAGTGGTAAGCTGCACGAGTCAACTTGTCAACGCCTGATTCTGTCAACCCAAGTGCTTCAAGAAACTCTTGCTTGTCTTCATCTTCTAACTCAGAAATTTCTTCCTCAGCACGCGCAGAAATAACGACTACTTCAGCATTTTCTGTCGCTGCGAATTCACGAATTTGTTTAACATAGTCGATAGAGTCAGGATCTGAAACCACATCCTCGTCCACATTCGCTACATAAAGAACTGGTTTAGTCGTCAACAGGAAGAGACCTTTGACAACTTTTTGTTCTTCATCTGTAAACTCGATTGTACGAGCTGATTTTCCATCTTCAAGGACTGGTTTAATCTTTTGAAGAACATTAAATTCTGCTACAGATTCTTTATCTTTTTGCGTACGTGCCATCTTTTCTACACGCGCATAGCGTTTATTGACTGATTCTAAGTCAGCAAGAATCAATTCCAGGTTAATGGTATCAATATCCGCAAGTGGATCCACAAAGGCATCTTCACGTCCTTGCTCGCGCATGACATTTTCATCATCAAAAGCACGAACTACATGAACAATCGAATCTACTTCACGGATATTGGCCAAGAATTTATTTCCTAGTCCTTCTCCTTTTGAAGCTCCTTTTACAATCCCTGCAATATCTGTAAATTCAAAAGTTGTTGGAACTGTCTTTTTAGGAGTAATCATTTCAGTTAGTTTTTGGAGGCGTTCATCTGGAACTTCTACCATTCCAACGTTTGGATCAATCGTCGCAAATGGGTAGTTTGCTGCCTCTGCTCCTGCTTTTGTAATTGCATTAAATAGTGTTGATTTACCAACGTTTGGCAAACCAACGATACCTGCTGTTAAGGCCATATTTTCTCATTCTCCCTTTTCATTTCAATCCCTAATATTATAACACAAAAAGGGAAAACTTGCTAACCCTCTAACTAAGGGTTATCAGTCAATAATTTTATTCATTTTTCGATCAAAATCATAGCGTCCCATCATAATAACATGGTCACAATTACTGCACTTTATTTTTATATCTGCCCCTACACGTGTAATTTCCCAACGATTTGCTTTTTTACCTGTTGACTTGATTGTACAAGCGTGTGGTTTTTTCATCTCAACAAAATTTCCAACTTGATACATACTACTCTCCTTTTCTTTTTCGATTATATCATAAAAGAGGCGAGCTAGGCTCAACCTCTTTCACTTAATTTGTACGAACTGGGGTGATAAGTTGCATGAAGTCCTCGTCAGTATCTGCTGGCACAAGAGTAAATGGACGAACAGCTGAGATAAAGCTAATGGTCACCTTTTCGCTATTTAAAGCCTTGAGTGAATCAATCAAGTAAGTTGGGTTGAAACTAATAGTCAAATCTTCACCAGTAACCTGATCAGTATCGATTTCTTCGTTTACTTTACCAACTTCTGGAGAGTGAACATGGGCGCTAACAACCCCATCTTTAATTTCAAGTTTCACAGTACCATTTTGAGTAGCACTTGATAAAAGACGAGCACGTTCCATTGACTGGCGTAAGTTTATAACATCAAAAGTAATAGTAGTATTAAAGTCTGTTGGAATCAAACGATCTGTATCAGGGTAGTTTCCTTCTAGGAGACGAGTGTAGAAGCTAATATTTTCGCTTCTAAAGAGGATTTGGTTATTAGCAAAGAAAATCTCTACAGTTTCGATATCATCTGTAAATACCGCTGAAAATTCGCGTAGAGAACGGCTAGGAATGACAACATCAAAATCATCACTATTTTTCTCAAGAGTTAATTTTTTCTGGCTTAGACGATGAGAGTCTGTTGCCACTGTTTTTAGCTCCTTGTTTTGACTCAATACAAAATGAACACCTGTTAAAATCGGACGACTTTCTTGTGTGCTTGCAGCAAAGGCTGTTTCATTGATAATTTTCTTGAGTAATTTTGTTTCAAGAATTAAAGGAGTGCTTGCTGAAATTTCTTGAATTCGTGGATATTGTTCGCTATCTTTTCCTTTTAAGGTAATTTCTGATTTGCCACTTGTTAAAACAATTTGATTTTGTTCAATTTCTTTAAAATCAAGAGTTACATCAGGTAGACTAGATACCACATTGATAAAGAAAGAAGCTTCAAGAAGGATCGAACCTAAAGAAGTAATTAACAAACCAGCATCTTCATTTTTTTGAGAAATAAAATTTTCAATTGAAATTTGACCATTTGAACCAATTAAAGTAACACCTTCATTAGTTACGTCAATTTTTACTGTTGATAAAATAGGAATGGCATTTTTAGAACTAATAGCTCTCTTAGTAGTATTTAATGCTTGTAGAAATAAATTTTTATTAATTGAAAAATGAATCATGGATTCTCCTTTATTTATTTTTAGTATTAGAAGGATAATAGTAATAATAGAGTCTGTGAAATCTGTGGAAAACAGACTTTAAACGAGTCATATCAAGTTTTTTGGATTGTTTAAAAAATGTGGATAAAAAAGATAAAAAAGCAAAAGTTATCCACAAGTTATTTAATTTTCTTTTTGATTGATTCAATTTCTAAACGTAAATTATCGTCTTCATCAATCAAAGATTTAATTTTGGCATGGGCATGAATAACTGTTGTATGGTCTTTTCCACCAAATTCCTTTCCAATTTTTGGAAGACTATTATCTGTTAGTTCTCTAGATAAATACATGGCTACTTGACGGGCTAACACAATATTTTGAAGGCGTCTGCTTCCCTTTATTTCTTTGACACTGACACCATAAAAGTTACCAACTTCATTTTGGATTTTATCAATTGGGATGACGAGTATTTGGCTAACATCTTGTTTTCGAGCTCTAATAGCTTCTGCAGCAACATCAATTGTAATATCTTTGATTTTCTTTACTCTAGCAACTAAAGTGATATCATTAATTGCACCTTCAAGATCGCGAACATTTGAATCAAATTGACCTGCTAAGTACTCTAAAGTATCGCTTTGGAAATTGTAATTCAAATGTTCAGTTTTGCTTTGTAGAATGGCAATACGCGTTTCAAATTCAGGAGGTGTAATGTGCTGTGTTAATCCCCAACTAAAGCGCGTGACAAGTCTTTCTTCAAGTCCTTCCAGATGTTTTGGACTTCTGTCACTGGTTAGGACAATTTGTTTTTGCTTGTCGTGCAGTGCATTAAAGGTATTGAAAAATTCTTCTTGTGTTGCAACTTTTTTTCCACTCAGCGATTGGATATCATCAATCAATAAAAGATCAAGGCTACGATAGGTCTTTTTAAACTTTTCCATTTCCCCTAGTCTTAAGTGATCAAGAAAGTCATTAATAAAGCTTTCAGCAGGGATATATTTAACACGCGCATCAGGAATGTTTTTTAGAATTTCGTTACCAATAGCATTTAATAGGTGAGTCTTACCAAGACCTGGACCTCCATATATAAAAAGAGGGTTATAGGTCAAAGCTAAATCTTCTGAAACAGCTAAAGCAGCAGATTTTGCCCAAACATTTCCATCCCCTTGGATAAAATTATCAAAGGTATACTTTTCTTTTAATCCAGTATCCGAATAAGGAATAGATGCTAACTTTGGACTATAGTCATAAAGAGTTGAATTTGGAGCTTCTTCAACTTGTGAGATAGTCGTATCTTGAGGTTTGGTGAAAATATAGTGGGGAGTTATTTCAGCATCATAAATTTCAAATCCAGCAACAACAATAATATCTTTTAGTTGTTTTTCCCAGACCATTTCCATTTCAGATCGTGGTAAAAATATAGTAGCAACATTTTCCTCTACCTTGATGAGTTCAGCTTGAATAGCATAGAAATCATACATGGATCGAGTCAGTCTTTCTTGAGCAAATTCTAATATACGATTCCAAAATTGTTTTTCTTTCAATCCTTTCTCCTCCTTTACTATTTAAAAGTTTAATGCTAGACTTATTTTACCATAGATAGTAAGAATTTTCCACAAGCTGTGAAAAATAATCCACAACGTTATTAAGTTTTATCCACAAGTTGGGGATAAAGTCAGAAACTTTTGATTTATTAAGCTTTTTATTGAAAAAAATAGTGGATAACCTTGTGAGATAAAAAAATAAAAGAACAGCCTTATTTCAGGCTGTTGATAATTCTACTGTATTCTTCTTGATTTAAAAAAGAAATAATGATTTTTCCACTATCTTTTTTAGACAGTTTGATTTCTACATCTAATCCGAGTAGTTTTTTTAACTGTTCTTCTTCATTTTGTATGAAATGATCATCTTTTTGCAGTTTCTTTTGTTTTTTCTCTGTCAGAAGAGCTTCTAACTTCCTTACAGAAATGTCTTCCTCTATGATTCGTTGAAAGAAATAGTCTTGTTGTTCCTTATTCAAGCCGACTAGCGAACGCGCATGCGCTTGTGATAGTTGGCCATTTTCTACTTCTGAAAGGATCTTTTCTGGCAAGGACAGCAAGCGAATAGAGTTGCTGATATAAGGACGAGACTTGCCCATTTTATCTGCAATTTCAGCATGTGTAAATCCTTTCTCTACAAGAGATTCATAGGCGCGTGCTTCTTCTATTGGATTTAAATTTTCTCTCTGTAAATTTTCAATGATGGACTGAACCATCATCTCTTGGTCTGAGAGCTGTTTAACAACAGCTGGGATAGACGTTAGACCAGCTAAAAGTGAAGCCCGATAGCGTCTCTCTCCTGCAAGGATTTCATAACCAATAACAGGAGATTGACGAACAATAATCGGTTGAATGACCCCATTTTCTTTGATAGACTGTGCTAGTTCATGTAGTTTTTCTCCATCAAATTCTTTTCGAGGTTGATAGGGATTTTTTTGTATATCTGTGATAGAAATCATTTCAAATTTTTCCATGATTCTACACTAACACATCTTTTCTCTTATGTAAAGCTTTCTTTACATAGATGTCAATTAAGATTCTAAATCACCTGAACTCTTGTCAAGTTTAATAGATGTAGTTTCTTCTTTACCGTTACGATAGTAAGTTATCTTAATGGTGTCTCCGATAGAATGATTGTAAAGAGCACTTTGTAAGTCTGTTGATGAAGCAATGTCTTTGTCATCTACTTTTGTAATAACGTCGTATTTTTCAAGGTGACCATTGGCAGGCATATTGCTCTGCACAGAACGAACAACTACACCAGATGTTACACTACTTGGAATATTCAGTCTTCTAATATCACTTGTATTAATATTTGAGAGATTGACCATTTGAATTCCCAAAGCTGGACGAGTCACTTTTCCGTTCTTTTCTAACTGTTCAATAATATTGATAGCATCATTTGCAGGGATTGCAAAACCAAGACCTTCTACAGATGTTCCTCCATTTGTGGCAATTTTACTTGAGGTAATTCCGATAACCTGTCCTTGAATATTGATTAGTGGGCCACCAGAGTTACCTGGGTTAATAGCAGTATCAGTTTGGATGGCTTTTGTAGAAATGGCTTGTCCATCTTCAGATTTTAAAGATACATTTCGATTGAGACTAGACACAATACCCTGAGTGACAGTATTAGCATATTCAGAACCTAACGGGCTACCAATAGCAATAGCAGTTTCTCCTACGGTTAACTTGCTAGAATCACCAAACTCAGCTACTGTTGTCACTTTTTCTGAAGAGATTTTGACGACAGCAATATCAGAGAAAGTATCCGCTCCGACGATTTCTCCAGGCACTTTAGTCCCATCTGACAAACGAATATCTACTTTGCTGGCTCCATTTATAACGTGATTGTTGGTGACAATGTAAGCTTCTTTGTCATTCTTTTTATAAATAACCCCAGAGCCTTCACTAGAGATTTGCTGAGAATCTGTGTTAGTATCATCATTACCAAATACGCTATTTTGTCTGTTTGCTGAATAAGTAATAACAGAAACAACAGCATCTTTTACTTTGTTAACAGCCTGTGTTGTTGAATTTTCGTTCTTATAGGCAGTCTGTGTAATGGTGCTATTGTTGTTCGAGCTACTTACACCAATTTTTTGAGTTAGTTGAGTTATTGAAAAACTACCCAAGGCTCCACTAAAAAAGCTAATGACGATAACGACTAATAATTGAAACCATTTTTTGTAAAATGTTTTTAGATATTTCATATTTGCCTCCATTTATTTTTGAAATTACTGAAAGTATAAACCGACTAGCTTAATTATAACTTAAACACAAAAGTTTTTCACAGATTGTGGATAACTTTCAAAAATCTGTGGTTTCCTCGGCTAAAATTAACCTTTTGTTTTGTGAATAAGATGTGAAAAAATAGAGAATATGTTAGAATAGAGTCATGAAAATTAAAGTTGTAACAGTTGGGAAACTGAAAGAAAAGTATTTAAAAGATGGTATTGCAGAGTATTCAAAACGAATTTCTCGATTTGCTAAGCTTGAAATGATAGAGCTAGCAGATGAAAAAACACCAGATAAGGCCAGTGAATCAGAAAATCAAAAGATTTTAGAAATAGAAGGTCAGAGAATTTTATCAAAAGTTGGTGACCGTGATTTTGTTATTGTGTTAGCCATTGAAGGGAAAACTTTCTCCTCAGAAGAATTTAGTAAGCAGTTAGAAGAAGCTTCTATAAAAGGATTTTCTACTCTTACTTTTATTATTGGGGGAAGTTTAGGATTGTCATCATCTGTAAAAAATAGAGCCAATCTCTCTGTTAGTTTTGGCCGCTTAACCTTGCCCCATCAGTTAATGAGACTAGTCCTTGTTGAACAAATCTATCGGGCTTTTACAATTCAGCAGGGATCACCCTATCATAAATAGAAAATTGACTTTTAATTGAATTTTTGGTAGAATAATTGTGTTAGGTCTCATAGCTCAGCTGGATAGAGCATTCGCCTTCTAAGCGAACGGTCGCAGGTTCGAATCCTGCTGGGATCAATATAGTAGCAAAGCTGGGAATTTTCCCGGCTTTTTTCTTAAAAAAGTACACTTTGGGAGAAAAAAATGACAGTTGAGAGAATTTTATCTAAAACGAAATTTCATTTTGTATAATGGTTTTTGTAAGTTAGCTTACAAGAAAAAAACATTGAGGAGATTTTATTATGAAAAACACAGTTAAATTGGAACAGTTTGTAGCCTTGAAGGAAAAAGACTTGCAAAAAATTCAAGGTGGGGAGATGAGGAGAATAGATAAAATGTTCATTAATTTTCTTAAAAGAAGATAAGGGAGTGTCAGAATGAATTTTTTCTTAGTAGTAGATTTTATATTATATTTTTTTATTATTAGTCACAGTTACAGTTTAATTTGCAAAGGTAAAATAAAAACAAAGGAACTATACGTTTTTGGTGCTTATACATTACTAGTAGAAATAGTACTTAGCCTTCCCTTTTATCTTCTACATTTAGATGAATTAGGGATTGTAACATTTTTATTTCCTTTGATGCTATATTCCTATTTTAAATGGATTAAACAGTATGAGAGGGATAGAGGACTATTCCTAAGTTTACTACTATCTCTTTTATATGAGAGCACTCATACCTTTCTGTCTGTAACTTTTTCCTCTATAACAGGAGACAATTTTGTTTTACAATATTATGACCTATTCTTTTTAGTTGTAACGGTGTTGACTTATGTCGTTATCGTAACAATCATTCGTTATTTCCATTTAGAACTAAACTATTTTGATAAGGACTATCTCTATCCTTTCTTGAAAAAAGTATTTTTTGCCTTACTACTGCTCCATATTGTATCTTTCGTTTCAGATATGGTAAGTACGATTAAACATTTGAATAGTTTTGGAAGTATTTTATCATCTATTGTCTTTATTTCTCTCCTTTTGACCTTCTTTGCAATGAATTCGCATAAAGAACAAATGGAAAAAGAGATTGCTTTAAAGCAGAAGAAATTTGAACAGAAACATTTACAGAATTACACAGATGAAATTGTCGGTCTGTATAATGAAATCCGTGGTTTTCGACATGACTATGCTGGAATGCTTGTCAGCATGCAGATGGCAATTGACAGTGGTGATTTACAGGAAATTGACAGAGTTTACAATGAAGTTTTGGTCAAAGCCAATCATAAACTGCGTTCAGATAAGTATACTTACTTTGATTTGAACAACATAGAAGATTCAGCTTTACGAAGTTTGGTTGCTCAGTCCATTGTCTATGCTCGAAATAATGGTGTAGAGTTTACACTGGAAGTAAAAGATACGATTACCAAGCTCCCAATTGAACTATTGGATTTGGTTCGTATCATGAGCGTTTTATTGAACAATGCTGTTGAAGGTTCAGCTGATAGCTATAAAAAGCAGATGGAAGTAGCAGTTATTAAGATGGAAACTGAAACAGTGATTGTGATTCAGAATTCATGCAAAATGACGATGACTCCTTCAGGAGATCTATTTGCTTTAGGATTCTCAACTAAGGGAAGAAATCGCGGAGTAGGATTAAATAATGTGAAAGAACTACTAGATAAGTACAACAATATTATTTTAGAAACAGAGATGGAAGGCAGTACATTTAGACAAATTATTAGATTTAAGAGGGAATTTGAATGAAAGTTTTAATTTTAGAAGATGTTATTGAACATCAAGTGAGACTAGAGAGAATATTGGATGAAATTTCGAAAGAATCGAATATTCCAATATCATACAAGACAACGGGAAAAGTTCGTGAGTTCAAGGAATATATTGAAAATGATGAAGTAAATCAACTTTATTTCCTAGATATTGATATTCATGGGATTGAGAAAAAGGGATTTGAAGTGGCTCAACTCATTCGTCATTACAATCCTTACGCTATTATCGTCTTTATCACCAGTCGATCAGAGTTTGCGACTCTGACCTATAAATACCAGGTATCAGCCCTAGATTTTGTTGATAAGGATATCAACGATGAGATGTTTAAGAAGCGAATTGAGCAAAATATCTTCTACACGAAGAGTATGTTACTTGAAAATGAAGATGTTGTAGATTATTTTGACTACAATTATAAGGGCAATGATTTAAAAATTCCTTACCATGATATTTTGTATATTGAAACGACAGGTGTCTCTCATAAATTGCGCATTATTGGTAAGAATTTTGCCAAAGAGTTCTATGGAACAATGACAGATATTCAGGAAAAGGATAAACATACCCAACGATTTTATTCTCCTCATAAGTCATTTTTGGTAAATATAGGCAATATCAGAGAAATTGACCGAAAGAATCTAGAAGTTGTTTTCTATGAAGACCATCGTTGTCCTATTTCAAGGTTAAAAATTAGAAAATTGAAAGATATTCTAGAGAAAAAATCTAAAAAGTGATTGACAATTAGTAAGAAATTGATATAATGGTTATATCTGCTACAGATAGAAGGTCCGTTGGTCAAGGGGTTAAGACACCGCCTTTTCACGGCGGTAACACGGGTTCGAATCCCGTACGGACTATTTTATCCGCCATAGCTCAGTTGGTAGTAGCGCATGACTGTTAATCATGATGTCGTAGGTTCGAGTCCTACTGGCGGAGTATAGATAAAAGGGAACACAACTGTGTTCCTCTTTTTGTATCAATTTGTATCACCAAGCATCTTCATAAGGAAGTCTGTTATTTCTTGAGGACTTTCTTTTTTTCCGTGTGCAATCCAAGTTTGACAGACACCAAAAAGTGCATGAGTTAAATAGATGCTACTATATTCTAATTCAGTGGTATTTAGATTCAGTTGCATAAATCGCTTTTGTAAATCTGTACTGAGCATGATATGAAGTTTATTTCGTAAGAAATTTTGGATTTCTTTCGTCCCATTTTCAGAAAGAAGAGCAGCCAGAAGTGGTTCTGATTCTAGATATTCAAAGACTTCTAGAATAGCGTCTCTTTTGCGCTGAGCATGTTTTTGAAAAATATATTCAAATGTATGAAATAGCTTGCTTTGATAATGCTCAATCATATCATACTTATCCTTATAGTGAGTATAGAAGCTGGAACGACTAATTCCGGCTTTTTCTGCTAACTTGACAGTAGAAATTTGATCAAATGGTTGTTCCATTAGTAATTGAACCATAGCATTTTCAATAGTTCGCTTTGTTTTTAAGCGTTTGTTACTTTCTTGCATATTTCCTCCTTATAAACAAATTAGACTATCTGTCTAAAAATTGATTTTTTATCTTGTAATTTAGATTTTTTAATGTATAATCTATTATATCAAAATTTTAGACAATATGTTTAAAAAAGGAGAAGCTATGTTTAAAGAATGGAAAGCAATTTTTAAAAAACCAACCTTTATTATTGTCATGATAGGGATTTCTCTTATTCCAGCTCTATACAATATCATATTTTTGTCATCAATGTGGGATCCATATGGGCAATTGTCTGACTTACCTGTGGCAGTTGTCAATCATGATAAAGAAGCTTCCTATAACGGTAATACCATGGCTATAGGAAAAGACATGGTGTCAAATTTAAAAGAAAATAAAACCTTAGATTTTCATTTCGTGGATGAAGAGGAAGGAAAGAAGGGATTGGAAGATGGCGATTACTATATGGTAGTGACTTTACCAAGTGATTTATCTGAAAAAGCAGCTTCGATTTTAACGGATCATCCAGAGCAAATGCAAATCGATTATCAGACTTCAAGTGGTCATAGTTTTATTGCCAGCAAGATGAGCGATTCTGCGATGACACAATTGAAGCAGAATGTTTCTACCAATGTAACCGAGACCTATACTAAAGCTTTATTTGATAAGATGGTCGAATTAAAGGATGGTATGAGTCAAGCAGCTTCTGGAAGTGAAAAACTAACTGATGGAGCGGATCAGTTAGTGGCAGGTAGTCAAACATTGACTACTAACCTACACTCTTTAGCAGATTCAAGTTTAACATTTTCAAATGGAACGGAGCAGTTTACTAAAGGATTATCCTCTTATGTCTCTGGTGTTGAACAACTTCATCTTGGCTTAGGGAATTTTAATAGTGGTTTAGTTACATATACTGGTGCAGTTAGTCAATTAGATAGCGGATTAGGTCAATTATCTTCTAAAAGTCCTGAATTAGTAGGGGGAGTCAATCAGTTATATACTGGTGTAGAGGCCTACACTGGCGGTGTTTCTCAGCTCAATACTGGTCTTAATCAATTTTCATCTGGTGTTAGTGCTTATACAAACGGAGTGGGAAATATTGCAATAGGTGCTAATCAGTTATCCAATCAATCAGCTACACTTCGAATGGGTATGGAGCAATTAAGTGAAGGGATTCAACAACTTTCTAGTAAGTTAGATGCTTCATCTGAGCAAAAAGATCAAATTGCTCAATTATCTTCTGGTCTGAATCAGTTAAATCAAGCTATTCAAAATATTGATGTTGGAGATACAAAACAATTAGACTCTGTTTTATCAAGTATAGTATCTCTTTCTAATCAAATGTTAGCAAGTGCTCAGTCTGAAAAAGCAACTACATTAGCCAATATTCAATCGACAGCAGCCTATCAATCATTGACAAGTGAGCAACAAGCTGAAATAAGCGCTTCTGTATCTCAAAATTCGACTGATAGTATTCAATCGGCTCAGTCAATTATAGCTTTAGTACAAGGTTTACAGGGAAGTTTGGAAAACTTACAAAATCAATCTTCAAGTCTTTCGACATTAAAAAATCAAGCTAATCAAGTATTACCGCTTACTTCTACTTCTTTGACAGGATTGTCAAGTGGATTAACAGAAATACAGGGAGCAGTGACGAGTAAATTAGTTCCTGCCAGTCAGTCGATTGCATCAGGTATAAACGCATATACTACAGGTGTTGATAAAGTTTCTCAGGGCGCAAGTCAATTAAGTGAAAAAAATTCCACCTTGACAGGTAGTTTAAATCAATTAGTTTCAGGCTCAACTACCTTGACACAAAAATCTTCTAGCTTGACAGCAGGAGTTGGTCAATTAGTTGAAAAAACTCCAGAATTAGTATCTGGTGTTGAAAAATTATCAACTGGCTCCAACCAATTGAATCAAAAGAGTCAAGAATTGATAGCAGGAGTTGATAAATTACAATCAGGCTCTAGTCGATTAGCAGATAAATCCAGTCAGTTACTTTCAGGTGCTTCTCAATTAGAGAATGGAGCTAATAAATTGGCAGATGGGTCTGGGAAACTTACAGAAGGTGGAATAAAGTTAGCTTCTGGATTGGAAGATTTACAGACAGGAGTTGCTTCTTTAGGACAAGGACTAAGTAATGCTAGCGATCAACTCAAAACAGTATCTACGGAATCGCAAAATGCAGAGATTTTGTCAAATCCACTCAATCTTTCCAAAACAGACAATGACCAAGTTCCTGTAAATGGAATTGCAATGGCTCCTTATATGATATCAGTTGCTCTCTTTGTTGCAGCAATATCAACGAATATGATCTTTGCGAAGTTGCCTTCAGGACGTCATCCAGAGAGTCGTTGGGCTTGGTTGAAATCTCGAGCTGAAATAAATGGTATTATAGCTGTTTTAGCAGGAATTTTGGTATATGGAGGAGTTCATCTTATTGGTCTAACAGCAAATCATGAAATGAGAACCTTGTTCTTAATTATTATCGCAAGCTTAACATTTATGTCTATGGTAACTGCATTAACAACATGGAATAGCCGTGTAGGAGCTTTCTTCTCTCTTATTTTGCTATTATTACAGTTAGCATCAAGTGCAGGTACCTATCCACTTGCTTTGACAAATAATTTCTTTAGAGCTATTAATCCTTGGTTACCAATGAGTTATTCGGTTTCTGGATTACGACAAACAATCTCTATGACAGGAAATATTCATCATCAAGTCATTTTCCTTGCTGTGATATTAGCCCTATTTACTGGTTTAGGTATGCTAGCCTATCGACCTAAGAAAATGGAAGAAGATTAAAAAAATCGACCAACTGGTCGATTTTTTTATGTCTTAGATGACTTTCGTTTGTGATTATAGATTCCAAATAGTAAAAGAGAAGTAAAGGAACAGATTGCTCCAGTAATAAAACCATTGGGAATGAAGGAAAGTGTAATAGTTCCTTTTCCCTTGGGAATGTCAACTTTCATAAAGCCAGTTTGAGCTTGTTTAATTTCTATTTTCTTCCCATCTTGGTAGGCAGACCAGCCTTTGTCATAAGGAATGGTGAAGAAAATGGATGTATCTTGTTTGACATCATATGTAGCAAAGACCTTGTTTTTAGAAGTTGATACTGTGACAGGTTGTTCTTTAATTTTTTGAATTGCCTCGGTAAATGTTTTGGTATCTAAACGATAGAAGGTAGGAGATTCAAATGATACTTGTGAATTTCCAGGGAAACCAACATTAATATTGAAAGTTTTTTTCTCTTTAGTATATCCTAGATTAAAGAAGGAGAAGACATTATCAGTTGTAAAAGTTTTCTTTTCTCCATTTACAAGGATGTCAACCTTTTTTTGTTTGTCATTAGAAAAGTGAAGGTTTGTGAAAGAAAGATAAACTTGGCTGTTTTCTGGCACTTCAATTTGATACTGGAGTGCTGCATCCTCATTTGAAGAACTTGTAACACTAATCAAATCATCAGTATTCTCTGTTTTTTCATAGGGTATTGGAGAAAAATAATCAAAATTGACGTCAGCAAGTTGATTTAAAAACGAGGCCTGATTATCCAAAGTGTGTTCATTGAACTTGACATTATTGTAAACAGATTGACTAGCAAAGGCAATCGGAAGAGAGAATTGATTTTCATATAGGGTAAGATTATCTTTTTGATATACATCTTGGAAACCATACTTATCAATAGGATTTTCTGAGATATTGTATTGGATACCAAATAAACTATCAGACAAAATGCTATTATTGGCATAACGGAGATTGAGATTGGTCCCAGAGGATTTAAACCCAAGCTTATCCAAAGTAGAGCTTGCTGAACGATTTCGAACAGAAGAAAATTGAGAGATTCCATTGTAGTTGAATTTCATACTGTCGTTTCCTGTCTGAGTTTCTAGTTTTTCAGTACGAGTAAATTGATTTCCAATATATGTTGAGAAAGATTCCATAGCTGGGATATCTCGATTATAAGCACTTCGAGAAGCAAATCCCCATTCCTTAGCAATTCCGTCCATTTGAGATGAAGCATTTAAGCTCATTTCAACCATTATAAATAAAGAGATTAGAATAGCAAATAGATTTACAGAGATAAATTTTTTGATAACTGCAAGGAGTAAAAGAGAATAGACAACTAAAAATTCAAGAGTAAGTAGAATATTCAAATTTGTTAAAAAAGAATAATGCGATTTTAGATAGATGGTAGCTAAAAATCCTGTTACAACAAGAAAAATCGAAGCTAAAAAATTCCATACTTTAATTTCTTTCAGACGATTTAAGACTTCTGCTGCTGTGTAAATTAACAAGGTAGAGAAAATCCAAGCATAGCGATGTAAAAACATGTTTGGAGTATGCATGCCTTGCCAAAATAAATCAAGAGCTTCAATATAAAAGCTTGCAATTAGAGATACAAAGAAAATTGCATAGATAAGTTTCACGTGAAACTTAATAGATTTAATCGTAAAAAATAAAATGGTCAAAATAAAGGGAAGTAGTCCAACAAAAATCATTGGGATAGCCCCATACTTTGTTGTATCAAAGGAACCGATAAATTGCTTAGCAAAGAGATCAAGATACCAGCTAATTTCAGTTTGAAACTTTGTAACTTCTGTCAATTTTTCCCCATGTGTCTGTAAATCAAATAGAGTAGGAAGAGTCATAATCAAACTGGCCATTCCTGCTAAAAAGGAAGTAACAATAAAATCAAGAAAAGATGATTTTCGATTTTTAAAGTCCCAAGAAATTTGGCAGAGATACCAGAAAATAAGAAACAATGCTGTCATATATCCAAAATAATAGTTTTGAATAAACAAGATTGACAGACTTGTAAAGTATAGTAGGCGCTTCTTTTGTGTTATAAGTATATGTAATCCAGTTATAATTAAAGGAATCAAGATAAAAACATCTAACCAAGTTTTTATCTCTAGTTGACTAACAGAGAAACTCATCAGAGCATAGGAAGTAGATAAAGCTAGTTTTAAAGGCTTAGGAATCGATTGAAATAATTTATTTAAACTAAAGTAAGTTGACAGTCCAATCAATCCAAATTTTAAGAGAGTTGTTAGATAGACAGTATCTGGCATATTAGTTAGATCAAAAAAGTAAACTAGTGGTGAAAGGAAACTACCCAAGTAATAACTAGATAGGGCATAGAAATTCAATCCGAGGCCACTTGTAAAGGTGTAGAACAAACCACCATTTCCGTGTAGGATATTTCTTAGAGCTATATCAAAAATAACGTATTGATGAAACCCATCTCCTAATAGTGGAGATGTATCGCTATTCCAGTAGATACCTTGAGATAGATATACTCCTATCATAATGATTATGGGAATGATGAAAGAAACAAAATAGGTCCAATATGTTTTAAAAAATAATTTCATGTTACCTCATAAAATGTTAGAAAACTCAGCTGGTTAATCCAACTGAGTTTTGAAGTTTTTAGTCTTTCCAAAGTTCTTTTACTTTTGCTTGTACTTCTGCATTTTCTAGGAATTCATCATAGGTTTCATCGATACGGTCAATGACGCCATTTTTGGACAAGACAATGATATGGTTAGCTAGAGTTTGAATAAACTCGTGGTCATGGCTGGCAAAGATGATTGATTCTTTAAAGTTTTTCAATCCATCATTCAAGCTTGAGATAGATTCCAAGTCCAAGTGATTGGTTGGATCATCAAGTACAAGGACATTTGATTTCAAGAGCATGAGTTTTGAAAGCATGACACGAACTTTTTCTCCCCCTGACAAGACGTTTACAGGTTTGTTAACTTCATCTCCAGAGAAGAGCATACGGCCGAGGAAACCACGTAGGAAAGTATTGTCATCTTCCTCTTTACTTGCGAATTGACGCAACCAGTCAAGGATTGACTCTCCTCCTGCAAAATCTGCCGAGTTATCTTTTGGCAAGTAAGAACGGCTAGTAGTTACTCCCCACTTGACAGTTCCTTCATAGTCAATGTCACCCATGATTGCACGAATTAATGCAGTCGTTTGGATGTCATTTTGTCCAATTAGCGCTGTCTTATCACCTGGACGTAAGATAAAGCTGATATTATCTAAAATAGTCTCACCATCAATCTTTACAGATAGATTTTCTACTGTCAAGAGATCATTACCGATTTCACGTTCCGCTTTAAAGTTGATAAATGGATATTTACGACTAGATGGTACAATTTCTTCAAGTTCAATTTTATCAAGCATTTTCTTACGTGATGTTGCTTGCCTTGATTTAGAAGCATTGGCAGAGAAACGAGCAACGAATTCTTGCAATTGCTTAATTTTTTCTTCTGCTTTGGCATTACGGTCTGCTAGCAATTTAGCAGCGAGTTCAGAAGATTCCTTCCAGAAGTCATAGTTTCCGACATAGAGTTTGATTTTTCCAAAGTCAAGGTCGGCCATGTGAGTACATACTTTATTTAAGAAGTGACGGTCGTGGGATACTACGATAACGGTGTTATCAAAATCAATCAAGAAGTCTTCTAACCAAGTAATCGATTGGATGTCCAAACCGTTGGTAGGCTCGTCCAAAAGAAGAACATCTGGTTTACCAAAAAGTGCTTTGGCGAGGAGAACCTTTACTTTTTCACCGTTGGCCAATTCGCTCATGTTTTGATAGTGCAATTCTTCTGGAATGTTTAGGTTTTGAAGTAGTTGAGAGGCTTCGCTTTCTGCTTCCCAGCCTCCAAGCTCAGCAAACTCTCCTTCGAGTTCGGCAGCACGTACTCCATCCTCATCTGAGAAATCTTCCTTCATGTAGATAGCATCTTTCTCTTTCATGATGCTATAAAGTTTTTCATTTCCCATGATAACGACATCAATTGCACGTTCATCTTCATAGTCAAAGTGATTTTGACGAAGCACAGAGAGACGTTCATCTGGACCAAGAGAAATATGACCAGTAGTAGGTTCGATATCTCCAGCTAAAATTTTTAAAAAGGTTGATTTTCCGGCACCATTAGCACCGATTAATCCGTAAGTATTTCCTTCTGTAAATTTGATATTGACATCATCAAAAAGTTTGCGATCACTAAAACGTAGTGAAACATCAGATACTGTAAGCAATATTTTTCTCCTAATATGTGTGATAGTTTTATTTTACTAGAAAATACAGAAATATTCAAATTTTTATTTGTCAATTTTGTGTAAACTAGATTTACAGCAAACTTTACACAGATCCGTCAATAGCAAGGCTGATTTATTTTAATAAATTGCGGTTATTTCATTAAAAAAATGCTATAATTGAAGGGACCATATCGAAGGAGAATAAAATGACTAAACCCATTATTTTAACAGGAGACCGTCCGACAGGAAAATTGCATATTGGACATTATGTTGGAAGTCTCAAAAATCGAGTATTATTACAGGAAGAGGATAAGTATGATATGTTTGTGTTCTTGGCTGACCAACAAGCTTTGACAGATCATGCTAAAGACCCTCAAACCATTGTAGAGTCTATCGGAAATGTAGCTTTAGATTACCTTGCAGTTGGATTGGATCCAAGTAAATCAACTATCTTTATTCAAAGCAAAATTCCAGAATTAGCTGAGTTGTCTATGTATTATATGAATTTAGTGTCATTAGCACGTTTGGAGCGCAATCCAACTGTCAAGACAGAAATTGCTCAGAAGGGATTTGGAGAAAGCATTCCGACAGGATTTTTGGTTTATCCAATTGCACAAGCAGCTGACATCACAGCCTTTAAGGCCAACTATGTTCCTGTTGGGACAGATCAGAAACCAATGATTGAGCAGACTCGTGAAATTGTTCGTTCTTTTAACAATGCATATAACTGTGATGTCTTGGTAGAACCGGAAGGTATTTATCCAGAAAATGAGAGAGCAGGGCGTTTGCCTGGTTTAGATGGAAATGCTAAAATGTCTAAATCACTCAATAATGGTATTTATTTAGCTGATGATGCGGATACTTTGCGTAAAAAAGTAATGAGTATGTATACAGATCCAGATCATATCCGCGTTGAGGATCCAGGTAAAATTGAAGGAAATATGGTTTTCCATTATCTAGATGTTTTTGGTCGTCCAGAAGATTCTCAAGAAATTGCTGACATGAAAGAACATTACCAACGAGGTGGTCTTGGTGATGTGAAGACCAAGCGTTATCTACTTGAAATATTAGAACGTGAACTGGGTCCTATTCGTGAGCGCCGTATTGAATTTGCTAAGGATATGGGAGAAGTTTATAATATGCTTCAAAAAGGTAGTGAAAGAGCGCGTGAAGTTGCGGGTCAAACCCTATCTGAGGTTAAAGGGGCAATGGGACTTCAGTACTTTAACTAAGTTTATTTTACAAGAAACTATCATTTCTATCTCAAAGAAAAGATAGTTTTTTATTTATCCCTGTAACATTTGACAAATTTTTATAGAATGGTATGATAGATACAATATAAAAAGAGTCAAGCTCAAAAAGAAAGAAAAGAGGAAACTTCGAATGTCTAATTGGGACACTAAATTTTTGAAAAAAGGTTTTACCTTTGATGATGTATTGCTTATTCCAGCTGAAAGTCATGTGTTGCCTAACGATGCAAATTTAACAACTAAATTGGCAGATAATTTGACTTTAAATATCCCAATTATTACCGCTGCCATGGACACAGTTACAGAGAGTCAAATGGCCATTGCTATTGCTCGTGCAGGCGGTCTCGGAGTTATCCATAAAAACATGTCAATTGCTCAACAAGCAGAAGAGGTTCGTAAGGTAAAACGTTCTGAAAATGGAGTTATTATTGATCCGTTCTTCTTGACGCCTGAACATACAATTGCTGAAGCAGATGAGCTTATGGGTCGTTACCGCATCAGTGGTGTTCCAGTTGTTGAAACACTTGAAAATCGTAAATTGGTTGGTATTTTGACAAACCGAGATCTTCGTTTTATTTCAGACTATGACCAACCAATCTCAAATCATATGACTAGTGAAAATCTTGTTACTGCTCCTGTGGGTACAGATCTTGCAACAGCTGAGAGTATTCTTCAAGAACACCGTATTGAAAAGCTTCCTTTGGTAGATGAAGAAGGTCGCCTTTCTGGTTTGATTACTATCAAAGATATTGAAAAAGTTATTGAGTTTCCAAATGCTGCTAAAGATGAGTTTGGTCGTCTACTAGTTGCAGGTGCAGTAGGTGTTACTTCAGATACATTTGAACGTGCAGAGGCTCTTTTTGAGGCAGGAGCGGATGCGATTGTTATTGATACTGCACATGGTCATTCTGCAGGTGTCTTGCGTAAAATTGCTGAGATTCGTGCTCACTTCCCAGATCGTACTTTGATTGCTGGAAATATTGCTACTGCTGAAGGAGCGCGCGCACTTTACGAAGCAGGTGTGGACGTTGTCAAAGTTGGGATTGGACCAGGTTCTATCTGTACTACTCGTGTGATTGCTGGTGTTGGTGTTCCGCAAGTAACAGCTATTTACGATGCTGCAGCTGTTGCGCGTGAATATGGTAAAACGATTATTGCTGACGGTGGAATCAAGTATTCTGGAGATATTGTAAAAGCCCTTGCTGCAGGTGGAAATGCAGTTATGCTTGGATCAATGTTTGCTGGAACTGATGAAGCTCCAGGCGAAACTGAAATCTTCCAAGGACGTAAGTTTAAGACTTACCGTGGTATGGGATCAATTGCTGCTATGAAGAAAGGTTCAAGCGATCGTTACTTCCAAGGTTCTATCAATGAAGCAAACAAACTTGTTCCAGAAGGAATTGAAGGTCGTGTTGCTTATAAAGGTGCGGCAGCTGATATTGTCTTCCAAATGATTGGAGGTATTCGCTCTGGTATGGGTTACTGTGGTGCAGCTAACCTTAAAGAACTACACGATAATGCTCAATTTATTGAAATGTCTGGTGCTGGTTTGAAAGAAAGCCACCCTCACGATGTACAAATTACTAATGAGGCACCAAATTATTCTATGTAAAAACAATGAAAAGAACTCCCGTGGAAATAGGAGTTCTTTTACAATGTTGTCAATTGTAATTTACAAAAACTTTACCATCCTGAATAGTGAAGATACTTAGATTTTCTGGCAGATTTTGAAGATGGTCTAAGCTTGTTGTTGTGATAAAGGTTTGGATTGAATGAGAAATCGTTTCTAATAATTTTAGTTGTCTAGTGTTGTCAAGTTCGCTCATAACATCGTCAAGCAGTAATATTGGAGATTCTGTAGTAATGCTTTCCATTAACTCGATTTCTGCTAATTTTATCGAGAGGACGAGACTACGATGTTGGCCTTGACTTCCGAAACTAGCATCCATTCTATTTATATAAAAAGAAATGTCATCCCGATGAGGACCAACACCAGTGTTCTTTTTAAATAAATCTCTGGACCTACTTTTTTCTAAAGCAATTTTGAAAGATTCGGATAAGTCTTCTTTGTCAGTTGTCTTGACAGAAGATTGATAAGATATTGACAACTCTTCAAGTTGATTAGAAAGCTCAAAATGTTTCTTACGACCAAAATATTCTAGTTTTTTTATGAAATTTAAGCGGTGATTCATCACACGACATCCATAATCGACTAGTTGATCATCTAAGACTGAAAGGAAGGTTTCATCTATTTTTTGAGCTGATTTTAGATAAGTGTTTCTTTGTTTTAGGATGTGGTTATAATTAGTTAAGTCTGATAGATAAATGGGCTTAATTTGTCCAAGCTCCATATCAATGAATTTTCGTCGAACTGAAGGAGCTCCTTTAATTAGTTGTAAATCTTCAGGAGCAAATAAGACAACATTCATGTGTCCGACATAATCTGAAAGTCGTGCCTGTTTTAAATGATTAACTTTTGTCACACGGCCTTTTTGTGTTAGTTCGATTCCTAGAGGAATGGATCCAGTTTTTTTCTGAACGAGACCTGAAAGATGAAGTTGTTCCTCATCAAAATGAATGAGATTTTTATCTGTTCGAGTTCGATGACTGCGTGTTAAGGCTAAAAAATAGATAGCCTCTAACATATTTGTTTTACCTTGTGCATTGCGTCCTAAAAAGACATTTAATTTAGGATTAAAGTCTATTTTCGTCTCTTTGTAGTTACGAAAAGTTTTGAGAGATAGGTGTTGTAGCCACATGATTATCTACCAGGGAATCGTGGAGCTTGTTTGCTTTTTAGTGATGAAGTAGGTTTAGAGTTGTCTTTTTTTACTCCCTTATTCATCCCCTTGACGAGTTTAGCGATTCGTTCTTTTTCAACTTTATCATCTTGGTATTCATCCTGTTCTTCAGAAGTAGGTTGTGTCAACAAGATGTCAATATTCATGTCAGGGATGTCAACTTTATCACCAATACGAAGTTTTTTACCACGACGATTTTCTAATTCCCCATTAAAGTAAACAGAATGTTCAGAGAGAAATGATTTAATAGCTCCTCCGCTATGTGTAATTCCAAGTTCTTTGAGTAGTGCTTGGAGGGTAATAAATTCTTCAAATAATTTGTATTCCATAATTCACCTCAATCTTTGGTATTATACCATATTTTCCTAAAAATAGTGAGAGAAACAAGGAGTAATGTAAGCGATTTTTATTTCAAAAGTGTTACAGAGAACAAGAAAATTTCAGGTTTTCGTGATATAATAGAAGTCTGTATATAAGGAGGTAAATCATGGAGTTAGTGCATGGAATTTCAACACATTTTATCCAATCAAAAAAGTTTAAAACGAACAAAATCGCCGTGCGTTTTACCGCTCCATTATCCCTCGATACGATTACAGGTCGCATGTTGAGTGCGAGTATGCTAGAGACTGCTAATCAGATGTACCCCACTTCTCAAGATTTGAGAAGACATTTGGCTAGTCTATACGGTACAGATATGTCAACCAATTGTTTCAGAAGAGGACAAAGTCACATTGTAGAATTGACATTTACCTATGTTCGTGATGAGTTTTTAAGTAGGAAAAATGTGCTAACTTCTCAGGTTTTAAAACTTGTAAAAGAAATTCTTTTTTCACCCATGCTAGTTGATAATGGATTTGATCCGTCCTTATTTGAAATTGAGAAAAAGCAATTGCTAGCAAGTTTAGCAGCTGATATGGATGATTCTTTTTATTTCGCACATAAAGAATTAGATAAATTGTTTTTTTATGATGAACGTCTCAAATTGGAATATAGTGATTTACGAAATCGTATTTTAGCTGAAACTCCACAAAGTTCTTATTCTTGTTTCCAAGAATTTTTGGCCAATGATCGAATAGATTTCTTTTTCCTAGGTGATTTTAATGAGATTGAAATTCAAAATGTATTAGAATCATTTGGCTTTAAAGGTCGAAAAGGAGATGTGAAGGTTCAGTATTGTCAACCTTATTCCAATATTCTTCAGGAGGGTATGGTTCGGAAAAATGTGGGACAATCCATTTTGGAATTGGGTTATCATTGCCCTTTTGAATATGGTGATGAGCAACATTTACCCATGATTGTAATGAATGGTTTACTTGGTGGATTTGCTCATTCTAAGCTCTTTACAAATGTCCGTGAAAATGCTGGATTGGCTTATACTATTTCAAGTCAGCTCGATTTGTTTAGTGGATTCTTGAGGATATATGCTGGTATTGATCGAGAAAATCGTAACCAGGCTCGTAAAATGATGAATAATCAACTGATTGATTTAAAAAAAGGTTATTTTACAGAGCTTGAGTTAGAGCAAACAAAGGAAATGATTCGTCGGTCTCTGTTACTTTCTCAAGATAATCAAAGTTCATTGATTGAACGTGCTTATCAAAATGCCTTACTTGGAAAATCTTCAGCAGACTTTAAAAGTTGGGTTGCAAAACTCGAGAAAGTTGAGAAAGATGCTATTTGTAGAGTAGCTAATAATGTGAAACTACAAGCGATTTACTTTATGGAAGGAATAGAATGACAAAGGTTGTTTTTGAAGAAAAATACTATCCAGCTGTAAAAGAAATGGTTTATCGAACTCGTTTTTCAAATGGCTTGACAGTTGCTCTTTTGCCTAAAAAGGAATTTAAAGAGGTTTACGGGAGTGTAACTGTACAGTTTGGTTCGGTAGATACGCTTGTCACAGAAGTTGACGGATATGTAAAACAATATCCTGCGGGAATTGCTCATTTTCTTGAACATAAATTGTTTGAGAGAGAAAATGCTAGCGATTTGATGTCGGCTTTCACGAGTCTAGGTGCAGATAGTAATGCCTTTACAAGCTTTACAAAAACAAGCTATCTTTTTTCAGCAACGGATCATTTTTTAGAAAATTTGGACTTACTTGATGAATTGGTAACATCAGCACATTTTACTGAAGATTCCATTTTAAGAGAGCAGGATATTATCCAGCAAGAACGAGAAATGTATCAAGATGATCCAGATTCGTGCTTATTCTTTTCAACTTTAGCGAATTTGTATCCTGATACACCTTTAGCAACTGATATAGTTGGAAGTGAGGAATCAATTGCCCAAATTAATCTAACTAATTTGCAAGAAAATTTTACAAGGTTTTACAAACCTGTAAATATGTCTCTGTTTTTAGTTGGCAATTTTGACGTGGGTCAGGTACAGGATTATTTTGAAAGAAAAGAACTGGAAGATTTAGATGTTCAGGAACTAGCAAGAGAAAAGTTTGTTTTACAACCTGTAAAGCAAACAGACAGCATGAGGATGGAAGTATCTTCTCCCAAACTAGCGATTGGTGTTAGAGGTAAACAAGAAGTTGCCGAAGCGGATTGCTATCGACATCATATTTTATTAAAATTATTGTTTGCAATGATGTTTGGTTGGACTTCGGATCGTTTTCAGAAATTATATGAATCAGGTAAAATTGACGCATCCTTATCTCTGGAAGTTGAAGTAACAAGTCGCTTTCATTTTGTCATGTTGACAATGGATACAAAAGAGCCAGTTGCTTTATCTCATCAGTTTAGGAAGGCTATTCGTAATTTTACAAAGGATTTAGATATTACAGAAGATCATCTAGATACTATAAAAAGAGAGATGTTTGGAGAATTTTTCAGTAGCATGAACTCTCTTGAATTTATTGCAATGCAATATGATGCTTTTGAAAATGGTGAGACAGTTTTTGATTTGCCGAAAATTTTACAGGAAATTACTTTAGAGGATGTCCTTGATGCTGGACATCATTTAATAGATGATGGTGATATAGTTGATTTTACAATATTCCCATCGTAGTAACCTATCATAATCGATACTAGAAAGAAGGAATGACAAGTATGAGGAAAAAAACAATTGGTGAGGTTTTACGTTTAGCTAGAACCAACCAAGGGTTGACTTTAGAAGAATTACACAAAAAAACAGAAATTCAGTTGGATATGTTGGAAGCGATGGAAGCTGATGATTTTGATCAACTTCCTAGTCCATTTTATACTCGTTCTTTTTTGAGAAAGTATGCGTGGGCAGTTGAGCTAGATGAGCGAATTGTCTTGGATGCTTATGATTCTGGGAGCATGATTACTTATGAAGAAGTAGATGTTGATGAAGACGAGTTGACAGGTAGGAGACGTTCAAGTAAGAAAAATAAGGCATCATTTTTACCTTTATTTTATTTTATACTCTTTGCATTATCGATTGTCATTTTTGTGACCTATTATGTTTGGAATTATCTCCAGACTCAACCTGAGCGTTCATCTGCGTCTAGTTATAGTGTAGTCCAAGCAACAAGCTCAACTAGTTCTGTAACTTCATCCTCAAGTAGTAGTTCATCAAGTAGCTCTTCGAATATGGAACCAGCTATAACGGTATCAGGTGAAGGAAATCAAGTAGAAGTTGCTTATAAAACGAGTAAGGAAACTGCAAAATTACAATTATCAGTCTCAGATGCTAGAAGTTGGGTTAGTGTTTCAGAAAGTGAGCTTGAGGGTGGAGTGACCTTATCACCAGATAATAAAAGTGCGGAAACAACAGTTTCAACTAAAAATTCTGTGACCATTACTTTAGGTGTTGTCAAAGGTGTAGCTTTAACAGTAGATAATCAGACCGTTGACTTATCAAAATTAACAGCTCAGACTGGAAAAATCACTGTAACCTTTACTAAAAATTAAGGAAAAACGAATGAAAAAAGAACAAATTCCAAATCTCTTAACAATAGGTCGAATTCTCTTTATACCTATTTTTATCTTTATTTTAACGGTAGGAAATTCGATAGAGAGTCATATAGTAGCAGCTATTATCTTTGCTATTGCCAGTATTACCGATTATTTAGATGGATATTTAGCTCGTAAATGGAATGTGGTCAGTAATTTTGGTAAATTTGCAGATCCCATGGCGGATAAGTTACTAGTTATGTCGGCTTTTATTATGTTGATTGAGTTAGGAATGGCTCCGGCTTGGATTGTTGCAGTGATTATCTGTCGTGAGTTGGCTGTGACAGGTTTAAGGCTTTTATTGGTTGAAACTGGTGGGACGGTTTTAGCAGCAGCAATGCCTGGAAAAATTAAAACTTTCAGTCAGATGTTTGCCATTATTTTCTTGCTATTACACTGGACTTTGATTGGCCAAGTTCTACTTTATGTAGCCTTGTTTTTCACTATCTACTCTGGCTATGATTATTTCAAGGGTAGTGCCTATGTATTTAAAGGGACATTTGGTTCGAAATGAAATCAATAATTGATGTAAAAAATCTTTCTTTTCGCTATAAGGAAAGTCAGGAATACTACGATGTGAAGGGTATTACGTTTCACGTGAAACGTGGAGAATGGCTTTCGATTGTAGGGCATAATGGTAGTGGTAAATCAACGACGGTTCGATTAATTGATGGTTTACTGGAAGCAGAATCTGGAGAGATTGTAATTGATGGGCAACGTTTGACTGAGGAAAATGTTTGGAATATACGTCGTCAAATCGGTATGGTTTTTCAAAATCCAGACAATCAATTTGTTGGAGCGACTGTTGAAGATGATGTTGCCTTTGGTTTGGAAAATCAGGGACTTTCTCGTCAAGAAATGAAAAAGAGAGTGGAAGAAGCTCTGGATTTGGTTGGCATGTTGGACTTTAAAAAGAGAGAGCCAGCGCGTCTATCAGGTGGTCAAAAGCAACGTGTTGCTATTGCAGGTGTTGTAGCCCTAAGACCAGCGATTCTAATTCTAGATGAGGCAACGAGTATGTTGGATCCTGAGGGGCGTAGAGAACTGATTGAGACAGTAAAAGGAATTCGAAAAGACTATGATATGACGGTCATTTCCATTACACATGATTTGGAAGAAGTCGCCATGAGTGATCGTGTATTGGTCATGAAAAAAGGGGAAATTGAATCAACCAGTAGCCCAAGAGAACTTTTCTCTCGAAATGATTTAGATCAAATTGGATTAGACGATCCTTTTTCCAATCAATTAAAATATTCTTTGAGCCAGAATGGCTATGATTTACCTGAAAATTATTTGACAGAAAGTGAGCTAGAAGATAAGCTATGGGAATTGCTCTAGAAAATGTGAGTTTTACGTATCAAGAAGGGACTCCCTTAGCCTCAACAGCTTTGTCGGATGTTTCTTTGACGATTGAAGATGGTTCTTATACAGCTTTAATTGGACACACAGGTAGTGGTAAATCAACTATTTTACAACTACTAAATGGTTTATTGGTGCCAAGTCAAGGGAGTGTGCGAGTTTTTGATACCTTAATCACCTCGACTTCTAAAAATAAAGATATTCGTCAAATTAGAAAACAGGTTGGCTTGGTATTTCAGTTTGCTGAAAATCAGATTTTTGAAGAAACGGTTTTGAAAGACGTTGCTTTTGGACCGCAAAATTTTGGAGTTTCTGAAGAAGACGCGGAGCAGATTGCGCGTGAGAAACTGGCTCTGGTTGGAATTGATGAATCACTTTTTAATCGTAGCCCGTTTGAGCTGTCAGGTGGACAAATGAGACGTGTTGCCATTGCAGGTATACTTGCAATGGAACCAGCTGTATTAGTCTTAGATGAACCCACAGCAGGCCTGGATCCTTTGGGAAGAAAAGAGTTGATGAACTTGTTCAAAAAACTCCACCAGTCAGGGATGACCATCGTCTTGGTAACACATTTGATGGATGATGTTGCCGAATATGCGAATCAAGTCTATGTGATGGAAAAGGGACGTTTAGTTAAAAGGGGAAAACCGAGTGATGTCTTTCAAGATGTTATCTTCATGGAAGAAGTACAGTTGGGAGTACCTAAAATTACGGCCTTTTGTAAACGATTGGCTGATAGAGGCGTGTCATTTAAACGATTACCGATTAAGATAGAGGAGTTCAAGGAGTCGCTAAATGGATAGTATGATTTTGGGGCGTTATATCCCAGGGGATTCGATTGTTCACCGATTGGATCCACGTAGCAAATTGCTTGCTATGATGTTACTGATTTTAATCGTTTTTTGGGCTAATAATCCCTTGACGAATCTAATTCTTTTTATAGCGACAGGGATATTTATTGCCTTGTCAGGAGTATCTCTTTCATTTTTTATTCAGGGCTTGAAGTCTATGTTTTTCTTGATTGCCTTCACAACTATTTTTCAACTATTTTTCATTTCTAATGGGAATGTTTTATTTGAGTTTTCGTTTGTGAGAGTCACGGATTATGCTTTGCAACAAGCTGGGATTATTTTTTGTCGCTTCGTATTGATTATTTTCTTTTCAACTTTATTAACCTTAACTACCATGCCCTTAAGTTTGGCATCAGCTGTCGAAGCTTTATTAGCACCTTTAAAGCGTGTGAAAGTTCCAGTTCATGAAATTGGCTTAATGCTATCTATGAGTTTGCGATTTGTTCCGACATTAATGGATGATACGACGCGGATTATGAATGCACAGAAAGCGCGTGGAGTGGATTTTGGTGAAGGAAGCATTGTTCAAAAGGTGAAGTCGATGATTCCTATTTTGATTCCTCTTTTTGCGACAAGTTTAAAACGTGCAGATTCCTTGGCTATCGCTATGGAAGCGCGTGGTTATCAGGGGGGAAAAGGGAGAAGTCAATACCGACAACTGAAATGGACTAGAAAGGATACGCTGACCATTCTTGTTATTATCGTACTTGGTTGTTGCTTATTTTTCTTAAAATCTTAGTAGCTTTCAGGAATTGATAAAAAATTACTGTAACAGTTTTTGATATAAAGGTAGGGATATGGACCGTTTTAAAAAATCAAAATATGTCATTATTGTTTTTGTCACTGTTCTGCTTGTGTCAGCTCTCTTAGCGACGACTTATTCAAGTACAATTGTGACAAAATTAGGAGATGGAATCTCATTGGTTGATAGAGTTTTACAAAAACCTTTTCAGTGGTTTGAATCTGTCAAATCAGATTTGGCTCATTTGACACGAACATATAATGAAAATGAAAGTTTGAAGAAACAAATTTACCAATTAGAAGTTAAATCAAATGAGGCGGAAAGTTTAAAGACAGAAAATGAACAACTGCGCCAATTGCTTGATATGAAGTCCAAATTGCAAGCTACAAAGACTTTAGCAGCAGATGTTATTATGCGTTCTCCAGTATCTTGGAAGCAGGAATTGACCTTAGATGCAGGCAAATCAAAAGGGGCTTCTGAAAACATGTTAGCCATTGCAAATGGTGGTTTGATTGGGAGTGTTTCAAAAGTGGAGGACAACTCTACTATGGTCAACCTTCTGACAAATACGGAAAATGCTGATAAGATTTCTGTTAAAATTCAACATGGCTCTACTACAATTTATGGGATTATTGTTGGCTATGACAAGGAAAATGAGGTTCTTAAAATTAGCCAATTAAATAGTAATAGCGATATTAGTGCAGGCGATAAGGTGACAACGGGTGGATTAGGAAACTTTAATGTTGCTGATATTCCTGTTGGTGAAGTGGTTGCCACAACGCATAGTACGGACTATTTGACACGAGAAGTAACTGTTAAATTGAGTGCAGATACTCATAATGTGAGTGTGATAGAATTAGTGGGGAATTCATAATGAGACAGCTGAAGCGGGTTGGAGTGTTTTTATTGCTTCCTTTCTTTGTTCTAATTGATGCCCATATTAGCCAGCTTTTGGGCTCATTATTTCCCCATGTACAGTTAGCTAGTCATTTTCTATTTTTGTTTCTCTTATTTGAGACGATTGAAGTATCAGAGTATCTCTATTTAGCCTATTGTTTTGTAGTAGGTTTGGTTTATGACATTTACTTTTTCCACTTGATAGGGATTGCGACTCTGTTGTTCGTCTTGTTGGGGGTATTTCTCCATAAATTTAATAGCGTTATTTTATTGAATCGTTGGACGAGAATGTTGGCAATTATTGTCATAACTTTTCTATTTGAGATGGGGGCATATATACTTGCATTAGTGGTAGGTTTAACTGTGGATAGTATGTCTTTGTTTATAGTCTATAGTTTAGTTCCATCAATGATTTTGAATTTTGTCTGGATAGTCATTTTCCAGTTTATTTTTGAAAAATATTATCTATGAGAAAGAAATACAAATGTAATAAAGGCGTAATATTTATTATGTCTTTTTTTGGTATACTAGTATTGTCTTAAATAGAAGGAGTATCTACATAATATGAAGAAAAAAATCTTAGCGTCACTTTTACTAAGTACAGTGATGGTTTCTCAAGCAGCTGTTTTAACAACTGCGCATGCAGAGACTACTGATGAAAAAATTGCTGCTCAAGATAATAAAATTAGTAACTTAACAGCACAACAACAAGAAGCTCAAAAACAAGTAGATCAAATCCAAACACAAGTTTCAACAATTCAAACAGAACAGTCTAATCTACAAGCAGAAAATGAAAGATTACAGACAGAATCTAAAAAGCTTGAAGGAGAGATCACTGAGCTTTCTAAGAATATTGTTGCTCGTAATGATTCGTTGGAAAAGCAAGCTCGTAGTGCTCAAACAAATGGGGCGGCAACTAGCTACATTAACACAATTGTAAACTCAAAATCAATTACTGAAGCTATTTCACGTGTTGCAGCTATGAGTGAGATTGTATCAGCTAACAATAAAATGTTAGAACAACAAAAGGCTGATAAAAAGTCAATTGCTGAAAAGCAAGTTGCTAATAATGAAGCTATCAACACAGTAATCGCTAATCAACAAACACTTGCTGACGATGCACAAGCGTTGACAACTAAACAAGCAGAGTTGAAAGTTGCTGAGTTAAACCTTGCTGCTGAGAAAGCTACCGCTGAGGATGAAAAAGCAAGTTTACTTGATCAAAAAGCGGCGGCAGAAGCAGAAGCCAAAGCAGCAGCAGAAGCAGAAGCAGCTTATAAAGCTAAACAAGCAAGTCAACAACAAACGGTTGTTGATTCTGGAAATACAACTTTCACTGCACAAGTTCAAGCAGTATTTAGTTCGTCTGAATCATCTTCAAGCAGTGCTTCAACAGAATCAACAAGCTATACTCCTGCGCCAGTGACACATCGTCCAACATATAGTACAAATGCTTCAAGTTATCCAACAGGAGAGTGTACATGGGGAGCTAAGACATTGGCACCTTGGGCTGGAGACTACTGGGGTAATGGAGCACAGTGGGCTACAAGTGCAGCAGCTGCAGGATTCCGTACAGGATCTACACCTCAAGTTGGTGCGATTGCATGTTGGAATGATGGTGGATATGGACACGTAGCCGTAGTTACAGCTGTTTCATCATCAACAAGCATCCAAGTATCTGAATCAAACTATGGTGGAAACCGTACAATCGGAAATAAACGTGGTTGGTTCAATCCTACTACAACTTCAGAAGGTTTTGTAACATATATCTATCCAAACTAATGAATAAAACGAAGAGGCTCTATTTGAGTCTCTTTTATGATTTATATAGTCAACTTACTTTAAAAATCTACTAAAATAGCTTGAAAATATTGAAAAAGTATGGTAGAATGAAACTTGTCGTGTGAACGATAATACTCATTCTTGATGAATTGTGAAACAGTTGCCCTTGGGTCGTTTTGCGAGTTGAAGTCAAGAAGAGGAAAAAAACAAAAAGGAGAAATACTCATGGCAGTAATTTCAATGAAACAACTTCTTGAGGCTGGTGTACACTTTGGTCACCAAACTCGTCGCTGGAACCCTAAGATGGCTAAGTACATCTTCACTGAGCGTAACGGAATCCACGTTATCGACTTGCAACAAACTGTAAAATACGCAGACCAAGCTTACGATTTCATGCGTGATGCAGCAGCTAACGATGCAGTTGTATTGTTTGTTGGTACTAAGAAACAAGCAGCTGATGCAGTTGCTGAAGAAGCAGTACGTTCAGGTCAATATTTCATCAACCACCGTTGGTTGGGTGGAACTCTTACAAACTGGGGAACAATCCAAAAACGTATCGCTCGTTTGAAAGAAATCAAACGTATGGAAGAAGATGGAACTTTTGAAGTTCTTCCTAAGAAAGAAGTTGCACTTCTTAATAAACAACGTGCACGTCTTGAAAAATTCTTGGGTGGTATCGAAGATATGCCTCGTATCCCAGATGTTATGTACGTAGTTGACCCACATAAAGAGCAAATCGCTGTTAAAGAAGCTAAGAAATTGGGAATCCCAGTTGTAGCGATGGTTGACACAAATACTGATCCAGATGATATCGATGTAATCATCCCAGCTAACGATGACGCTATCCGCGCTGTTAAATTGATTACAGCTAAATTGGCTGACGCTATCATCGAAGGACGTCAAGGTGAAGATGCAGTAGCAGTTGAAGCAGAATTTGCAGCTTCAGAAGCTCAAGCAGATTCAATCGAAGAAATCGTTGAAGTTGTAGAAGGCGACAACGCTTAATTTATACAAATAGTAATTACCTAGGAGGGCGGGGCTTAGCCCGGCTCTCCTATTTTTAAAAAAATATAGGAGAATCAAAATGGCAGAAATTACAGCTAAACTTGTAAAAGAGTTGCGTGAAAAATCTGGTGCCGGTGTTATGGACGCTAAAAAAGCGCTTGTAGAAACAGACGGTGACATCGAAAAAGCGATTGAATTGCTTCGTGAAAAAGGTATGGCTAAGGCAGCTAAGAAAGCTGACCGTGTTGCTGCAGAAGGTTTGACTGGTGTTTATGTTAACGGTAATGTTGCAGCAGTTATTGAAGTAAACGCTGAAACTGACTTCGTTGCGAAAAACGCTCAATTCGTTGAATTGGTAAATACTACAGCTAAAGTTATTGCTGAAGGAAAACCTGCTAATAATGAAGAAGCACTTGCTTTGACAATGCCTTCAGGTGAAACTCTTGAAGCTGCATACGTATCTGCAACAGCAACTATCGGAGAAAAAATCTCATTCCGTCGCTTTGCATTGATTGAAAAAACAGATGCACAACACTTTGGAGCATACCAACATAACGGTGGACGTATCGGTGTTATTTCAGTTGTTGAAGGTGGGGACGAAGCACTTGCTAAACAATTGTCAATGCACATCGCAGCGATGAAACCAACAGTTCTTTCTTACAAAGAATTGGATGAGCAATTCGTTAAAGATGAGTTGGCACAATTGAACCACGTTATCGACCAAGACAACGAAAGTCGTGCAATGGTTAACAAACCAGCTCTTCCACACTTGAAGTATGGATCAAAATCTCAATTGACTGATGAAGTGATTGCGCAAGCGGAAGCTGATATCAAAGCTGAATTGGCTGCAGAAGGCAAACCAGAAAAAATCTGGGACAAAATCATCCCAGGTAAAATGGATCGCTTCATGCTTGACAATACTAAAGTTGACCAAGCTTATACACTTCTTGCACAAGTCTACATCATGGATGACAGCAAGACAGTTGAAGCATACCTTGAATCAGTTAACGCTTCAGTAGTTGAGTTTGCTCGCTTTGAAGTTGGTGAAGGTATCGAAAAAGCTGCAAACGACTTCGAAGCTGAAGTTGCAGCTACAATGGCAGCAGCCTTGAATAACTAATAATAAAAAGGAAGCCAAATTGCTTCCTTTTTTCTATGCAGTCGATTTTTATAGGGAGATGTTCCTATTTTTAAGGTATAAATAAAAAGCCCTATAATAAGGGCTAAGTGTATTTAGGAGACTACACTTCAAATTCATAGAGTGCTGTAGACAAATAACGTTCGCCGTTATCTGGTGCTAGAGCAAGGACTTTCTTACCTTTACCTAATTTCTTAGCAACTTCAATGGCTCCGTAGATAGCTGCAGCTGAAGAAATACCAACAAGGAATCCTTCTTTTCCACCAATTTCACGGCCAAGCGCCAAAGCATTGTCTGATGTTACACGAACGATACCATCATAAGCGTTTGTATCAAGTGTATCAGGAATAAATCCAGCTGAGATACCTTGAATTTTGTGAGGGCCAGGTTTTTCACCAGACAGAATAGCAGATTCATCTGCTTCTACTGCAAAAACTTGAATGCTTGAATTTGCTGATTTGAGTGCATGAGAAACACCAGAAATCGTTCCACCGGTACCTACTCCAGCAACAAAGGCATCTAGTCCATCTTTACCGAAAGCAGCTAGTATTTCAGCTCCTGTTGTTCTTTCGTGTACTTCTGGATTAGCTGGATTGTCAAATTGAAGAGGAAGGAAACCATCACGTTCAGCAGCGATTTCTTGAGCCTTAGCAATAGCACCTTTCATTCCCTCGCTGCCAGGCGTAAGGACGAGTTCAGCGCCATAAGCTTGGATAATCTTACGTCGTTCTACACTCATAGTTTCAGGCATAACGATGACGACTTTATACCCTTTAGCAGCACCTACCCATGAAAGTCCAATACCAGTGTTTCCACTTGTTGCTTCAACAAGTGTAGAACCTGGTTTCAAAGTACCATCTTGTTCAGCTTTTTCAATCATGCTAAGAGCAATACGGTCTTTTACAGAAGAACCAGGGTTAAATGCTTCAAGTTTTACATAGACATCTGCGGCGCCTTCTGGCACAATATTGTTGAGTTTAACGATCGGAGTTTGACCGATTAATTCAGTAATGTTGTTATAAATAGACATATGAATACCTCTTTGTATAAGATATTTCTAGTATAACGCTATCTATACCATTTGTAAAATATAGAAATCCTATCGAAGCGATAGGATTTTTTTATATCATAGGTCTAAGCCATTAATTTTTAAGCGATTGTGGTAGGCTAATTCTAGTAAATATGTATAAAGTGGAACGATATCGGTTTTCTTAGGAAATTCAAATTTATGAGAACTAAAATGTTCATTATGGGCTTTTAGAAAGACATTTTCTAAATAAGTAATAGTAATTTCACTATCATCTATACCTGCTCCTGCAGTTTCCATTTCAACGTTAATAATGTTCATTAAAAAGATTGATTTAATGGACATCTTACGACCAGTAGCTCCTTGTTTATCTGTAAAGATAATACGGATATTTGTAAATATAATCGAGTCACGAATCAGTTTATACCCACTTTGAATTTCTTCATTTTCTAGTAGATATTGTCCATATTCTTTGATAAGAGTTTCTTTGTTTTGCTCGTTAAAGTTACCAGCGAGTCCTTGAATGAATTTTCCAAATGCCATATTTTTCTCCTTTATTTACACTAAGTTTACAGGAACTTCAACTTCACGTAAACCTTGATCAGTTAAAGTAACTTTTCCATTAAAAAACTCCACAAGTGCAGCTTTAATATTTTCTTTGTCTTCTTTATCAACATAAATCATCGTATCGACTTGATCTGTAAAATTTGTATCTAGCTCAATGAGGTTATGTTTTTTAAGGAAGTTACTGTACTCTTGGTACTGAGCGTAAGACATTTGAATAGCAATGCCAGCTTGTTCTTTTATTTCAATGATGCCAATTTCTTTGACAGCTAATGCCACACTGCCTGCGTAAGCACGAATCAGTCCTCCGGCGCCTAGTTTAATACCACCAAAGTAGCGTGTCACGATTACACAGACATTGGTGAGATTGTGATTTTCTAGTACCCCAAGCATGGGAACGCCAGCAGTACCACTAGGCTCACCATCATCACTTGTACGTTTAATTTCACTACGCTCTCCAATAATAAAAGCAGAGCAGTTATGCGTAGCTTTGTAGTGTTCTTTTTTGATGGCAGTAATGAAGTCACGAGCCTCTTCTTCGCTATAAACACGCTTGGCATGACAGATAAAGCGGGATTTTTTGATTTCTTCTTGGACTTGATCATCCTCTTTAATTGTTCTAAATTCCATGATTTAATTGTACTAAAAAATCATCTAAAGTGCTAGGTTTTTACGAATAAAGAAGTATGAAAGTAAATCCAAATTATCTCGGTCGGTTGTTTACGGAGAATGAATTAACTAAAGAGGACCGTCAGTTGGCAGAGAAACTTCCAGCAATGAGAAAGGAGAAAGGGAAACTTTTCTGTCAACGTTGTGATAGTGCTATTTTAGATGAATGGTATTTGCCCATCGGTACTTACTATTGTAGGGAGTGTTTACTGATGAAGCGAGTCAGGAGTGATCAATCTTTATACTATTTCCCACAGGAGGATTTTCCGAAGCAAGATGTTCTGAAATGGCGTGGTCAATTAACTCCTTTTCAAGAGAAGGTATCAGAGGGACTGATTCAAGCAGTAGACAAGCAAGAACCAACGTTAGTTCATGCGGTTACAGGAGCTGGGAAGACAGAAATGATTTATCAAGTAGTGGCTAAAGTGATTGATGAAGGTGGTGCAGTATGTTTGGCTAGTCCTCGCATAGATGTTTGTTTGGAGCTATACAGGCGCCTGCAACAGGATTTTTCTTGCGAGATAGCCCTCCTACATGGAGAATCAGATCCGTATTTTCGAACACCATTAGTTGTTGCGACGACACATCAGTTATTGAAGTTTTATCAAGCTTTTGATTTGCTGATAGTGGATGAAGTAGATGCTTTTCCTTATGTTGACAATCCCACGCTTTACCATGCTGTCAAGAATAGTGTAAAGGAGAATGGACTGAGAATCTTTTTAACAGCGACTTCGACTGATGAGTTAGATAGGAAGGTTCGCATAGGAGAACTAAAACGATTGAGCTTACCAAGACGATTTCATGGAAATCCGTTGATTATTCCTAAACCTGTCTGGTTATCGGATTTTAATCACTGTTTAGAGAAAAATCGGTTGTCACCAAAGTTAAAGTCCTATATTGAGAAGCAGAGAAAGACAGCTTATCCGTTACTCATTTTTGCTTCAGAAATTAAGAAAGGGGAGCAGTTAAAAGAAATCTTACAGGAGCAATTTCCAAATGAGAAAATTGGCTTTGTATCTTCTGTAACAGAAGATAGATTAGAGCAGGTACAAGCTTTTCGAGATGGAGAACTGACAATACTTATCAGTACGACAATATTGGAACGTGGAGTTACCTTCCCTTGTGTGGATGTTTTCGTAGTAGAGGCCAATCATCGCCTTTTTACCAAGTCTAGCTTGATTCAGATTGGTGGACGAGTTGGGCGAAGCATGGATAGACCAACAGGAGATTTGCTTTTCTTCCATGATGGGTTAAATACTTCAATCAAGAAGGCAATTAAGGAAATTCAGCAGATGAATAAGGAGGCGAGTCTATGAAGTGCTTATTGTGTGGGGAGACTATGAAGGCTGTTTTAACTTTTAGTAGTCTCTTACTTCTGAAGAATGATGACTCTTGTCTTTGTTCATACTGTGACTCTACTTTTGAGAGGATTGGAGAAGAGAATTGTCCAAACTGTATGAAAACAGGATTGTCAACGAAGTGTCAAGATTGTCAATTTTGGTGTAAAGAAGGAGTTGAGGTCAGTCATAGAGCGATTTTTACTTACAATCAAGCTATGAAGGATTTTTTCAGTCGGTATAAGTTTGATGGAGATTTCCTTTTAAGAAAAGTGTTCGCTTCATTTTTAAGTGAGGAGTTAAAAAAGTACAAAGAGTATCAATTTGTCGTAATTCCCCTAAGTCCTGAAAGATTACTTGAGAGGGGATTTAACCAGGTTGAAGGTTTAGTTGAAGTAGCAGGGTTCTCTTTTCAAGACTTACTGGATAAGGGAGAAGAGAGAGCTAGTTATTCTAAAAGTCGTTCAGAACGCTTGGGGACAGAACTTCCTTTCTTTATTAAAAGTGGAGTTACTATTCCTAAAAAAATCTTACTTATAGATGACATTTATACTACTGGAACAACTATAAATCGTGTGAAGAAACTGTTGGAAGAGGCTGGTGCTGAGGATGTAAAAACATTTTCCCTTGTAAGATGAGGAAAAAATTTGCAAAACTAAAATGAAAGCGTTATAATGAAATCAGAAAAACAAAAATGTTTAGAAAGAAGGTACTCATATGATTAAATATAGTATCCGTGGTGAAAACCTAGAAGTAACAGAAGCAATTCGTGATTATGTAGTTTCTAAACTCGAAAAGATCGAAAAGTATTTTCAAGCTGAACAAGAGTTGGATGCTCGAGTTAACTTGAAGGTGTATCGTGAAAAAACGGCTAAAGTGGAGGTGACGATTCCGCTTGGCTCAATTACTCTTCGTGCAGAAGATGTGTCTCAAGATATGTATGGTTCAATTGACCTTGTAACCGATAAAATTGAACGTCAGATTCGTAAAAATAAAACAAAAATTGAGCGTAAAAATAAAAATAAGGTAGCAACTAGTCAATTATTTACAGATGTATTAGTTGAAGATTTGAATGTTGTACAACCAAAAGTGGTTCGTTCAAAACAAATTGATTTAAAACCAATGGATTTGGAAGAAGCTATTCTACAGATGGATTTGTTGGGACATGATTTCTTTATCTATGTGGATGTTGAAGATCAGACAACCAATGTGATTTATCGTCGTGAGGATGGAGAAATTGGTCTGTTAGAGGTTAAAGAATCTTAAAATTGAAATGACTAATTAAAGTGGTTTACACCAGTGTAAACCACTTTTGTATTGCATTATTACACAAGGTATAAATGGAGGTAGTCATGAAAGACGTAGTTATTGTTTCGGCAGTGCGAACTCCTCTAGGTTCCTTTGGCGGGAGCTTAAAGAATGTTTCTGCTGTTGATTTGGGATCTTTAGTAATTAAGAGTGCTTTGGAAAAAGCGAATATTAAACCAGAGCAGGTAGATGAAGTAATTATGGGGAATGTTCTGGGCGCAGGTTTAGGCCAAAATGTGGCTCGCCAAATGAGTATTCATGCTGGGCTTCCTGAATTTACACCAGCCTTTACCATTAATAAGGTTTGTGGTTCCGGTTTGAAGGCAGTTCAGTTAGCTGCTCAAGCAATTCAGTGTGGCGATGCAGATATTATTGTTGCTGGTGGTGCAGAAAACATGAGTCAAGCTCCATATGTTTTGCCAAACTTTCGCTGGGGTGGCCGTATGGGAGATTCGAAAGTGGTAGATACCATGATTAAGGACGGTTTGTCTGATGCCTTTAACGAATACCATATGGGGATTACAGCTGAGAATGTGGCCAAAGAATATGATATTAGTCGAGATATTCAAGATGCTCTTGCTTTGGAATCACAAAAACGAGCAGTAGCGGCTATAGAGTCTGGACGCTTTAAAGAAGAGATTGTGCCAGTGGTCATTCCTCAACGTAAAGGCGATCCTATCGTCTTTGATACAGATGAATTTCCTAGAAAAGATGCTAGCTTGGAGAGTCTGTCTGAGCTAGGTCCTGTTTTCAAAAAAGACGGCTCTGTCACAGCGGGAAATGCTTCAGGAATCAATGACGGGGCAGCAGCTATCTTAATCATGAGTGCTGAAAAAGCTGAAGACTTAGGACTCCCAGTGATTGCTCGCATTCGTTCGTATGCAAGTGCAGGTTTGGATCCTAAGATTATGGGATGTGGACCGATTTATGCGACTCGCAAGGCACTTGAAAAAGGCAATTTGACAGTTGATGATCTTGACTTAATTGAGTCAAATGAAGCCTTTGCTGCTCAGGCTTGTGCGGTTGGGAAAACACTTGGTTTTAGCACAGATATTGTCAATGTCAATGGTGGCGCGATTGCTCTTGGTCATCCAATTGGGGCTTCAGGTTGCCGAATCCTGGTGACTCTGGTACATGAGATGATGAAACGTGATGCTAAAACTGGTTTAGCAACTCTCTGTATCGGAGGAGGGATGGGGATAGCCCTTATCGTAGAGCGTTAAAACAGATAGATAAAGATATAGAATTAGGTTAAGTGGAAATCAGGGGGATGATTTATGTATCCTCCTATTTGCTCATAAATCTATAATTAACAGGCTATTTACCTCTTTTAAAAGTCGCTTTTTAAGGGCATTTGTGATATAATAATGCGCAAGAGGTTTAGAATGAAAAAAATTAAATTGACTCCGTTTTCGGTGATTCTACTTGGAATTATAACCTTCGGAATTCTGACAATGATGATTCTTTTTTCAAAAAATAATATAGTAACAATTGGTGTTTTATTTTTATTTGTGCTTCTTTATTTGATTTTATTCATCTGGAATAAAAAAAAGTATGAAAATAGAGAAATTAAACAAATTCAATATGTGAATCATCAGGCGGAAAACAGCTTGAATACTTTATTGGATCAGATGCCGGTTGGTGTTTTGAAACTAGATTTATCTAGTGGGGAGGTAGAGTGGTTTAATCCGTATGCAGAGCTAATTTTAACAACTGAAGAGGGAGAGGTTGATATAGCCTTAATTCAGACTATTATCAAGGCTTCTGTGGGGAATCCAGGTTCTTATGCCACCTTGGGTGAGACCCGCTATTCGGTTCATATGGACAAGGCATCTGGAGTTCTTTATTTCTTTGATGTGTCTGGAGAATACGAAGCGACTGTTGAGTTAGTTACGAGCCGACCTGTGATTGGGATTGTTTCCGTTGACAACTATGATGATTTAGAAGATGAAACATCAGAGTCTGATATCAGTCATATTAACAGTTTTGTAGCCAATTTTGTTTCAGAATTTGCTGGGAAGCATGCCATGTTCTCCCGTCGAGTGAGTATGGACCGTTTCTATTTATTTACGGACTACACGGTACTTGAGGGATTGATGAATGATAAATTTTCGGTTATCGATTCTTTCAGAGAAGAGGCGAAACAGAGACAGCTGCCTTTGACATTAAGTATGGGGTTTTCTTATGGTGATGGAAATCATGATGAAATAGGGAAAGTTGCTTTGCTCAATTTGAACTTGGCTGAAGTGCGTGGTGGCGACCAAGTGGTTGTCAAGGAAAACGACGAAACAAAAAATCCAGTTTATTTTGGTGGTGGGTCTGCTGCCTCAATCAAGCGTACACGGACCCGTACGCGCGCTATGATGACAGCTATTTCAGATAAGATTCGAAGTGTAGATCAGGTTTTTGTAGTTGGTCACAAAAATCTAGATATGGATGCTTTGGGTTCTGCTGTAGGTATGCAGTTATTTGCCAGCAATGTGACTGAAAATAGCTATGCTATTTATGATGAAGAACAAATGTCGTCGGATATTGAACGAGCTGTTTCATTCTTAGAAAAAGAAGGAGTTACGAAGTTGTTGTCTGTTAAGGATGCAATGAGGATGGTGACTAATCGTTCTTTGTTGATTCTTGTAGACCATTCAAAGACAGCTTTAACTCTATCAAAAGATTTTTATGATTTATTTACCCAAACCATTGTTATTGACCACCATAGACGAGATCAGGATTTTCCAGATAATGCGGTGATTACTTATATCGAAAGTGGTGCAAGTAGTGCCAGTGAGCTGGTAACGGAGTTGATTCAGTTCCAAAATTCTAAGAAAAATCGTTTGAGTCGTATGCAAGCAAGTGTCTTGATGGCTGGTATGATGTTGGATACTAAAAATTTCACTTCACGAGTGACTAGTCGGACATTTGACGTTGCTAGCTATCTCAGAACGCGTGGAAGTGATAGCATTGCTATCCAGGAAATGGCTGCGACAGATTTTGAAGAATATCGTGAGGTCAACGAACTTATTTTACAGGGGCGTAAATTAGGTTTCGATGTATTGCTAGCAGAGGCTAAGGGCTCGAAATGCTATGACACAGTTGTTATTAGTAAGGCAGCAGATGCCATGTTAGCTATGTCAGGTATTGAAGCGAGTTTTGTTCTTGCGAAGAATACACAAGGATTTATCTCTATCTCAGCTCGCAGTCGTAGTAAATTGAATGTACAACGGATTATGGAAGAGCTGGGAGGTGGAGGCCACTTTAATTTGGCAGCAGCTCAAATTAAGGATTTAACCTTGTCAGAAGCAGGTGAAAAACTGACAGAAATTGTATTAAATGAAATAAAGGAAAAGGAGAAAGAAGAATGAAAGTAATCTTTTTAGCGGATGTTAAAGGAAAAGGTAAAAAAGGAGAAATTAAGGAAGTACCAACAGGGTATGCACAAAACTTTCTTATCAAAAAGAATTTAGCAAAAGAAGCAACTGCTCAAGCGGTAGGTGAGCTTCGTGGTAAACAAAAATCTGAAGAAAAAGCTCATGCTGAGATGATTGCAGAAGCGAAAGCAATTAAAGCCCAACTTGAAGCAGAAGAAACTGTTGTAGAATTTGTTGAAAAAGTTGGTCCAGATGGCCGTACTTTTGGTTCAATTACGAATAAGAAGATTGCAGAAGAATTGCAAAAGCAATTTGGAATTAAGATTGATAAACGTCATATCCAAGTGCAAGCTCCGATTCGGGCGGTTGGTTTGATTGATGTGCCAGTGAAAATCTATCAAGATATCACAAGTGTGATCAATCTTCGTGTGAAAGAAGGGTAAATTTACACTTTCTTGACAAGATTGTAAAAGGAAGGGAAGTCTGATGGCAGAAGTAGAAGAGTTACGAGTACAACCTCAAGATATCTTAGCTGAACAATCCGTCTTAGGAGCTATCTTTATTGATGAGAGTAAGCTTGTTTTTGTGCGAGAATATATTGAGTCTCGGGACTTTTTTAAGTATGCCCATCGATTGATTTTCCAAGCTATGGTTGATTTATCTGACCGTGGCGATGCTATAGATGCAACAACTGTTCGTACTATTCTGGATAATCAAGGTGATTTGCAGAATATTGGTGGTCTGTCTTACCTGGTTGAGATTGTCAATTCTGTGCCAACTTCTGCTAATGCAGAGTATTATGCTAAGATTGTTGCAGAGAAGGCCATGCTACGTCGATTAATCTCCAAGTTGACAGAGTCTGTCAATCAAGCTTACGAGGCTTCGCAACCAGCTGATGAAATCATTGCTCAGGCAGAAAAAGGCCTGATTGATGTCAGCGAAAATGCTAATCGAAGTGGATTTAAGAACATTAGAGATGTGTTGAATATCAACTTTGGAAATCTGGAAGCTCGCTCGCAACAAACGACCGATATTACAGGTATTGCGACAGGTTATCGTGATTTAGATCATATGACGACTGGTTTGCATGAGGAGGAGTTGATTATTTTGGCAGCTCGTCCTGCGGTCGGTAAGACAGCCTTTGCCTTGAATATTGCTCAGAATATTGGGACTAAGTTGGACAAAACAGTTGCTATTTTTTCACTGGAAATGGGTGCGGAAAGTCTAGTGGATCGTATGTTGGCGGCAGAAGGTTTGGTAGAATCGCATTCTATCCGTACGGGTCAATTGACTGATGAGGAGTGGCAAAAATATACCATTGCTCAAGGGAATCTAGCTAATGCAAGTATCTATATCGATGATACGCCAGGGATTCGGATTACAGAGATTCGTTCTCGCTCTCGTAAACTGGCTCAAGAAACTGGAAATCTTGGTTTGATTTTGATAGACTATTTGCAGCTTATCACGGGAACTGGTCGAGAAAATCGTCAACAAGAGGTTTCAGAAATTTCACGTCAGTTGAAAATCCTAGCCAAGGAACTGAAAGTTCCAGTAATCGCTCTAAGTCAGCTTTCTCGTGGTGTAGAACAACGTCAGGATAAGAGACCGGTCTTGTCTGATATTCGTGAATCTGGGTCTATTGAGCAGGACGCTGATATCGTAGCCTTTCTTTATCGCGACGATTACTATGAGCGTGGTGGTGAAGAAGAGGAAGGCATACCAAATAATAAGGTAGAAGTTATTATCGAGAAAAACCGTAGTGGAGCTCGTGGAACGGTGGAATTAATTTTCCAAAAAGAATACAATAAATTTTCAAGTATCTCAAAGAGGGAGGCATAAGATGTCAGATGCATTTACAGATGTAGCCAAGATGAAAAAAATCAAAGAAGAAATCAAGGCACATGAGGGACAAGTCGTAGAAATGACTTTGGAGAATGGTCGTAAGCGCCAAAAAAATAGATTGGGTAAGCTAATTGAGGTTTATCCATCCCTATTTATCGTTGAATTTGGAAACGTTGAAGGAGATAAACAAGCTAATGTTTACGTTGAATCCTTTACTTACTCAGATATCCTTACAGAAAAGAATTTGATTCATTATCTTGACTAAAGTGAGAAATTTTCTCACTTTTTCTTTTTTCTCCGAATAATTTAAGTGAAGGCAATCTTCGATTTATATTATTTTTCAAGGAGGAAGAATGAAAGTTTTACCATTCAAAGTAACAGAGACAGGATTTTCTTTTAGAAAATCAGCTAAAAAAGTTGTTCCCTTTTTAGTAGTAGGATTGATGCTAGCAGCGGGTAATAGTGCATATGCCTATTCCGGAGGAAATGGATCGATTGCGCGTGGGGATGATTATCCTGCTTATTATAAAAATGGCAGTCAGGAAATTGATAAGTGGCGCATGTATTCTCGTCAGTGTACTTCTTTTGCAGCCTTTCGATTAAGTGGTGTAAATGGTTTTGAGATTCCGGCAGCTTATGGAAATGCGAATGAATGGGGTCATCGTGCTCGTCGTGAAGGGTATCGTGTAGATAATACACCAGCTATTGGCTCCATTGCTTGGTCTACTGCAGGGACTTATGGTCATGTTGCTTGGGTGTCAAATGTAATGGGAGATCAGATTGAGATTGAAGAATACAACTATGGGATAAGGGAATCTTATAATAAGCGCATCGTGAAGGCCAATACCATGACTGGCTTTATTCATTTTAAAGATTTAGCTGGAGGCAGTGCAGGGAATAGTCAAACTTCAGTTTCCACAGGAGGAACACATTCTTTCAAGGCTAAGGCTGCTATCAAAAATCAGCCTCTAGCTAGCGCTACTACGATTAATTACTATTATGCTGGCGATAATGTTCATTATGATCAAGTTCTTGAAAAAGACGGATACAAGTGGTTGAGTTATACGGCTTATAATGGAAGCCGTCGTTATGTACAATTGGAGGCTGTGAATACAAATCCTCTTGATTCTCACGTTCTAAATGATTCTCGTATCTCTTCCACAGGAGGAACACATTTTTTTAAGGCTAAATCTGCTATCAAGACTCAGCCCCTAGCTAGCGCAACTACAATTGATTATTATTACTCTGGAGAGAACGTTCATTATGATCAGATTCTCGAAAAAGATGGATACAAATGGTTGAGTTATACTGCTTATAATGGAAGTCGTCGCTATGTTCAGTTGGAAGAAGTTTCGCACTCGGATGTTCACCAACCAGGAAATACCTCTAACAACAATACGGATAGTAGTTTGGCTATAAATTGGAAGAAAGTGAATGGTAGTTGGTATCATTTTAAATCCAATGGTTCTAAATCAACGGGATGGCTAAAAGATGGTTCTAACTGGTATTATTTGAAATCGTCAGGCGAAATGCAGACAGGCTGGTTACAAGAGAAAGGATTTTGGTATTATCTAGATGATTCAGGGGCAATGAAAACGGGCTGGTATCAAGTCTCTGGTAAGTGGTATTATTCTTACTCTTCAGGTGAGCTAGCTGTTAATACTATAGTGGACGGTTATACTGTAAATCATAACGGTGAGTGGGTTTAATTTTAAGTAATTGAATCTGAACAGGAGAGAAATCTCCTGTTTTTTTGTTTAAACTAGAGTTTTTATGAAGAGTTAAGATATCTGAATTGGATTCGAAACTATAATTTACTATAGAAAATGAAAGTGATGAAAAGAAAGAAAAAAGAAAGCTAGTAAAACATGCGTTACTTTCTTGAAGTTTTTTATAGCCTTGAAATATATTATATTAATAATAAAGTATATATAATATAACATATTTCTTGATTTCACTCAAAAAAAGGTTTATAATGTACATAAATATGATTCTCAAAAAGAGGTACACAAGATGAACAAAAAGAAAATGATTTTAACCAGTTTGGCTAGTGTGGCTGTTTTAGGTGCTACATTTGTTGCATCTCAACCGTCAGTTGTGAAAGCTGATGACAAACCTACAGCTGCTCAACCTACTGGAGAAACTAAGCCTACACCTGCGGCTGAAACACCAAAAACTGAGGTTGAAAAAGCTAAGGAAGCTGAAAAAGAAGCTAACGCTAAAGTTGATGAAGCTCAATCTAAAGTAGATAGAACAACTACTACAGCAACTGATGCAGCTACTAAACTTGAAACAGAGAAAAAAGAAGCTGCTGAGGCTGATGCTGCAAAAACTAAAGCTGAAGAAGCTAAGAAAACGGCTGACGATGAATTAATTAAAGCAAAAGAAGAAGCTGCTAAAGCTGACTCTAAAGCAAAAGAAGAAGCCGCAAAAGAAGAAGCCGCTGCAAAAGAAGAAGCAGAAGCTAAAGAAGCTTTAACTGAAGCTTTGAAACAAATTCCTGATAACGAATTGCTTGACAAAAAAGCAAAAGAAGAATTATTAAAGGCTGTTGAGTCTGGTGAATTAAATGCTTCTGATATTCTTGCTGAGTTAGCAGATGATGCTGAAAAAGCACAAGATACTAATCCAACAATTAAAACAGAAACTCCTGTATCTAAGAACAAGCTTCCTGAAGAGGTGCAAGCGGGAATTGAAGAAGGTGAAGCAGCGGATGCTGCTCGTCCTGAATCAGAAAAATTGCAAGACAAAGCTGATGATTTAACTGAAACAATTGAAAACTTAACGGATGATGCTGAGCAATTAAAAGCTGATGCTGAAAAGAAAGCTGAAACACTAAAAAAACAGGAAGATACTTTAAAAGAAGCAAAAGAAGCTCTTAAATCCGCTAAAGAAAACGGATTTGCTGAAGATATCACAGCACCACTAGAAAAAGCTGTAACTGCGATTGAAAAAGAACGCGATACTGCCAAATCTGAATTTGACGAAGCTGATGAAAAAGTTCAAGATGCTACAGCTGAAATTCAAGATTTAACTGAAAAACGTGATAATCTTCTTGAAGAAGTAAAAAAAGCAGAAGCAAAAGAAGCTGCAGAACCAGCTAAACCAGCTGAAGAAACTCCAGAGGAAGAAGCTGAACCAACCGAAGCTGAAAAAGCTGCTAAAGCTAAAGCAGAGGCTGATGCTAAAGTTGCTGAATTAGAGAAGAAAGTTGCTGAAGAAGCTAAAAAAGTAGAAGAAGCTACAGCTAAAGCTAAAAAAGAAGCTGTTGATGTAACTGCTGCTGAGACTGCAAAAGCAGAAGCAGACAAAGCTAAAGCTGATGCAGAAGCTGAATTAGCTAAGGCTAAAGAAGCAGCAGCTAAAGCAAAAGCTAAAGTTGAAGAAGAAGTTAAAAAAGAAGAAGACGCTAAAAAAGAAGAAGCAGATAACTTAGAAGCTTTGAAAGGTGCTTTAGAGCAACTTGAAAAAAAAGCTGAAGATAAAGTCAACAAGGATGCTAGCATCAAGCCAGAAGATAAAGCGAAAGCTATCGAAGAAGCAAAAGCTGAAATCGGTAAAGAAGCTTTATTAAAAGCGATTGAAGATGGAGTTCTTACAGCTACTCAAGCTATAGATGAATTCCTCAACGATGCCAACACAAAAGATAAAGCTCCTGAAGCTTATAAAACTAAAGAATTAACTGCTGACGAAACTAAAAAAATTGAAGAAGCTGCTAAAAAAGAAGCTTCTAAACCAATTGTCAAAAAACTTACAGACATTGCTGATGATTTAGCTGAAAAAATTGAAAAATTAACTAAAGAAGCTGAGGAAGATAAGGCTGACGCTGCTGAAAAAGCTAAGGTAGTAGAAGAGAAAAATGCTACATTAGAGAAACAAAAAGAAACTTTAGAAAAAGCTAAAACTGCTCTTGAAACTGCTAAGAAATACAATGCGGATCAAGCTATCCAAGATGGATTGCAAGATGCTGTAACTAAACTAGAAGTTTCAGTTGCTTCTGCTAAAGCAGCAGCTGATGAAGCTAAGGCCAATTTCGACGAAGTGAACGAAGCAGTTCAAGAGGATGACGATGCAATTGCCAAACTAACTGAGAATTACAACGCAACTTTAGGTTACATCGAAAACTTAAAAGAAGTTCCTAAGGGTGAAGAATCGAAAGACTTTAGTGGTGGTGTAAGTCCTAGTGATGCACCTTCTGATGATGCTAAACAACCTGACCAAGTTCCAAGTGCTCCTAACTCTCCTGAATTCAACGGTGGTGTGAATCCTAGTGACTCTCCTGCTGGGGATAATGGCTCTGATTTCAATGGTGGGGTAAATGATGCAACACCTCCTACTGTAGCTGATGCTCCTGAATATAGTGGAGGAGTTAATGCGGCTGATGCTCCTGTAGCTGAGGTAGCCCCTGAATTCACTGGAACTCTTGCAACCAATACACCTGTGAATGAAAATGGAGAAGCATTATTGCCTCCTGTAGCTGCGGTAGCTCCAGAATTCACTGGAACTCTTGCAACCAATACACCTGTGAATGAAAACGGAGAAGCATTATTATCTCCTGTAGCTGAGGTAGCTCCAGAATTCAACAGTGGAGTTAATAGTTTAGAAGCAGCTGTTAATGAAGTTCCAGAATATAAAGGTGGTGCTAATTTTGTCTTAGCAGCTGTTAACGAAGTTCCAGAATATACAGGGCCTTTATCTACAAATGGTGAAGACGCTACAGTGAATAATGTTCCTGCATACGGAGAAACCGGCGCCCCAGCAATTACTGAAGTCCCAGCGTATGCAGAGACAGGCGCCCCAGCGATTACTGAAGTTCCAGCGTATGCAGAAACAGGAGGACCATCAGTTACTGAAGTCCCAGCGTATGCAGAAACAGGTGCCCCAGCAATTACTGAAGTCCCAGCGTATGCAGAGACAGGCGCCCCAGCAATTAACGAAGTTCCAGCGTATGCAGAGACAGGTGCCCCAGCAATTACTGAAGTTCCAGCGTATGCAGAAACCGGCGCCCCAGCAATTAACGAAGTCCCAGAATATACTCTTACAACAGCAGGTACTAACAAGGATAATACTTATCAAGCACCAGCAGCAAAAGCAGAAGATAAAAAAGAACTTCCAAATACTGGTGGTAAAGATAATGTTGCAGTTGCATCATTAGGATTCCTTGGATTGTTCCTTGGTGCTATTCCATTTGTGAAACGTAAGAACTAATTTATTTTAGTAGATTGAAAGAGAGGGAATAACTTCCTTCTCTTTTTACTATTATCTTAGTTTCTCTCAGGGAACTCTTCCCAATGGTATTTTTTGGTGCTTTCCTTTATAATAGGTGTATGGATAAGAAAAAATTATTATTGATTGATGGGTCTTCTGTTGCTTTTCGGGCGTTTTTTGCGCTTTATCAGCAGTTGGACCGTTTTAAGAATGCGGCTGGCTTGCATACCAATGCGATTTATGGCTTCCAGTTGATGTTGAGCCATTTGTTGGAACGAGTTGAACCGAGTCATATCTTGGTGGCTTTTGATGCGGGAAAGACGACCTTCCGGACAGAGATGTATGCGGACTATAAGGGTGGTCGAGCTAAGACTCCTGATGAGTTTCGTGAGCAATTTCCTTTCATTCGTGAGTTGCTGGATCATATGGGGATTCGTCACTATGAGTTAGCTCAGTATGAGGCGGATGACATCATTGGGACACTGGATAAGCTAGCAGAGCAGGATGGTTTTGATATTACCATTGTCAGTGGAGACAAGGATTTGATTCAGCTGACGGATGAGCATACAGTGGTTGAGATTTCCAAGAAAGGTGTGGCTGAGTTTGAGGCCTTTACACCAGACTATCTCATGGAAAAGATGGGCATTACACCGACGCAGTTTATCGATCTCAAGGCGCTCATGGGTGATAAGTCGGATAATATCCCTGGAGTAACCAAAATTGGTGAAAAGACAGGTATCAAGCTCTTGCTGGAGCATGGCTCACTCGAGGGGATTTATGAGAATATCAATGGGATGAAGGCTTCTAAGATGAAGGAAAATCTCATCAATGATAAGGAACAGGCCTTTTTGTCTAAAACACTAGCGACCATTGATACCAAGGCACCGATTGAGATTGGTTTGAAGGATTTGGTCTATAGTGGTCCAGATGTGGAAAATCTTGGAAAATTCTACGATGAGATGGGCTTCAAACAGCTCAAACAGGCTTTAAATGTGTCGTCAGCCGATGTGGCTGAAAGTTTGAACTTTACTATCGTTGACCAAATCAGTCAAGATATGCTGAGTGAAGAGTCTATCTTCCATTTTGAGCTTTTTGGTGAGAATTACCATACGGATGATTTGGTTGGTTTTGCTTGGTCTTGTGGGGATAAGCTCTATGCCACAGACAAACTTGAACTTTTGCAAGAGCCGATTTTCAAGGACTTTTTAGAAAAAACACCTCTGAGAGTTTATGACTTCAAGAAGGCTAAAGTTTTCTTGCATCGTTTGGGTGTGGATTTGCAGGCACCTGCTTTTGACAGCCGTTTGGCTAAATACCTCCTTTCGACTGTGGAGGACAATGAAATTGCGACCATCGCTAGTCTTTATGGTCAGACTTATTTGGTTGATGATGAGACTTTCTATGGTAAGGGAGTCAAGAAGGCCATTCCTGAACGCGAGAAATTCTTAGAACATTTGGCACGTAAACTTGCCGTTTTGGTCGAAACAGAACCTATTTTGCTTGAAAAACTCAGCGAAAATGGGCAATTAGAGCTTCTTTATGATATGGAACAACCTCTAGCTTTTGTCCTTGCCAAGATGGAAATTGCTGGGATTACGGTCAAGAAAGAGACCTTACTTGAGATGCAGGCTGAAAATGAGCTTGTCATTGAAAAACTGACTCAGGAGATTTACGAACTGGCTGGTGAGGAGTTTAATATCAACTCGCCTAAGCAGTTGGGCGTGCTTCTCTTTGAAAAATTGGGACTTCCTCTAGAATACACTAAGAAAACCAAGACAGGTTATTCGACAGCGGTGGATGTCTTGGAGCGCCTGGCTCCTATTGCGCCGATTGTTAAGAAAATCCTGGATTACCGTCAAATTGCTAAGATTCAATCGACTTATGTGATTGGCTTGCAGGACTGGATTTTGGCTGATGGCAAGATTCATACTCGCTATGTGCAGGATTTGACTCAGACTGGGCGTTTGTCTAGTGTGGATCCAAACTTGCAAAATATCCCTGTGCGTTTGGAGCAAGGTCGCCTCATTCGGAAGGCTTTTGTACCTGAGTGGGAGGATAGTGTGCTGCTCAGCTCCGACTATTCACAGATTGAATTGCGCGTTTTGGCACATATCTCTAAAGACGAGCACTTAATTAAGGCTTTCCAAGAGGGAGCGGACATCCATACTTCGACAGCTATGCGGGTCTTTGGTATTGAGCGTCCTGAGGATGTGACTGCAAACGACCGTCGCAATGCCAAGGCTGTTAACTTTGGGGTGGTTTATGGAATTTCAGACTTTGGCTTGTCTAATAATCTGGGTATTAGTCGTAAGGAAGCCAAAGCCTACATTGATACCTACTTTGAACGCTTCCCAGGTATTAAAAACTACATGGATGAAGTGGTGCGTGAGGCGCGTGATAAGGGCTATGTGGAGACCCTCTTTAAACGTCGTCGTGAGTTGCCAGATATCAATTCGCGCAACTTCAATATTCGTGGTTTTGCAGAGAGGACTGCTATCAACTCTCCTATTCAGGGATCGGCGGCAGATATTCTCAAGATTGCTATGATTCAGCTGGATAAAGCCTTGGTTGCAGGTGGTTATCAGACCAAGATGCTGTTACAAGTGCACGATGAAATCGTCCTTGAAGTTCCTAAATCTGAATTGGCAGAGATGAAAAAATTGGTCAAACAAACCATGGAAGAAGCCATTCAACTCAGTGTTCCCCTCATCGCAGATGAAAATGAAGGGACAACCTGGTACGAGGCTAAATAAAAAGTTATGTAGAGTTTGAAGCATTTGTTTTCAAACTCTTTTTCATGTTTTTCTGTAAGCAGTTTCCTTGACATTTTTTTTGTTTTGCGCTATCATATGTCCATATAATATATGGGAGTCTGTGTACAGTCTGAGAGGAAGTGTTAAACTTCGACCGCACCTGATCTGGGTAATGCCAGCGTAGGGAACGATACTTAGTCTATTCTGCACCTTTTCCATATATGGTAAAGGTTTTTCTTTTTGTCAAAGGAAAACGAGAAGAGGAGGTTGTTATGAAAGCAAGCATCGCCTTGCAAATTTTACCCCTATCACAGGGGATTGATCGGATTGCTGTTATCGATCAAGTCATTGCTTATCTGCAAGCTCAAGAGGTGACTATGGTGGTGACACCATTTGAAACGGTCTTGGAAGGGGAGTTTGATGAGCTTATGCGCATTCTCAAAGAAGCGCTAGAAGTGGCAGGGCAGGAGGCAGATAATGTCTTTGCCAATGTCAAAATAAATGTAGGAGAGATTTTAAGTATTGATGAGAAACTTGAAAAGTATACTGAGACGACACATTAGTCTATTGGGCTTTCTAGGGGTTTTATCAATCTGGCAGTTAGCAGGTTTTCTTAAACTTCTCCCCAAGTTTATCCTGCCGACACCTCTTGAAATTCTCCTGTCCTTTGTTCGTGATAGAGAATTTCTCTGGCACCATAGCTGGGCGACCTTGAGAGTGGCTTTATTGGGTCTAATTTTGGGAGTCTTGATTGCCTGTCTCATGGCTGTGCTCATGGATAGGTTGACTTGGCTCAATGACCTGATTTACCCTATGATGGTGGTTGTTCAGACCATTCCGACTATTGCCATAGCTCCTATCCTGGTCTTGTGGCTCGGTTATGGGATTTTACCCAAGATTGTTTTGATTATCTTGACGACAACTTTTCCTATCATCGTAAGTATTTTGGACGGTTTTAGGCATTGTGACAAGGATATGCTGACCTTGTTTAGTCTGATGCGGGCCAAGCCTTGGCAAATCCTGTGGCATTTTAAAATTCCAGTCAGCCTGCCTTACTTTTATGCAGGTCTGAGGGTCAGTGTCTCCTACGCCTTTATCACAACAGTGGTATCTGAGTGGTTGGGAGGTTTTGAAGGACTAGGTGTCTACATGATTCAGTCCAAGAAACTGTTTCAGTATGATACCATGTTTGCTATTATTATTCTGGTATCGATTATCAGTCTTCTGGGTATGAAGTTGGTCGATATCAGCGAGAAATATGTTATTAAATGGAAACGTTCGTAGAATTAGAATGTCTCTGAAAAAGAAAAGAGGAAATTGAAATGAAGAAAACATGGAAAGTGTTTTTAACTGTTTTAACAGCTCTTGTAGCTGTTGTGCTTGTGGCCTGTGGCCAAGGAACTGCTTCTAAGGATAATAAGGAAGTAGAGCTTAAGAAGATTGATTTTATCCTAGACTGGACGCCAAATACCAACCACACAGGGCTTTATGTTGCTAAAGAAAAAGGCTATTTCAAAGAAGCTGGAGTGGATGTTGATTTGAAATTGCCACCAGAAGAAAGTTCTTCTGACTTGGTTATTAACGGAAAGGCACCATTTGCAGTGTATTTCCAAGACTACATGGCTAAGAAATTGGAAAAAGGTGCAGGAATTACTGCCGTTGCCGCTATCGTAGAACACAATACCTCAGGAATTATCTCTCGTAAATCTGACAATGTAGCTAGTCCAAAAGACTTGGTTGGTAAGAAATACGGAACTTGGAATGACCCAACTGAACTTGCTATGTTGAAAACCTTGGTAGAGTCACAAGGTGGGGACTTTGAGAAGGTAGAAAAAGTACCAAACAACGATTCAAACTCTATCACACCAATTGCTAATGGAGTATTTGACACTGCTTGGATCTACTATGGATGGGATGGTATCCTTGCAAAATCTCAAGGCGTAGAGGCTAACTTCATGTATTTGAAAGACTATGTAAAGGAGTTTGACTACTATTCACCAGTTATCATCGCAAACAACGACTATTTGAAAGATAACAAAGAAGAAGCTCGCAAAGTCATCCAAGCTATCAAAAAAGGTTACCAATATGCTATGGAGCATCCAGAGGAAGCGGCAGATATTCTCATCAAGAATGCACCTGAACTCCAGGAAAAACGTGACTTTGTCATCGAATCTCAAAAATACTTGTCAAAAGAATACGCAAGCGACAAGGAAAAATGGGGTCAATTTGATGCAGCTCGCTGGAACGCCTTCTACAAATGGGACAAAGAAAATGGTATCCTTAAAGAAGACTTGACAGACAAAGGCTTCACTAATGAATTTGTAAAATAATGACAGAAATTAGACTAGAACACGTCAGTTATGCCTATGGTCATGAGAGGATTTTAGAGGACATTAACTTGCAGGTGACTTCAGGAGAAGTGGTTTCTATCTTAGGCCCAAGTGGTGTTGGTAAGACTACGCTTTTCAACTTAATTGCGGGGATTTTAGAAGTTCAGTCAGGGAGAATTGTCCTTGATGGTGAAGAAAATCCCAAGGGGCGCGTGAGTTATATGTTGCAAAAGGATCTGCTCTTGGAACACAAGACGGTGCTTGGTAATATCATTCTGCCCCTCTTGATTCAAAAGGTGGATAAGGCAGAAGCTATTGCTCGCGCAGATGACATTCTTGCGACCTTCCAGTTGACAGCTGTAAGAGATAAATACCCTCATGAACTCAGTGGGGGGATGCGTCAGCGTGTGGCCTTGCTTCGTACCTATCTTTTCGGTCACAAACTCTTTCTCTTAGATGAAGCCTTTAGCGCCTTGGATGAGATGACCAAGATGGAACTACACGCTTGGTACCTTGAGATTCACAAGCAGTTGCAGCTAACAACCTTGATCATCACGCATAGTATCGAGGAGGCCCTCAGTCTCAGCAACCGCATCTATATCTTGAAAAATCGCCCTGGGCAGATTGTTTCAGAAATTAAACTAGATTGGTCTGAAGGTGAGGATAAGGAAGTCCAAAAGATTGCCTATAAACGTCAAATCTTGGCAGAATTAGGCTTAGATAAGTAGAAAAATAGGGAGTTGGTGAAGATTATCCTTTACCAGCGCCCTTTTTCTTTTAAAAATGAGAAAATTTCGGTATAATAGTCAAAGATAGTCAAGGTTTAAAGAGAGAGGTGGGTTTGTAATGAGATTTAAAAATACATCGGATCATATTGAGGCCTACATCAAGGCGATTTTAGATCAATCTGGTATTGTGGAGTTGCAACGGAGTCAGTTGGCAGATACCTTTCAGGTTGTCCCTAGTCAGATTAACTATGTGATCAAGACACGCTTTACGGAAAGTAGAGGCTACTTGGTTGAAAGTAAGCGTGGTGGCGGAGGCTACATTCGTATAGGACGGATTGAGTTTTCTAGTCATCATGAAATGCTCAGGGAGCTGCTTTACTCGATTGGTGAGCGGGTCAGTCAAGAAATTTATGAGGATATTCTACAGCTTTTGGTTGAGCAGGAATTGATGACCAAGCAGGAGATGAATTTGCTGGTGGCAGTAGCTTTAGATCGCGTTCTAGGAGAAGAAGCTCCAGTTGTTCGTGCAAATATGCTACGACAGGTCATACAAGAAGTAGATAGAAAAGGGAAGTAAGATGAACTATTCAAAAGCATTGAATGAATGTATCGAAAGTGCCTACATGGTTGCTGGCCATTTTGGAGCTCGTTACCTAGAGTCTTGGCACTTGTTGATTGCCATGTCCAATCACAGTTATAGTGTGGCAGGGGCAACTTTAAATGATTATCCATATGAGATGGACCGTTTAGAAGAGGTGGCTTTGGAACTAACTGAAACGGACTATAGCCAGGATGAAACCTTTACGGAATTGCCGTTTTCTCATCGTTTGCAGGTCCTTTTTGATGAAGCAGAGTATGTAGCGTCAGTGGTTCATGCTAAGGTGCTGGGGACGGAGCACGTCCTTTATGCGATTTTGCATGATGGCAATGCCTTGGCGACTCGTATCTTGGAAAGGGCTGGTTTTTCTTATGAAGACAAGAAAGATCAGGTTAAGATTGCTGCCCTACGTCGAAATCTAGAAGAACGTGCAGGCTGGACTCGAGAAGATCTCAAGGCTATACGCCAACGCCATCGTACAGTAGCTGACAAGCAAAATTCTATGGCCAATATGATGGGGATGCCCCAGACTCCGAGCGGAGGTCTCGAGGACTATACGCATGATTTGACAGGGCAAGCGCGTTCTGGCAAGTTAGAACCAGTCATCGGTCGGGACAAGGAAATCTCGCGTATGATTCAAATCTTGAGTCGGAAGATAAAGAATAATCCTGTCTTGGTTGGGGATGCCGGTGTCGGAAAAACAGCTCTGGCGCTTGGTCTTGCCCAGCGTATTGCTAGTGGTGATGTACCTGCGGAAATGGCTAAGATGCGCGTGTTAGAGCTTGACTTGATGAATGTCGTTGCAGGGACACGCTTCCGTGGTGACTTTGAAGAACGCATGAACAATATCATCAAGGATATTGAAGAAGATGGTCAAGTCATCCTCTTTATCGATGAACTCCACACTATCATGGGTTCTGGGAGCGGGATTGACTCAACTCTAGATGCGGCCAATATCTTGAAGCCAGCCTTGGCGCGTGGCACCTTGAGAACGGTTGGTGCGACTACTCAGGAAGAATATCAAAAACACATCGAAAAAGATGCGGCCCTTTCTCGTCGATTCGCCAAAGTGACGATCGAAGAGCCAAGCGTGGCAGACAGCATGACCATTTTGCAAGGCTTGAAGGCGACTTATGAGAAACATCACCGGGTGCAAATCACAGATGAAGCGGTTGAAACAGCTGTCAAGATGGCCCATCGTTACTTGACTAGCCGTCACTTGCCAGATTCTGCTATTGACCTCTTAGATGAAGCAGCAGCAACAGTGCAAAATAAGGCTAAGCATGTAACAGCAGATGATTCTGGCTTAAGTCCAGCTGACAAGGCCCTGATGGATGGCAAGTGGAAACAGGCAGCCCAGCTAATCGCAAAAGAAGAGGAAGTGCCTGTCTATAAAGACTTGGTGACAGAGTCTGATATTTTGACTACCTTGAGTCGCTTGTCAGGTATTCCAGTCCAAAAACTGACCCAGACTGATGCTAAAAAATATCTGAATCTGGAAGCTGAATTGCACAAACGTGTCATCGGTCAAGATCAAGCAGTTTCAAGCATTAGCCGTGCCATTCGCCGCAACCAGTCAGGGATTCGCAGTCATAAGCGTCCGATTGGTTCCTTTATGTTCTTAGGGCCTACAGGTGTCGGTAAGACCGAATTAGCCAAGGCTTTGGCGGAAGTTCTTTTTGATGACGAATCAGCCCTTATCCGCTTTGATATGAGTGAGTATATGGAGAAATTCGCAGCCAGCCGTCTCAACGGAGCTCCTCCAGGTTATGTGGGTTATGAAGAAGGTGGGGAGTTGACCGAGAAAGTTCGCAACAAACCATACTCTGTTCTCCTCTTTGACGAGGTAGAGAAGGCCCACCCAGACATCTTTAATGTTCTCTTGCAGGTCTTGGATGACGGTGTCTTGACAGATAGTAAGGGACGCAAGGTCGACTTTTCAAATACCATTATCATCATGACATCAAACCTTGGTGCGACAGCCCTTCGTGATGACAAGACAGTTGGATTTGGGGCAAAGGACATTCGTTTTGACCAGGAGAATATGGAAAAACGCATGTTCGAAGAGCTGAAAAAGGCTTATAGACCTGAGTTTATCAACCGTATTGATGAAAAGGTGGTCTTCCATAGCCTGTCTAGCGACCATATGCAGGAAGTGGTGAAGATTATGGTCAAACCTTTAGTGGCAAGTTTGGCTGAAAAAGGCATTGACTTGAAATTACAAGCTTCCGCACTGAAATTGTTGGCAAATCAAGGATATGACCCAGAGATGGGAGCTCGTCCACTTCGTAGAATCCTACAAACAGAAGTGGAAGACAAGTTGGCAGAACTTCTTCTCAAGGGAGAATTAGAGGCAGGCAGCACACTTAAGATTGGTGTTAAAGCAGGCCAGTTAAAATTTGATATTGCATAAAAATGGAGAATCAAGAGCAATCTTGGTTCTCTTTTTCGCTACTTTTTTATAAAAAACAATAAAAAACTATTGACAAAACAAAAATATAGTTTATAATAAAAACATAGATAATGAAAATATCAAAAATCATAAAAAGGTAATGCGTTTATGAAAAAGAAAACAGCAGTGGTATTTGGAACCTTTGCTCCGCTTCATCAAGGTCATATCGATCTGATCCAGCGAGCCAAGCGACAGTGTGACCAGGTCTGGGTTGTCGTTTCAGGCTATGAGGGAGACAGAGGGGAACAGGTAGGCTTAACGCTTCAAAAAAGATTTCGCTATATCCGAGAGGCCTTTGGTGATGACGAGTTGACCTCCGTTTGCAAGTTAGATGAGACCAATCTTCCCCGTTACCCTATGGGCTGGCAGGAGTGGTTGAATCAGATGTTTGCAGAGATTTCCTATGATGAAACCCAGCAAGAACTAATTTTCTTTGTGGGAGAAGCAGACTACCAGCAAGAATTATCTAATCGTGGCTTTGAGACTGTCTTACAAGAACGAAAGTTTGGTATCTCAGCGACTATGATTCGAGAAAATCCAAGCAAATATTGGAAATATATCGCTCAACCCTTCCGTCGTCAGTTTACAAAGAAAGTGTTGATTATGGGAAGTGCCAGCAATGGGAAGACCACTCTGGCCAAGGATTTGGCAAGGTATTACGATGCACCCGTCAGTTTGGAATACGCGCGTGAGTATCAGATCAAAAACAATGTCCGCGACGATGAATTGACTCCAAAGGATTACTATTATCTCCTGTTGGGGCAGTATGACCAGACCTCTAAGTTAATCGATAGCAATGCCAATAGGGGACTGGTGATAGCAGACACCAACTCCTTAGTAACCAAGGGCTACTATGATTATTACATGGAGGCTGAGGACCAAGAGGACTTATCAGGAGAAACCTTTGACAATCTTTTTGTTTCGATCTTGGCTAAGGAAAAATGGGACTTGATTCTCTTTGTGCAACCTGTCGGCTCCTATGTCAATGACGGCTTTAGAGATATGACCATGGCAGAAGACCATATTCGTCATAGTTTTTCACAACATTTGGATCAGATGAGGGAGCGATATTTAACCACCATTCCACTAGTTTATCTAGCTGAGGATTACCTAGGCAATTATGAAGCAGCCAAAGTGGCTATTGATGCCATTTACCAAGCAGATTAGGAGAAAAATATGAAAAAATTAACTGAAAAAATCACACAATTTATCGAAAACTTTAAAAATGTCCATGCGGAAGCCCGCAAGATCGGTTTTGCAGGGATCATGCGTCTGCTCTGGAAGGATCTCTTTATGGGACGTAGTCTCTTCCAGTGGTTGTATCTCATCGTCCTGTCAAGTGTTCCCTTGATCTTGGAATTCACGCAAAATACAGAAAGTCATGACTGGATGAGCTTGTTTGCCTCTTGGACTGGGATTGTATGTGTTATCTTGGTAGCAGAAGGACGTGCAAGCAATTATCTCTTCGGGGCTATTAACTCTGCTATCTATTTGATTTTGGCCATGAATGCGACTTTTTATGGTGAAGTTTTGACGACTGTTTACTTCTTTGTCATGCAGCCGATTGGTCTCTATGCTTGGCTGTCTAATCGTATTAATGATCAAGGAAAAGCAGAAGAATCTCATTTTGAAGCCAAGAAATTATCTGTGCTTGACTGGCTCAAGTACTTGGCTTTGACTGCTATCATTTGGATTGGTATGGGCTTGGCTTACCAAAGTATCCATAGTGCTCGCCCTTTCCGTGATAGTGTTACCGATGCGACCAATGGTGTTGGTCAGCTCTTGATGACACGTCTCTACCGTGAGCAATGGATTTTCTGGATTGCAACTAATCTCTTTAGTATTTACCTCTGGTGGGGTGAAAACATCCACATCCAAGGGATGTACTGGGTTTACACACTCAATAGTCTAGTAGGTTGGTACCAATGGACCAAGGCAGTTCGTAAGGAGGCGTAAAATGACGGACACGATGATTCCAGCAGGGATGACGGAAAAAGAATATTTTGAAATTCATGCCAGCCAGGAGGAGTTTTTGAATTGGTACTACAAGCAGGAACTCCCTCAATACGAAAAACCAAGTGTGACGGTGGATATGGTAGCCTACTGCTTTGTCGAAGGAAAAATCAAGCTTTTGCTAATCCGCCGCAAGGCTCACCCTTATCAAAATTGTTTGGCTCTGGTTGGAGGCTTTATGGACAAGGGAGAAGACGCTGCGCATGCCTGTCAGCGTGAGGTGAGAGAAGAAGTCAATCTCGATCTTCCTTTGGAAAAAATCGAGCAATTGATGACCGTATCGACCCCCAGCCGTGACCCCCGGGGCTGGACAGTGACTATTGCCCACTTGATTTATCTGCCTAGTCGTGCATTAGAACTTGTTCAAGCAGGGGACGATGCCAAGGATGTCGTTTTCGTAGATGTTGATTTTCAGACAGGCAAGTGCTTCTTCGAGGGAGTAGAGTTGGAGGAGCAAGCCTTCGCTTTTGACCATTATGCCATTATCCAAGAATCCATCAAACGAATCCAAGGCCGTCTCGACTGGAATCCGACCTTCCTTTATCTGCTGGAGGAGGAGTTCACTGTCTACGAAGGAACTGAACTGGTCAATCTTATCAACCCCGGTCGTCCAATCGTCAGTAATAACTTTCTCGTAAAATACGGAGAATATGTAGAAGAAGTCGGACTCAAACGAGTACCTAAAAAGAAACCAAGAAAAACCTATCGATTGAAATAAAAAACGAGGTCGGGAAAAGTTCCCGATCTCTTTATTTGCCTTTATTAGTTTGATTTGCTGTTGCGACTGTTTTTATGAATGGCTATTTTTCTTAGAGTTGCTCATGATGCGAATGAATAAATCTTTGTATTTATATTTTAAATAGGTTTCGTGTAAGTACAATAAAGCTATATCTACAATCATAAAAATGGTTATTAAGTAAAATAAATCAAATGTAGTCTGAGCGTAGCGAATTGCAGATTGATAAGACCAGAAAGCTCCCAAAATCAACCAAGGAAGATACTTGTAATACTTGTTTAGCATAAGAGTGCACCTCCTATATTCTATTTCAATGTTATTATATTCCTTTGCAGTTAAAGATGCAAGCGATTACACAAGAGCGATTTAAAAAATTTTAAACAAAATAGGAATTTTTTTCTGTTTTTTCTATTAGATTACGAATAAAGGAGTAGGAAGAGTAAATGTATCTAAAGTATTTAAGATTTTTAAAATAGTTTAAATAAATTGTTGACATATTTAAATTCTAGTGTTACAATTATATTACAAAAAGATTTCTTTATATTTCTAAAATATTACAAAGGAGTAGAAAAATGAAAAAGAAAACCTATATCAAATTGATGGCAGCAACTGTATTGGCTTCTACTTTGCTACTGGGAGCTTGTGGAAATAAAAAGGAAACAACTCAAGCAAGCAGTTCTGCTAAGACAAGCCAATCATCAAGTTCTAAAGTAGCTTCTTCTAGCAAAGAAAGCAAGACTCAGAAGTCCTCAAGTTCAGCTTCATCTGAAAAGGCCAAGGCATCTACCGACCAGTCTTCAGTAAGTGCAACACCATCACAAGCGGCACCTGCACCAGAGCAAAGACAAGGTCAAGAAGTGTCTAATCAACAGGCGGCTAGTCAACAAACTCCTGCTCAGGCTCCTTCAACTCAACAGACTCCTCAAGCCCAGTCTAACCAATCAAGCTATGATCCTACAACTGACCGCAAACTTCAAGACAAACAAGCAGAGCAAAATAAACGCTACAAGGGTGTTTTAACCATGGTAGATGGTGATTTCTCAGCTGCAGCGGGCAATTGGAAGGGAGCAAATGGCGAAACCATCACAGTTTCATCAGGTGGTCAATTTACAGTAGAATCTTCTGATGGAAAGAAAGAAAATTATTCTATCAAAGGTTATTCTTATACTCTTGATGATGGTAAGTATAATGCCAAAATTGGTGGGGGAAAAATCATCCAAATTACAACAGGAGCGGATGGTAAGGTTTCCAGTGTTACTTTGAATCAGTAATACCCCTCAGTATTTAAATTTTTACAATCAAAAACCCGTAACCTTTAAGAGAGTTACGGGTTTTAAACTATTAAGCCTTATCCAACTGCAAGAGTGCTTCAATCTCTGCTAGGGTGCTAGCTTGTGAAATGGCTCCACGGAGTTTGGCAGCGCCAGATGTTCCACGGAGGTAGTGAGGAGCGAGGCCACGGAATTCACGAACTGCTACGTTTTCCCCTTTGAGGTTAATCAAACGTTTCAAGTGTTCGTAGGCGATTTTCATCTTGTCTTCAAAGGTCAAATCAGGTAGGATTTCTCCTGTTTCAAAATAATGGTTGATTTGGTTGAAGAGGTAAGGATTTCCCATGGCAGCGCGACCAATCATAACTGCGTCAGCACCAACTTCTTCGATACGCTGTTTAGCTTCTTGAACCGTACGGATGTCACCATTGGCGATAAATGGAATCTTGGTCAAAGCTTGAGCGACCTTGTGAAGGGTCTCAAGGTCTGCGTGACCTGTATACATTTGTTCACGGGTACGACCATGCATGGCGAGGGCAGAAACACCTGCAGCTTCAGCAGCGAGGGCATTTTCTACTGCCAGAGATGGATCGGCCCAGCCGGTACGCATTTTGACAGTAAGTGGGATATCAAGGACAGATTGGACCTTGTTGATGATAGAGTAAATCTTATCTGGATCCTTGAGCCACATAGCGCCAGCTTCGTTCTTCACGATTTTGTTAACTGGGCAGCCCATGTTGATATCCACGATATCGGTTTTGGTGTTTTCTTGGATGAATTCTGCTGCGCGTGCTAGGCTGTCTTCATCACTACCAAAAAGTTGGATAGAAACAGGGTTTTCGCCTTCATCGATATGAAGCATGTGCAGGGTTTTTTCGTTGTTGTATTGGATTCCCTTGTCAGAGACCATTTCCATTACAACGAGTCCAGCTCCGAGCTCTTTTGCGATGGTACGAAAGGCTGAGTTGGTCACGCCAGCCATGGGTGCTAAAACGGTACGATTGGGAATCTCAACATTGCCAATCATAAAGGGTGTATTAAGATTTGTCACGAATGAGTTCCTCCAGGTCGTTTTCATCAAAGTTGTAAGTTGTTTGGCAGAATTGACAAGTGATTTCTGCCCCGTGGTCTTCCTCTTTCATTTCCTGTAAGTCTGAGCTTGGAAGGCTGGCAAGAGCGTTCATAAAGCGTTCATGGCTACAGTCACATTGGAAACGGATTTCTTCTTCAGAAAGACGCTTGTAGGCCTCGTCACCGTAGATAGCTTTGAGGAGGGCTTCGATATGGTCTTCACTTTCGAGAAGGGTCGAGATAGCTGGCATTTCTTGGATGCGTTTCTCAAAACGGGCAATCTCTTCTTCCTTGGCTCCTGGCAAGACTTGGACTAGGAAACCACCTGCAACCTTGACCTTGTCTTCTTCGTCCAAAAGGACATTGAGGCCGACTGCTGAAGGCGTTTGTTGGCTTTCAGTCAGGTAAAAGGCAAGGTCTTCACCAATTTCCCCAGAAATGAGGGGTGTCATAGAGTTGTAAGGATTTCCAGTACCGTAGTCTGTGATAACGAGGAATTGACCATTTCCAACAAAAGGTCCGACTAGGACTTCACCAGTTGCAGTCTTTTTGATGTCAACACCAGGATTTTGAACATAGCCTTTGACATTCCCCTTGGTATCAGCGACGGTGATGATAGCACCTAGAGAGCTAGATCCCAGCACCTTAACTGTAAGTTTGGTATTTCCTTTTTCATTGGCTGCGAGAATCTGGCTAGCGATAAGAGTTCGACCGAGCGCTACAGTTGAGCTAGCTTGGGTTTGGTGTTTTTCTTGAGCAGTGCGGACGGTTTCTGTGCTATCAAGGACAAAAGCACGAAAGGCTCCGCTTTCTGATATAGTTTTAATAATTTTATCCATAGCTACTATTTTAGCATAAAAATGCCCAAAGGGGGAGCCGTGTGTTTGCTGATTTTTAGGATAATGGACCAGGAAATCAGCATGAAAATAAAAAGAGAAACAGATTATTTCAGCATTTCTAAGATTTATGCTATGCTTAAGGTAGAAAATGAAAGGGGTAACAAATGTATTTAGGAGATTTGATGGAAAAGGCTGAATCTGGCCAATTTTCAATCCTTTCCTTTCTATTACAAGAGTCTCAGACGACCGTCAAGGCTGTAATGGAGGAAACAGGATTTTCAAAAGCAACCCTAACCAAATATGTCACCCTTCTCAATGACAAGGCTTTGGATAGTGGCTTAGAGCTGACTATCTCCTTAGAAGATGAAAATCTGCGCCTGTCAATCGGTGCAGCTACCAAAGGGAGAGATATCCGGAGCCTGTTTTTGGAGAATGCTGTTAAATACCAAATTTTAGTCTATCTTCTCTACCACCAACAGTTTTTAGCCCATCAGCTGGCTCAAGAATTGATGATTAGCGAGGCTACGCTTAGTCGCCACTTAGCTAGTTTAAATCAGATTTTGTTAGAATTTGACTTATCCATCCAAAATGGACGTTGGCGAGGCCCAGAACATCAGATTCGCTATTTCTATTTCTGTCTTTTCCGCAAGGTCTGGTCGAGTCAGGAATGGGAAGGTCACATGCAGAAACCAGAGAGAAAACAGGAGATTGCCACTTTAGAAGAAATCTGCGGTGCAAGTTTGTCTTCGGGTCAGAAATTGGACTTGGTTCTCTGGGCTCATATCAGTCAACAGCGTCTTCGGGTCAATGCCTGTCAGTTTCAAGTCATAGAAGAGAAAATGCGAGGGTATTTTGACAATATTTTCTACCTTCGTTTGCTGAGAAAGGCTTCGTCCTTTTTTGCTGGGCAACACCTCCCCCTAGGAACTGAGGATGGGGAGATGATGATTTTCTTCTCTTTCCTCCTATCCCATCGCATTCTTCCTCTTCATACAATGGAATATATCCTTGGTTTTGGAGGGCAGTTGGCAGATTTGCTGACGCAATTGATTCAAGAAATGAAGAAGGAGGAGTTACTGGGTGATTATACAGAGGACCATGTCACCTATGAACTCAGTCAGCTTTGTGCTCAAGTCTATCTATATAAGGGCTATATTTTACAGGATCGCTACAAGTACCAGTTAGAGAATCGTCATCCTTATTTGTTGATGGAACATGATTTTAGGGGAACGGCAGAGGAGATTTTTCATGCTCTACCTGCTTTTCAACAGGGGACGGATTTGGATAAGAAGATTCTCTGGGAATGGCTCCAGTTAATCGAATATATGGCTGAAAATGGTGGCCAGCATATGCGGATTGGTTTGGATTTGACATCAGGTTTTCTTGTCTTTTCAAGGATGGCAGCCATTTTGAAACGGTATTTGGAATACAATCGTTTTATTACCATTGAAGCCTATGATTGTACTCGGCATTATGATTTGCTGGTTACCAATAACCCGATTCATAAGAAGGAACAGACTCCCGTTTATTATTTAAAAAACGACTTGGATTTGGAAGATTTGGCAGGGATTCGTCAGTTATTATTCACTTAAAAGGCTTGGTTGTTCCAGGTCTTTTTTGTGAAATTCACACAATCTCCTCACATTTTTTAAAAAATTAAAAAAAGTTGATAAACAAGAAAGCGCTTTATTTTGTATACTAGTAAGTGTAAAGAGGAAACATCCTCAAGATCTTTATCAGGAGGACAGCACATGTCACAAGAAAAATACATCATGGCCATTGACCAGGGAACTACAAGTTCTCGTGCCATTATTTTCAACAAAAAAGGAGAAAAGGTCAGCTCGAGTCAAAAAGAGTTTACTCAGATTTTCCCTCAGGCAGGTTGGGTAGAGCACAATGCCAATGAAATTTGGAACTCTGTTCAGTCAGTTATTGCGGGTGCTTTCATCGAAAGTGGTGTCAAGCCAAATCAAATCGAAGCAATCGGAATTACCAACCAACGTGAAACAACTGTTGTCTGGGATAAGAAAACAGGCCTTCCTATCTACAACGCTATCGTTTGGCAGTCACGTCAGACAGCACCTTTGGCTGAACAACTAAAAAGTCAAGGTTATGTGGAAAAATTCCATGAAAAGACTGGTTTGATCATCGATGCTTACTTCTCTGCGACCAAGGTTCGTTGGATTTTGGACCATGTAGAGGGCGCTCAAGAGCGAGCAGAAAAAGGGGAATTGCTCTTTGGTACTATTGACACTTGGTTGGTTTGGAAATTGACTGACGGTGCGGCTCACGTGACCGACTACTCAAATGCAGCCCGTACCATGCTTTATAACATTAAAGAACTCAAATGGGATGATGAGATTTTGGAAATCCTCAACATTCCTAAGGCTATGCTACCAGAAGTTCGTTCTAACTCTGAAATCTACGGTAAGACAGCGCCATTCCATTTCTACGGTGGAGAAGTGCCAATCTCAGGTATGGCTGGTGACCAACAGGCAGCCCTCTTTGGACAGTTGGCCTTTGAACCAGGTATGGTTAAAAATACTTACGGAACAGGTTCTTTCATCATCATGAATACCGGTGAAGAAATGCAGTTGTCTGAGAACAATCTTTTAACAACCATTGGTTACGGAATCAACGGCAAGGTTTACTATGCCTTGGAAGGTTCTATCTTCATCGCAGGAAGTGCCATTCAATGGCTTCGTGATGGTCTTCGCATGGTTGAAAATTCACCAGAATCTGAAAAATACGCTCGTGATTCTCACAACAACGATGAAGTTTATGTTGTTCCAGCCTTTACAGGTCTAGGAGCTCCATACTGGAACCAAAACGCTCGCGGTTCTGTCTTTGGCTTGACTCGTGGAACAACTAAAGAAGACTTTATCAAGGCAACTCTTCAATCAATTGCTTATCAAGTGCGTGATATTATCGATACGATGCAAGTGGATGCTCAGACAGCTATCCAAGTCTTGAAAGTGGACGGTGGTGCAGCTATGAACAATTTCCTCATGCAGTTCCAAGCTGATATTTTGGGAATCGATATCGCACGCGCCAAAAACTTGGAAACAACAGCTCTAGGGGCAGCCTTCCTAGCAGGTTTGTCAGTAGGTTACTGGAAAGACTTGGATGAGTTGAAACTCTTGAACGAGACAGGAGAACTTTTTGAACCATCGATGAACGAATCTCGCAAGGAACAACTCTACAAGGGCTGGAAGAAGGCTGTAAAAGCGACTCAAGTCTTTGCGGAAGTAGACGACTAATACTGGAAGAATAAAGCGACTCGGTTAGAAAGTGTGTAAATATGGAATTTTCAAAGAAAACACGTGAATTATCAATTAAAAAAATGCAAGAACGTACCTTGGACCTCTTGATTATCGGTGGAGGAATCACTGGTGCTGGTGTAGCCTTGCAGGCGGCAGCTAGTGGTCTAGATACAGGTTTGATTGAAATGCAGGATTTCGCAGAAGGAACATCCAGCCGTTCAACAAAATTGGTTCACGGAGGTCTTCGTTACCTCAAACAATTCGACGTAGAAGTGGTCTCAGATACAGTTTCTGAACGTGCAGTGGTTCAACAAATCGCACCACATATTCCAAAACCAGATCCAATGCTCTTGCCAGTTTACGACGAAGATGGAGCTACTTTTAGCCTCTTCCGCCTTAAAGTAGCTATGGACTTGTATGACCTTTTGGCAGGAGTTAACAACACACCAGCTGCTAACAAGGTTTTGAGTAAGGAAGAAGTCTTGGAACGTCAGCCAAACTTGAAGAAAGAAGGTTTGGTAGGAGGTGGGGTTTACCTTGACTTCCGTAACAACGATGCACGTCTCGTGATTGAAAATATCAAACGTGCCAATCAAGACGGTGCCCTCATTGCCAACCACGTTAAGGCAGAAGGCTTCCTCTTTGACGAAAGTGGCAAGATTACAGGTGTTGTAGCTCGTGATCTCTTGACAGACCAAGTCTTTGAAATCAAGGCCCGTCTGGTGATTAACACAACAGGTCCTTGGAGCGACAAGGTGCGCAATTTGTCTAATAAGGGAACACAATTCTCACAAATGCGTCCAACTAAGGGAGTTCACTTGGTAGTGGATTCAAGCAAAATTAAGGTTTCACAGCCAGTTTACTTTGACACAGGTTTGGGTGACGGTCGTATGGTCTTTGTTCTCCCACGTGAAAACAAGACCTACTTTGGTACAACTGATACAGACTACACAGGTGATTTGGAACATCCAAAAGTAACTCAGGAAGATGTAGATTACCTACTTGGTATTGTCAACAACCGCTTCCCAGAAGCAAACATTACCATTGATGATATCGAAAGTAGCTGGGCAGGTCTTCGTCCATTGATCGCAGGCAATAGCGCTTCTGACTACAATGGAGGAAATAACGGAACCATCAGTGATGAAAGTTTTAACAACTTAATCGCGACTGTCGAATCTTATCTCTCTAAAGAAAAAACGCGTGAAGATGTTGAGGCTGCTGTCAGCAAGCTTGAAAGCAGCACCTCTGAGAAACATTTGGACCCATCTGCAGTTTCTCGTGGTTCGAGCTTGGACCGTGATGACAATGGTCTCTTAACCCTTGCTGGTGGTAAAATTACAGACTACCGTAAGATGGCTGAAGGAGCTATGGAGCGCGTGGTTGACATCCTCAAAGCAGAATTTGACCGTAGCTTTAAACTCATCAATTCTAAGACTTACCCTGTTTCAGGTGGGGAATTGAACCCAGCAAATGTGGACTCGGAAATCGAAGCCTTTGCGCAACTTGGAGTGTCACGTGGTTTGGATAGCAAGGAAGCTCATTACCTAGCAAATCTTTACGGTTCAAATGCACCGAAGGTCTTTGCTCTTGCTCACAGCTTGGAACAAGCACCAGGACTCAGCTTGGCAGACACTTTGTCACTTCACTATGCAATGCGCAATGAGTTGGCTCTTAGCCCAGTTGACTTCCTCCTTCGTCGTACCAACCATATGCTCTTTATGCGTGATAGTTTGGATAGCATCGTTGAGCCAGTTTTGGATGAAATGGGACGATTCTATGACTGGACAGAAGAGGAAAAAGTAGCCTACCGTGCGGATGTCGAAGCAGCTCTCGCTAGCAACGATTTAGCAGAATTAAAAAATTAAGAAAAAATAAAAGAGGCGGAGGGCAGGACTCCTAGTCTACCCTCTCCTCCTTTTTAATGGAGACAGAAAAATGATGAATGAATTATTTGGAGAATTTCTAGGGACTTTAATCCTGATTCTTCTAGGAAATGGTGTTGTAGCAGGTGTAGTTCTTCCAAAAACCAAGAGCAACAATGCAGGTTGGATTGTGATTACCATGGGTTGGGGGATTGCAGTTGCGGTTGCAGTCTTTGTATCCGGAAAGCTCAGTCCAGCTCATTTAAACCCAGCTGTGACAATTGGTGTAGCTTTAAAAGGTGACTTACCTTGGGCTTCCGTTTTGCCTTATATCTTAGCCCAGTTCGCAGGGGCTATGCTGGGTCAGATTTTGGTTTGGTTGCAATTCAAGCCACATTATGAGGCAGAAGAAAATGCAGGCAATATCCTGGCAACCTTCAGTACTGGACCAGCCATCAAGGATACTGTATCAAACTTGATTAGTGAAATCCTAGGAACTTTTGTATTGGTATTGACAATCTTTGCTTTGGGACTTTATGACTTTCAAGCAGGAATCGGAACCTTTGCAGTGGGAACTTTGATTGTCGGTATCGGTCTATCACTAGGTGGGACAACAGGTTATGCCTTGAACCCTGCACGTGACCTTGGACCTCGTATCATGCACAGTATCCTTCCAATTTCAAACAAGGGAGACGGAGACTGGTCTTATGCCTGGATTCCTGTTGTGGGACCTGTTATCGGTGCAGCCTTGGCCGTGCTTGTATTCTCAGTTTTCTAATCTAGAAAACAATTATGTTGATAGAGCTTGAGATGAAAATCTCAGGCTTTTTTAAAAATATACATAGAAAAATTGCATAATCCTTAAAATAAGCTGAAATCTAGTGAAAATCTACGGCAAACAATTGAAAAACTAGTCTATAAAGTGGTACAATGGTAGAAAAATACTATAGTGAGAATCTATCTTATTTAGCAAAAATTACAGAAATGAATGGTTTTTCTTGATGAAACAAAGAAAAGAATTATACCTCTTTCTTGGTCGGACAGCCTTGTATTTTCTTATCTTTCTAGGGCTGTTTTACTTCTTTAGCTATCTTGGTCAGGGTCAAGGAAGCTTTATCTATAATGAATTTTAACTTGAAGGAGAATTCCTATTGTGTCAAATAAACCAATAGTAGATATGATTGAAACCATTGAGCATTTTGCTCAGACACAGCCTACCTATCCTGTTTACAATGTTTTGGGGCAGGAGCACACTTATGGAGATTTGAAGTCTGATTCGGATAGTTTGGCTGCAGCCATCGATCAACTGGATTTACCAGAGAAGTCTCCTGTGGTTGTTTTTGGTGGCCAAGAGTATGAAATGTTGGCAACTTTTGTAGCGCTGACTAAGTCAGGTCATGCCTACATTCCAATTGATAGTCATTCGGCCTTGGAGCGAGTTTCAGCTATTTTAGAAGTAGCGGAGCCAAGTTTGATTATTGCCATCTCAGACTTTCCATTGGAGCAGATTTCTACACCAATGTTGAATCTAGCTCAGGTTCATGAAGCCTTTGCTCAAGGGACTAGCTATGAGATCACGCATCCAGTCAAGGGAGATGATAACTACTACATTATCTTTACTTCTGGTACGACTGGTAAGCCAAAGGGAGTGCAGATTTCACATGATAATCTCCTCAGCTTTACCAACTGGATGATTACGGACAAGGAATTTGCGACGCCAAGTCGTCCGCAAATGTTGGCTCAGCCACCTTATTCTTTTGACTTGTCTGTCATGTATTGGGCTCCGACCTTGGCACTGGGAGGAACTCTTTTTGCTTTATCATCTGTCATCACTCAGGACTTTAAGCAACTCTTTGCGACCATCTTTTCATTGCCGATCGCTATCTGGACTTCAACGCCTTCTTTTGCGGATATGGCCATGTTGTCTGAAGATTTTAATAGCGAAAAAATGCCTGGAATTACGCATTTCTACTTTGATGGCGAAGAATTGACTGTTAAAACGGCTCAAAAGCTACGTGAACGTTTCCCATATGCCCGTATTATCAATGCCTACGGCCCAACAGAAGCGACAGTAGCCCTGTCAGCTGTTGCTGTGACAGACGAGATGTTGATAACTCTCAAACGCCTACCAATCGGCTATACCAAAGCTGATTCTCCAACCTTTATCATTGACGAGGAAGGCAATAAATTGCCAAATGGAGAACAGGGGGAAATCATTGTTTCTGGACCAGCCGTTTCAAAAGGTTATATGAACAATCCTGAAAAAACAGCAGAAGCCTTCTTTGAATTTGAAGGACTGCCAGCCTATCACACAGGCGATGTGGGATCTATGACAGATGAAGGCTTACTTCTCTACGGCGGACGCATGGACTTCCAGATTAAGTTCAACGGTTACCGCATTGAGTTAGAAGATGTCTCTCAAAACCTCAATAAGTCTCGCTTTATCGAGTCTGCTGTTGCAGTACCGCGCTATAACAAGGACCACAAGGTACAAAATCTATTGGCTTATGTCATCTTAAAAGATGGTGTCCGTGAGCAGTTTGAACGTGATATCGATATTACCAAGGCTATCAAGGAAGACTTGACAGATATTATGATGTCTTATATGATGCCGTCCAAATTCCTTTATCGAGACAGTTTGCCACTGACTCCAAATGGAAAAATTGATATTAAAGGATTGATTAACGAGGTGAATAAGAGATGATGGAGTTCTTTCAACAGCTTCCTCATTTAGAGCCATACGGTAATCCTCAGTATTTTGTCTATGTGATTGCTGCAACCTTGCCCATCTTTATCGGTCTCTTTTTCAAGAAACGCTTTGCCTGGTATGAAGTGCTAGTTAGTCTCTTCTTTATCGTCACCATGTTGGTAGGTGGGAAGACTAACCAATTGGCTGCCTTGGGTATTTATCTGTGCTGGGAAATATTACTCCTGCTCTTCTATAAGCACTATCGAAAAAGTAAGGATGGTAAGTGGGTCTTCTACCTAGTTAGTTTTCTGTCCCTACTGCCGATTGTCTTTGTCAAGGTGCAGCCGGCTATCAATGGAACGCAGTCTTTGCTTGGTTTTTTGGGAATTTCTTACCTGACCTTTCGTTCGGTTGGGATTATCATCGAGCTGAGAGATGGAGTGATTAAGGATTTTACCCTCTGGGAATTCCTCCGTTTTCTTCTCTTCATGCCGACTTTTTCAAGTGGCCCAATCGATCGCTTTAAGCGATTTAATGAAAATTATCAGACCATTCCTGAGCAGGATGAGTTGATAGATATGCTGGAAGATGCTGTCAAGTATATCATGCTTGGCTTTCTATATAAGTTTATCATAGCTCACATTTTAGGAGAGACCTTACTCCCTCCTCTGAAGAATCTATCCCTACAGTCAGGTGGATTTTTTAACCACTATGCCTTGGCAGTTATGTATACCTTTGGTCTAGAACTTTTCTTTGACTTTGCAGGCTACTCTATGTTTGCCTTGGCAATCTCAAACTTAATGGGGATTCATAGTCCAATTAACTTCAACAAGCCTTTTTTATCTAGGGATTTAAAAGAGTTTTGGAATCGCTGGCACATGAGTCTGTCTTTCTGGTTCCGTGACTTTGTCTTTATGCGAATGGTCATGGTGTTGACCAGAAAGAAGGTCTTTAAGAATCGCAATGTAACCTCAAGCGTGGCCTATATTGTAAATATGCTGATTATGGGATTTTGGCATGGAGTGACCTGGTACTATATCGCTTATGGACTTTTTCATGGATTAGGCTTGGTCATCAATGATGCTTGGATTCGCAAGAAAAAAACGCTCAATAAGGAACGGAAAAAAGCAGGGAAGACTGCTCTACCTGAGAATCGCTGGATTCAGTTGCTTGGCATGGTTGTCACCTTCCATGTCGTCATGCTGTCATTCTTAATCTTTTCTGGATTTTTGAATGATTTATGGTTTAAAAAATAAAAGGAAATAAAATATGGATATCAAATCAGAAGTTATCGAAATTATTGATGAGTTGTTTATGGAAGATGTTTCTGACATGATGGATGAAGATCTTTTTGACGCAGGTGTCTTGGATAGTATGGGAACGGTTGAGTTGATTGTGGAGATTGAAAACCGTTTTGACATTCGTGTTCCTGTAACAGAGTTTGGTCGCGATGACTGGAATACAGCTAATAAAATTATAGCTGGCATTGTGGAGCTACAAAATGCTTAAACGCTTATGGATGATCTTCGGACCTATCTTCATAGCTGGATTTTTGGTTCTTCTACTCATCTTTTTTTATCCAAGTACAACAAGCCATAATCTGACGGAGGAGAAATATTCGGCGGCTTCTGTTAGTGTAGAGAGTTTTAAAGAGAGAAGCCAAAAAGTAAGGGCTCTTACAGATCCAAATATGCGTTTTATTCCTTTTCTAGGGTCCAGTGAATGGATTCGATTTGATAGTGTCCATCCAGCTGTTTTAGCAGAGAAATACCATCGTCCCTATCGTCCTTACTTTTTAGGTCAAGCAGGAGCAGCCTCTCTAAATCAATATTTTGGCCTACAGCAAATTTTGCCAGAAATTGAGAATAAACAGGCGGTATTTGTTATTTCGCCTCAGTGGTTTACAGAGACTGATTATGAACCCGCAGCGTTTCAGAGATTTTTTAACAGTGACCAATTGACAGCTTTTCTGGAAAATCAATCTGGTGACACTGCTGCAAAGCATGCGGCTATTCGATTGTTAAAGCAGAATCCTAATGTTGCATTAAAAGGCATTGTTCAAAAACTATCAAAGGGTGAAGAATTATCAGAGGTTGATCAGGTTGCTATTAATATTTTTGCCCGATTCAATGAGAGACAGGCTTCTCTATTTGGTCGGTTCTCCATTAGAGGAAAACTCAAATATAAGGAACATGTGGAAAATTATTTAAAAGATCTTCCAGATCAATTTTCTTACCAAGAGTTAGAAAAAATTGCTCGAAAGGATGCAGAAACAAATACAACCAATAATGATATGGGAATGGAAAATCATTTCTATACAAGAGAGGTTAAGAAGGATTTGAAAAAATGGGAAGGGTATCAAAAGAATTATAGCTTCCTAAAATCATCTGAATATAATGATTTACAGTTGGTTCTCAATCAATTTGCAAAATCGAAAGTTAATGTCCTCTTTGTCATCCAACCTGTCAATAAGAAATGGATGGACTACACAGGGCTCAGAGAAGATATGTACCAGCATGCAGTGGAGAAAATTCGTTACCAATTAGAAAGTCAAGGTTTCACTAATATTGCTGACTTTTCAAAAAATGGAGGGGATCCTTATTTTATTAAGGATACCATTCACCTAGGTTGGTTGGGTTGGCTTGCTTTTGATAAGGCGGTTGATCCTTTTCTATCCAATCCCAGACCAGCTCCGACTTACCATCTGAATGAACGCTTTTTCAGCAAAGACTGGGCGACTTATGATGGAGATGTTAAGGAATTTCAATAAATTGATGAAAAGCTTGAATTTTTTAGTTCAGGCTTTTTTGTTAAATGGCGAATATTTTAGTAAAAAATATGTTGAAAGTTTCAAAAATATTGTAAATAGCGTATAATATAGTGTGAGTGAGAAAAAGAAAGGGATAAAAATGAATAAACGTTTCTTGTTACCTGTCTTGTCGACAGCCCTATTGGCCCCAGTCTTATTGGCTGGGCATGCTTATGCTGATGAAACGGCTAGTTCTATAGAGAAGTCACCTGCTGTAGCAACTCCTGCAGCTCCAACAACAGAGGCGGCAACTCCCACAACTGTTGAATCAGCGGAAGCAAAGGAAGCTCCTGTTGAATCTCCTAAAAGCGAAGAAAAAGACACCGTTATCTTGCACACCAATGATGTCCATGGTCGTATTGTTGAGGAAAAGGGCGTTATTGGAGACGCTAAGCTAGCGACAGTCATCGAGCAGGAACGCGCGAAATCAAATCAAACTACTCTCGTCGTAGATGCTGGAGATGCCTTCCAAGGTTTACCGATTTCCAACTCTACAAAGGGTGAAGCACGCGCCGAAATTCTCAATCAGATGCAGTATGATGCCATGGCAGTAGGAAACCATGAGTTTGACTTTGGTTTAGACGAAGCTAAGAAATACAAGGAAATTTTGAAATTCCCATTACTTAGCTCAAATACCTACGTCAATGGTACCCGTCTCTTTGAAGCTTCTACAATTGTTGATAAAGATAAGACTGTAGAAGGTGATGAGTTTGTTGTGATTGGTGTGACAACACCGGAAACAGCTACTAAAACTCACCCTAAAAATGTCAAAGGAGTAACCTTTACAGATCCAATCACAGAGGTGAATAAGGTTATTGAAGAAGTGCAAGCTAAGGCAAGTACCGAAGGTAAGGACTACAAACACTATGTCGTCCTTGCTCACTTAGGTGTAGACACGACAACCCCAGTCGAATGGCGTGGTTCAACTCTGGCAGAAGCCTTGTCTAAAAATCCTCGTTTGAAAGGGAAACGCGTAACAGTAATCGATGGTCACTCTCATACAGTGGAATCAACAACCTATGGGGAAAATGTTACCTATAACCAGACAGGAAGCTACCTTCATAATGTAGGGAAAATCATCTACAAATCACGTCAGCTTTTGGGAAATCCAACTCAGATTGCGGCTGCTGATGCTAAAAAACTACCAGCAAATCCAACAGTTGAAAAACTAGTCAAAGACATTAAACAAAAATACGATGCTGAAAATGCTGTTGAAGTCGTTTCAAACAGCCCAGTAGAACTCAACGGTGACCGAGAAAATGTTCGAGTCCGTGAAACTAACCTCGGAAACGTTGTAGCAGATTCTCTCTATCAGTATGGTCAGACAGGATTTAGCCATCCGACTGACATCGCTGTGACAAATGGTGGTGGACTGCGTGAAACTATTGCAAAAGGCAAACCTATCACTAAAGGAAATGTCATTGCTGTTCTTCCATTTGGAAATACTATTTCACAAATCCAAGTGACTGGGCAACAAGTATTGGATATGTTTGAAAAGTCACTCGGATCTATCTTGCAGGTCGATAAGGATGGCAAGAAGGTCTTGGATGAGAACGGACAACCATTGCTAGAACCAAGTGGTGGCCTCTTGCAAGTTTCAGGTGTGAAGGTCTACTATGATACCAACCTACCATCAGGCAAACGTGTCTTGGCAATCCAGGTTAAAAACCGCGCGACTAGTCGTTATGATCTGCTAGACCTTGCAAAAACTTACTATCTTGCAACTAATGATTTCCTAGCTGCAGGTGGCGATGGCTACACTATGTTAGGTGGTGCGCGAGAAGAAGGTCCTTCTATGGATGCAGCCTTTGAAGAATATTTGAAAACCGCTGATTTGAGTCAGTATGAAAAGATTAATCCAAATTCACGGACGATTTCTGTCAATTCTAAAAACTTTAGTCTACCTACAGAAACATCTCAGACGGATACAGCTACAGGTGATGCAAATACTACTGTGAAACTTTCTTATGAGGCGGCAAGTCAATTTAGCAAGAAGGCAGTTGTCTCAGAAAAAGTTCTTCCAAATACAGGTAGTGAACAATCTATTTTCTTACTTTTGATGGGAATGGTCGCAGGGTTAGCAGGTATCTTTGTAAGTCGAAAATCACAGCAAAAATAAGTTAAATTTCAAATCTAAAGGAGTCTAGGGAAACGTTTTTATAGCTCTTTCCCTTGACTCTTTTTTGGTTTGTGATATAATTAACCAGTAAAGAATCTGTGGCTATCAGTATTTTTATCTAAAAGTGATAGTTAAGAAAGGAGTAACACATGAGACAGCTTGCGCAGGAAATTGATACTTTTTTGAATGAGGTTATCTTGAAGTCTGAAAATCAGCATGAAATCCTAATAGGTCATTGCACTAGCGAGGTGGCTCTGACCAATACCCAGGAGCATATCCTCATGCTCTTGTCAGAGGAATCTTTAACAAATTCAGAGTTGGCCCGTCGTCTCAATGTCAGTCAGGCGGCAGTTACCAAGGCTATCAAGTCTTTAGTCAAAGAGGGCATGTTAGAGACATCCAGAGATCCAAAAGATGCGCGTGTGATTTTTTATCAGTTGACTGATTTGGCTCGTCCAATTGCTGAGGAGCATCATCATCACCATGAGCATACACTTTTAACCTATGAACAAGTGGCAACTCAGTTTACTCCAAATGAACAAAAAGTAATCCAGCGGTTTTTGACTGCTTTAGTAGGAGAAATCAAATAATGAGATATATTACGGTAGAGGATTTATCCTTCTATTATGATAAGGAGCCCGTTCTTGAACATATCAATTATAGTGTTGATAGTGGGGAATTTGTTACCTTGACGGGGGAAAATGGAGCGGCTAAGACGACACTCATCAAAGCCAGTCTTGGAATTCTCCAACCACGCATTGGTAAGGTAACCATTTCAAAGACAAATACGCAGGGTAAGAAATTGAGAATGGCCTATCTTCCCCAGCAGATTGCTAGTTTTAATGCAGGTTTTCCAAGTACGGTTTATGAATTTGTCAAGTCGGGTCGCTATCCGCGAAAAGGCTGGTTCCGTCGCTTGAATGCTCATGATGAGGAGCATATCAAGGCTAGTCTGGACTCAGTTGGCATGTGGGAACACAGAGACAAACGCTTGGGTTCTCTATCTGGAGGACAAAAGCAGCGAGCGGTGATTGCGCGTATGTTTGCTTCGGATCCAGATGTGTTTATCCTAGATGAGCCGACAACGGGAATGGATGCAGGAAGTAAAAATGAATTTTACGAACTCATGCACCACAGCGCCCATCATCATGGCAAGGCTGTTTTGATGATTACCCATGACCCTGAAGAAGTTAAGGACTATGCGGACCGCAATATCCATCTAGTCCGTAACCAAGACTCACCATGGCGTTGTTTCAACGTTCATGAGAATGATCAGGAGGTGGGCCATGCTTAGTTTGTTATCTTATGACTTTATGCAACGTGCCTTTCTGGCCGTTATTGCCATGAGTCTTTTCTCGCCGGTATTGGGGACCTTCCTTATCTTGCGCCGTCAGAGTTTGATGAGTGATACCCTCAGCCACGTCTCTCTTTCAGGTGTAGCCTTTGGTCTGGTTTTGGGGATTTCTCCGACAGTTTCTACGATTGCCATTGTCTTGATTGCGGCGGTCTTCCTGGAGTATCTCCGTACGGTTTATAAGAGCTTTATGGAAATCGGGACAGCTATCCTCATGTCAACAGGTTTGGCTGTTTCTCTGATTGTCATGAGCAAGGGTAAAAGCTCTAGTTCTATGAGTTTGGACCAGTATCTTTTTGGTTCAATCGTGACTATCAGCGAAGAGCAGGTTATTTCCCTCTTTGTCATTGCGGCGGTTGTTTTGATTTTGACCTTCCTCTTCCTTCGTCCTATGTATATCTTGACCTTTGATGAGGATACGGCCTTTGTGGATGGCTTGCCAGTTCGTACCATGTCCATTCTTTTTAACATGGTTACAGGGGTGGCCATTGCCCTTATGATTCCTGCAGCAGGAGCTCTTTTGGTATCGACTATCATGGTCTTGCCAGCTAGTATTGCCCTGCGTCTGGGGAAAAACTTTAAATCGGTTATGCTGCTTGCCAGTGCTATTGGATTTTTGGGAATGGTAGCAGGACTTTACATTTCCTACTATGTAGAAACACCTGCAAGTGCAAGTATTACCATTATTTTTGTAACTGTCTTTTTACTCATCAGTTTAGTAAGACGTTTTATCAAATAGGAGACTAACGTGAAAAAAATTAGTTTATTGTTCGCCAGTCTATGTGCCTTGTTTTTAGTGGCTTGTTCCAATCAAAAGCAGGCAGATGGCAAACTAAATATTGTGACAACCTTTTACCCTGTCTATGAATTTACTAAGCAAGTCGCAGGAGATACTGCTAATGTAGAACTCCTAATCGGTGCAGGGACAGAACCTCATGAATATGAACCGTCTGCCAAGGCAGTTGCTAAAATCCAAGACGCAGATACCTTCGTTTATGAAAATGAAAACATGGAAACATGGGTTCCTAAATTGCTAGATACCTTGGATAAGAAAAAGGTCAAAACCATCAAGGCGACAGGCGATATGTTGCTTTTGCCAGGTGGTGAGGAAGAAGAGGGAGACCATGACCATGGCGAAGAAAGCCATCACCATGAGTTCGATCCCCATGTTTGGTTATCACCAGTTCGTGCCATTAAACTTGTAGAGCACATCCGTGATAGCTTGTCAGCAGATTATCCTGATAAAAAAGAGACCTTTGAGAAGAATGCTGCTGCCTATGTTGAAAAATTGCAAGCCTTGGATAAGGCTTATGCAGAAGGCTTGTCTCAAGCCAAACAAAAGAGCTTTGTAACGCAACACGCAGCTTTTAACTACCTTGCCTTGGACTATGGACTCAAACAAGTCGCAATTTCAGGCCTCTCTCCAGATGCAGAGCCATCAGCTGCTCGCTTGGCGGAATTGACAGAGTATGTCAAGAAAAATAAAATTGCCTATATCTACTTTGAAGAAAATGCTTCACAAGCCCTTGCTAACACACTTTCAAAAGAAGCAGGTGTCAAAACAGATGTCCTCAATCCTTTAGAAAGCCTGACAGAAGAGGATACCAAGGCTGGAGAAAACTACATTTCCGTGATGGAGAAAAACCTCAAGGCTCTAAAACAAACAACGGACCAAGAAGGCCCAGCAATCGAGCCTGAAAAGGCAGAGGATACCAAGACAGTTCAAAATGGTTATTTTGAAGATACAGCTGTCAAGGACCGCACCTTGAGTGACTATGCAGGTAATTGGCAATCAGTTTATCCTTTCCTTGAAGATGGAACTTTGGATCAGGTCTTTGCCTATAAGGCTAAGTTGACTGGTAAGATGACTCAGGATGAGTACAAGGCCTACTATACAAAAGGCTATCAGACAGATGTAACTAAGATTAATATCACTGATAACACTATGGAATTTGTTCAAGGTGGACAAAGTAAGAAATATACTTACAAGTATGTTGGTAAGAAAATCTTGACTTATAAGAAAGGCAATCGTGGCGTGCGCTTCCTCTTTGAAGCGACAGATGCGGATGCTGGACAATTCAAGTATGTTCAGTTTAGCGACCACAATATTGCCCCAGTGAAGGCAGAACATTTCCATATCTTCTTTGGAGGCACAAGCCAAGAAGCCCTCTTTGAAGAAATGGATAACTGGCCAACCTACTACCCAGATAACCTATCTGGCCAAGAAATCGCCCAAGAAATGTTGGCGCATTGATGAGAAACCGACTAGTTCATAGGAGCTAGTCGGTTTTTTGATACTAGATGGCTAACTTCATTATAGACCTTTCAGATACCTAAGGAATTTTAAACAATGAATAAAATTCTTGAGATATCGGGGATAGGCAAAAAGTCTTTAAAATCAGAAAACGTATAGTATCAGATTTATAAAATCTTGATGTTATATCAATCATAAAAGTGGATAGGAAAGTTTTCTGATTATCAGAATTCCTTCCTATCCACTTTTTGAAGATTGTGAGTTAGCTTTATTTTATATAGAATCAGCTTATTTGTTTTATTTGTCAAAACCTTGCAAGGCTTTTTGGCGTTCTTCTACTTGACCTTTAGCATCTAGTTTATTACCAGCGTATACAGCTGATTCCCATGATCCGTACATTGGATTTGGGAAGATGATGAATTTTTCACCGAATTCTTTTTGTAATTCTTCAAGTTGTTTATCACGGTCAGATTCAGAAGTCTTAGAAAAATCTGCAAAGTCTACGAGGTTATCACCAAACAATAAGATAAGATTTGTTTTTTCTTGAACTTTTTGGCGACGACCCTCTTTGGATTTTACACCACTTTCTAAGAACATGAGATGATCACGTCCTTGAACAGGAATTCCTTCACTTTCAAGATTTTTAATGGTAGCATCTACTTGATTAGCTGAGCGGTCAGAAATATAGTAGATTTGGACACCGTTTTGATCAGCAAACTGAAGAAAATCCTTGGCACCTGGGACGGCTTTTGCTGAAGCTTTTTGAACCCAAACATCCCAATTTTCGGGTGTAAATGCTGTACCATCTTTGACATTTTGTACTTGATAAGGACTATTATCTAGGACAGTCTCATCCAAGTCTAAAACGATAGAGTAAGGTTTGTCTGATTCTGTTTTGAGCAATTCCTTTAGGTGATTTGTTGCAACGTTATAACCCTGTATGTATAAGGCTTTAGTTTCAGCTGATTTTTGATACCAAAGGGTTGACATAGTGTTTTCTCTTGATCGTAGTTGGTCATATGTCATTGTAATTTGATTATCAGATGAGTTATTATTGCTTGTCTGTGTTTCTGTAGACTTTGTTGCACAACTAGCCAATAAGACGACAGAAGCAAGTGTAGAAAGGATGGTAACAGTAGTTTTTGCTGTTTTCATGAAATATCTCCTATTCATTAATTTCAATCACTAGTATAGCACGAGGGAAAAGTTAAGGCAAGTCATTCTCGGACTATGGATGTAGATTATACAGAAGTTAATGTAATGAAAAAAAGCGATTGCTAACTTGAAATGCAGTTTCACCTCTAATTATTGACATTTCAGGAAAAATTGCAGTAAAAACTGCACAACCTTCTTTAAATGTGCTATAATACAGGAAAAATAATGATGGAGGTCACGATAATGGCAACATTTTTGATGATTTTTGTGGTGGTTTGTGTGCTCCTATTGGTGATAGTCACACTGAGTACAGTTTATGTGGTTCGTCAGCAGTCGGTGGCGATTATTGAACGCTTTGGGAAATACCAAAAGGTTGCCAATAGCGGTATTCATATTCGCTTGCCTTTTGGAATTGACTCGATTGCAGCACGGATTCAGTTGCGCTTGTTGCAAAGTGATATTGTGGTTGAGACTAAAACCAAGGATAATGTGTTTGTTATGATGAATGTAGCGACTCAGTACCGTGTCAATGAACAGAGCGTGACAGATGCCTACTATAAACTCATGCGTCCAGAATCTCAGATTAAATCTTATATCGAAGACGCTCTTCGCTCTTCTGTTCCAAAATTAACCTTGGATGAATTGTTTGAGAAAAAAGATGAGATTGCCCTTGAAGTCCAACATCAAGTAGCGGAAGAAATGACAACTTACGGTTATATTATCGTGAAAACCTTGATTACCAAGGTCGAACCAGATGCAGAAGTTAAGCAATCCATGAATGAAATCAATGCGGCGCAACGCAAGCGGGTCGCAGCGCAAGAATTGGCGGAAGCAGACAAGATTAAAATCGTCACTGCAGCTGAAGCCGAAGCAGAAAAAGACCGCCTCCATGGTGTGGGGATTGCCCAACAACGTAAGGCGATTGTGGATGGATTGGCAGAGTCTATCACAGAACTCAAGGAAGCCAATGTTGGCATGACAGAAGAACAAATCATGTCTATTCTTTTGACCAACCAGTATTTGGATACATTGAATACCTTTGCCTCTAAAGGAAATCAGACTATCTTTTTACCAAATACGCCAAATGGTGTGGATGATATTCGTACACAAATCTTGTCAGCTCTACGTGCTGAGAAGAAATAATAGACTAAAGAGCCTGGAGTCAGGCTCTTTTTAGTGTTCGTGAGAGATAAGCCTTAGCTATTCACAAAAGTTACTAACAGGTTGTGGATAAGTGTGGATAACTTCTGATTATTTTAGAGATAATTCTTATTGGTATGACCAATCTAGTAACTTTTGAGGATTATAAAGTAGTTTTAATTCCTGTAAATAAAGAGTTAAGCACAGCTTGGGATAGTTATTCACAGATTGTGGATAACCTTGGGGATTGCAGATTTTTTATTATTTAGCGATGACTTGGTAACCAGCTAAGTGTAAAGGTTAGTTGCTCAGCTTTTAAGAGGTCTTGGTGTTGAATGCTAGATACTGGTGCCTTGTTCAATCGGCATTCTTTTACAAAGTTAAAATGGCTGTGGTTTTGCTCAGTATGAATATCTAGCCATTTATCTTCTTTGGCAAGATAGACTCGGAGGTGGTCAAAGAGAGGGATTCCGAGGTCATAGCTTGGTTTTCCTGGACAGGTTGGATAGAAACCGAGAGCTGACCAGATGTACCAGGCTGAGAGACTGCCATTGTCTTCATCGCCAGGATAGGCTTCCCAACTTGGGTGAAAAGCTTTCTGACGGAGCGTCTTGATGAGAAGGGCAGTGTAGTCAGGGTAATCACTGTAACGGAATAGATAAGGAATGTGGAAACTCGGCTGGTTGGAAATGGCTATTTGTCCAAAAGGAGCAGTAGCCATCTCGCTCATTTCGTGAATCTCGTAGCCATAGCCTGTTGTCTCAAAGAGGGGAGCCTCCTGGCAGGCTTTTAAAAGATAGTTGCTAAAGGCTTCTTTTCCACCCATAAGCTGGATCAATCCTGGGATATCGTGGAGGACGCCTAAAGTTGCTTGGATGGCAGAGCATTCGGCATAGTCGCGTCCCCAACTATAAGGAGAGAAATCAGGACGGAAGTTGCCTTGACCATCACGCGCTCGCATGTAACCTGTCTCAGCGTCAAATAGATGGCGGTAATTTTGTGAAGCAGTCCTATAGGTTTTCGCGATGTCATTCTGACCAAGTTTTTTGGCACAGATAGCGATACAAAAGTCACTATAGGCATAGTCTAGGGTGTGGCTGACGCTTTCGTGGTGCTCGGTAGAGAGGTAGCCTAGTTCTTGGTATTGGGCTAGTCCGTGACGACCATTGATATCGAGAGGGTCGGCCTTGCTGGCTGTTTCAAGCATAGCCTGGAGGAGTTCTTCTTCCAAGTCGGGAGCCATATTCTTGCAGGCGCTATCTGCAATAATACCGTCTAAAAGGGTACCGGGCATCATGCCACGTTCATCTGGAGCCAACCATTTTGGAAGAAATCCAGTCTCGCGGTAGCTATTGAGAAAGCCTTCTAAAAAGAGACGATAATGCTCTGGTATGATGAGAGCAAAGAGGGGGAAGGTGGTGCGGAAGGTATCCCAGAAACCATTGTTGCTGAAGAGGACACCAGGTTTGACAGTGTCAGTGGACAAATCCATGTGGATGACTTGTCCTGATTCATTAACCTCATAAAAAGTCTGAGGAAAGAGGAAGAGTCTGTAGAGACAGTGGTCAAATAAGGTTCGGTCAACCTCTCCTGTCTCTATAATGTCAAAACGATGGAGGAGATTTTCCCAGTCCGCTTGCGCATTTGCTTTACAGTTATCAAAATCTTTTTGAGGTAGATTGATTAGAGCTTGAGAAGGAGAGATGAAAGAAATCCCTAGTTGAATTTCAGCATGGCTACTTGCTAAGTCGATTCGCCAGTCTTCGCCTTCTTGGCTGATAGCAAGAATATCCGTATTCATTTTCAGTACTGTAAACAGTATCAGCGGATTTTTAGTAGTCTCAGTTTTTCCTTCTTGTCTTAGGGCAAGCGTTCGCTTATCTACTTGCTCTACGGTCAGTTCATCTGCTGCGTGAAGATAGAGGGAGAGGGATTTGCCTTGCTTTTGCTTCAAACGAATAGAAGCACCGTAGCAAGTCGGTGTGAGCTGGGTTTCAATCTGATAGCGCAGGGAGAAAATTTTCAGATAATGAGGCTGGAAAGAGGCCTTATCCCTATCATAAGAAGACTGACGATGGAAGAGGCTGTCTCCACCTAGCTGGCCTATGACAGGTGTCAGAAGGAGCCAAGAGTAGTCCCCAATCCAAGGACTGGGCTGGTGGGTTAATCGAATCCCCTGAAAGATAGGCAGATGCGGATCGAAAAACCAAGAGCCCTTCTGGTCACTGGTCTGGGGCACAAAGTAATTCATCCCAAAAGGTACGCCTGTGTATGGCAGGGTATTTCCTCGAGAAAAAGCATGCTTGCTGGCAGTTCCAAAGCGGGTATCGATGGTTTCAAGTAATGGTTTCATAGTCTTTCCTTTAGCTGTTTTTCTACATTATATCAGAAAAAGATAACCTTTAGAAAAGGAGTTTCAAAGATAACTATTTTGTAGAAAAATGACTATCATTTGTGTATGTATTTTCTGTCTCAAAAGCTATATACTGAAAATGAAATTTGTTTGAAAGAGGATACTGCACGATGATTTATTCAAAAGAAATTGTTAGAGAATGGCTAGATGAAGTGGCAGAGCGGGCTAAGGACCATCCAGAGTGGGTGGATGTTTTCGAACGTTGCTACACCGACACTTTGGACAATACGGTTGAAATCCTAGAAGATGGTTCAACCTTTGTACTCACAGGAGATATTCCTGCTATGTGGCTTCGAGATTCGACAGCCCAACTCAGGCCCTACCTTCATGTAGCCAAAAGAGATACCCTTCTGCGTCAGACCGTTGCAGGTTTGGTCAAACGTCAGATGGCCTTGGTACTCAAGGATCCTTATGCCAATTCCTTCAACATTGAGGAAAACTGGAAGGGTCACCACGAGACAGACCATACCGACCTTAATGGCTGGATTTGGGAACGCAAGTACGAGGTGGACTCGCTTTGCTATCCTTTGCAGCTGGCTTATCTCCTCTGGAGAGAGACTGGCGAGACTAGTCAGTTTGATGAGACTTTTGTTGCAGCGACTAAGGAAATTCTTCATCTGTGGACGGTGGAACAAGACCACAAGAACTCTCCTTATCGTTTTGTCCGAGATACGGACCGTAAGGAAGACACCTTGGTAAATGATGGCTTTGGCCCTGATTTTGCAGTGACAGGTATGACTTGGTCAGCCTTTCGTCCGAGTGATGATTGCTGTCAGTATAGTTACTTGATTCCGTCAAATATGTTTGCTGTAGTAGTCTTGGGTTATGTGCAAGAAATCTTTGCAGAATTGAATCTAGCTGATAGCGAGAGCATTATTGCTGATGCTAAGCGTCTCCAGTCTGAAATCCAAGAAGGAATCGACAACTACGCCTACACCACCAACAGCAAGGGCGAAAAGATTTATGCCTTTGAAGTGGATGGTCTAGGAAATGCCAGCATCATGGATGATCCAAACGTACCAAGTTTGTTGGCTGCACCTTATCTGGGCTACTGCGATATTGACGACGAAGTCTATCAAGCAACTCGTCGTACCATTCTGAGCCCTGAAAATCCATACTTCTACCAAGGAGAATACGCTAGTGGCCTCGGAAGTTCCCATACCTTCTATCGCTATATCTGGCCAATCGCTCTGTCTATCCAAGGTTTGACAACAAGAGATAAGGCAGAGAAAAAATTCTTGCTGGATCAGCTGGTTACTTGTGATGGGGGTACAGGTGTTATGCATGAAAGCTTCCACGTAGATGACCCAACTCTCTACTCTCGTGAATGGTTCTCTTGGGCCAACATGATGTTCTGTGAATTGGTCTTGGATTACTTGGATATCCGCTAAGGAGCACGCTTTAGCGCAACTGATTCTTGTCAAAATCACACCTTTACATTTAAAACGTTAACAATAAAAATTTAAATTTAGAATGAGGTTTTACTTCATGGAAAATGTTGTCGTACATATTATCTCACATAGTCACTGGGACCGTGAGTGGTACTTGCCTTTTGAAAGCCACCGTATGCAGTTGGTGGAATTATTTGACAATCTCTTTGATCTCTTTGAAAATGACCCTGAGTTCAAGAGTTTCCACTTGGATGGACAAACTATTGTCCTTGACGACTATTTGCAAATTCGCCCTGAAAATCGTGACAAAGTTCAACGCTACATTGACGAAGGAAAATTGAAAATTGGTCCCTTTTACATCTTGCAGGATGATTACTTGATTTCAAGTGAAGCCAATGTTCGCAATACCTTGATTGGTCAAGCAGAATGTGCCAAATGGGGCAAATCAACCCAGATTGGTTATTTCCCAGATACCTTTGGAAATATGGGACAAGCGCCTCAAATTCTTCAAAAATCAGGCATTCACGTGGCCGCTTTTGGTCGTGGTGTGAAGCCGATTGGATTTGACAACCAAGTCCTTGAAGATGAGCAGTTTACATCCCAGTTTTCAGAAATGTACTGGCAGGGTGCGGATGGTAGTTGTGTTTTAGGTATTCTATTTGCCAACTGGTATAGTAACGGGAATGAAATCCCAATTGACAAAGATGAGGCCTTGACCTTCTGGAAACAAAAATTGTCAGATGTGCGTGCCTACGCTTCGACTAACCAATGGTTGATGATGAACGGCTGTGACCACCAGCCTGTACAGAAAAATCTGAGCGAAGCCATTCGTGTGGCAAATAAACTCTTCCCAGATGTGACCTTTGTTCACAGTTCTTTTGATGAATATGTTCAAGCTGTGGAAGGTGCCCTTCCTGAACACTTATCAACGGTGACAGGTGAGTTGACCAGTCAGGAAACAGACGGCTGGTACACACTTGCCAATACTTCTTCATCTCGTATTTATCTCAAACAAGCCTTCCAAGAAAATAGCAATCTCCTAGAACAAGTAGTGGAACCCTTGACCGTCATTACTGGTGGACATAACCACGAGGACCAGTTGACCTATGCTTGGAAAACACTTTTGCAGAATGCACCCCATGATAGTATCTGTGGTTGTAGTGTGGACGAAGTTCACCGCGAGATGGAAACGCGTTTTGCCAAGGTCAATCAAGTCGGAAACTTTGTTAAGACCAACTTGCTCAATGAGTGGAAGGGTAAAATCGCTACAGCTAAGGCTCAAAGTGATTATCTCTTTACGGTTATTAACACAGGCTTGCATGATAAGGTCGATACTGTCAGTACAGTGATTAATGTGGCGACTTGTGATTTCAAGGAATTGCACCCAACAGAAGGTTACAAGAAGATGGCTGCTCTTACCTTGCCAAGTTATCGTGTGGAGGACTTGGATGGGCGTCCTGTAGAGGCTAAAATCGAAGACCTTGGGGCTAATTTTGAGTACGATTTACCAAAAGACAAGTTCCGCCAAGCTCGTATCGCTCGACAAGTGCGCGTGACTATTCCAGTTCACCTAGCGCCGCTTTCTTGGGCAACTTTCCAATTGCTGGAAGGAGAGCAAGAACGCCGCGACGGTATTTACCAAAACGGAGTGATTGATACGCCATTTGTAACGGTGAGTGTGGATGACAACATCACAGTCTATGATAAGACAACTCACGAAGCCTATGAAGATTTTATCCGCTTCGAAGACCGTGGTGACATCGGAAACGAGTATATCTATTTCCAACCAAAAGGAACAGAGCCAATCTATGCAGAGCTTAAGGGCTACGAGGTCTTGGAAAACACAGCTCGCTATGCTAAGATTTTGCTCAAACATGAATTGACCGTGCCTGTCAGTGCAGATGAAAAGCTAGAAGAAGAGCAAAAAGGCATCATCGAATTTATGAAGCGTGAAGCTGGACGTTCAGAAGAATTGACAAGCATTCCTCTTGAAACTGAGATGACTATCTTCGTTGATAATCCACAAATCCGTTGCAAGACTCGTTTTACCAACACTGCCAAAGACCACCGTATCCGTCTCTTGGTCAAGACTCACAACATGCGTCCAAGCAATGATTCTGAAAGCATTTATGAAGTGGTGACACGACCAAACAAACCAGCAGCTTCATGGGAAAATCCTGAAAATCCTCAACACCAACAAGCCTTCGTTAGTCTGTATGACGATGAAAAAGGCGTGACTGTATCTAACAAGGGATTGAATGAATACGAAATCCTTGGAGACGACACCATTGCAGTGACTATTTTGCGTGCGTCAGGCGAGCTAGGTGACTGGGGTTACTTCCCAACACCAGAAGCACAATGCTTGCGTGAGTTTGAAGTCGAGTTTGCGCTTGAATGCCACCAAGCCCAAGAACGCTTCTCAGCCTATCGTCGTGCTAAAGCCTTGCAGACACCATTTACCAGCCTTCAGCTTGCTAAACAAGAAGGAAGCGTGGCTGCAACTGGTAGCCTCTTGAGCCATTCTGTTCTCAGCATACCGCAAATCTGTCCAACAGCCTTTAAGGTAGCTGAAAATGAAGAAGGCTATGTTCTTCGTTACTACAATATGTGTAGTGAAAATGTACGTGTACCGGAAAGTCAACATCTCTTCCTTGACCTACTTGAACGACCATACCCAGTTCATAGAGGCCTCATTTCACCACAAGAAATTCGTACAGAATTCATCAAAAAAGAAGAAATTTAATTTCAAAAAGTAAACATAAAAAGAAAGGAGGGGCGAAAAGGTAAGAACTAACTGCTGATTCGCCCCTTTTTATGGTAAAAACAATGACCATTGCAACGATTGATATCGGAGGGACTGGGATTAAGTTTGCAAGTCTGACTCCTGATGGGAAAATGCTGAATAAGACAAGCATTCCAACGCCTGAAAACTTGGAGGACTTACTAGCTTGGCTAGACCAGCGCTTGTCAGAGAAGGATTACAGCGGGATTGCTATGAGCGTTCCAGGCGCGGTCAATCAAGAGACAGGTGTGATTGATGGCTTCAGTGCGGTGCCCTACATTCACGGATTTTCTTGGTATGAGGCGCTTAGCTATTATCAGATTCCTGTCCATCTGGAAAATGATGCCAACTGCGTTGGACTCAGTGAACTACTAGCTCATCCAGAGCTTGAAAATGCAGCCTGTGTCGTGATTGGGACAGGGATTGGCGGAGCCATGATTATCAATGGTAGACTTCATCGAGGTCGCCACGGCCTGGGTGGAGAATTTGGCTACATGACCACCCTTGCCCCTGCTGAAAAGCTCAACAACTGGTCGCAACTAGCATCAACTGGGAATATGGTGCGATACGTGATTGAAAAATCTGGTCAGACTGACTGGGACGGTCGCAAGATTTACCAAGAGGCCGCAGCAGGAAATGCCCTTTGCCAAGAAGCCATTGAGCGCATGAACCGCAATCTGGCGCAAGGCTTGCTCAATATCCAATATCTCATCGACCCAGATGTCATCAGTCTGGGAGGCTCTATCAGTCAAAATCCAGATTTTATCCAAGGTGTCAAGAAGGCTGTTGAAGACTTTGTCGAGACCTACGAAGAATACACGATTGCGCCCATCATCCAAGCCTGCACCTATCATGTAGATGCTAATCTCTACGGGGCCCTTGTCAACTGGTTGCAGGAGGAAAACCAATGGTAAGATTTACAGGACTTAGTGACAAACAAGCGCAAGCTATTGAAGTATTAAAAAAGCACATTTCTCTACCAGATGTAGAAGTAGCTGTCGCTCAGTCTGACCAAGCCTCTATCCCTATCAAGGGTGAGGATGGTCACTATCAATTGACCTACCGCAAACCTCACCAACTCTACCGCGCCTTGTCCTTGTTGGCAACAGCTCTGTCAGAAGCTGACAAGGTAGAGATTGAGGAGCAGGCAGCTTATGAAGATCTAGCCTACATGGCTGACTGTTCGCGCAATGCAGTGCTGAATGTGGCTTCTGCCAAGCAGATGATTGAGGTCTTGGCTCTCATGGGCTACTCAACCTTTGAGCTTTACATGGAAGATACCTACCAGATTGAAGGACAGCCTTACTTTGGCTATTTCCGCGGGGCTTATTCGGCTAAGGAGTTACAGGAAATCGAAGCCTATGCCCAGCAGTTTGACATGACCTTTGTTCCTTGTATCCAGACCTTGGCCCACTTGTCAGCCTTCGTTAAATGGGGTGTCAAGGAAGTGCAAGAACTCCGTGATGTGGAGGATATTCTTCTCATTGGCGAAGAAAAGGTTTATAACCTGATTGATGGCATGTTTGCTACTCTATCTAAACTACAAACTCGCAAGGTCAATATCGGGATGGACGAAGCCCACTTGGTTGGTTTGGGACGCTACTTGATTCTGAACGGTGTTGTGGATCGTAGTCTCCTCATGTGCCAACACTTGGAACGCGTGCTGGATATTGCTGACAAATATGGTTTCCACTGCCAGATGTGGAGTGATATGTTCTTTAAACTTATGTCAGCAGATGGCCAGTACGACCGTGATGTGGAAATTCCAGAGGAAACTCGTGTCTACCTAGACCGTCTCAAAGACCGTGTAACCTTGGTTTACTGGGACTATTATCAGGATAGCGAGGAAAAATACAATCGCAATTTCCGCAACCATCACAAGATTAGCCATGACCTTGCCTTTGCAGGTGGTGCTTGGAAGTGGATTGGATTTACACCTCACAACCATTTTAGCCGTCTAGTGGCTATCGAGGCCAACAAAGCCTGCCGTGCTAATCAGATCAAAGAAGTCATTGTGACGGGTTGGGGGGACAATGGTGGTGAGACCGCTCAGTTTTCTATCCTACCAAGCTTGCAAATCTGGGCAGAACTCTGCTACCGCAATGACCTAGACCGTTTGTCTGCTCACTTCCAAACCAATACTGGTCTATCGGTTGAGGACTTTATGCAGATTGATCTTGCCAACCTCTTGCCAGATATACCAGGCAATCTTAGTGGTATCAATCCCAACCGCTATGTCTTTTATCAGGATGTTCTCTGTCCGATCCTTGACCGACACATGACACCTGAACAGGACAAACCGCACTTCGCTCAGTCTGCTGAGACGCTTGCTGACATTAAAGAAAAAGCTGGCAACTATGCCTACCTCTTTGAAACTCAGGCCCAGTTGAATGCTATTTTAAGTAGCAAAGTCGATGTGGGACGACGCATTCGTCAGGCCTATCAAGTAAACGATAAAGAAAGTCTGCAAGAAATCGCAAGACAAGAATTACCAGAACTCAGAAGCCAAATTGAACACTTCCATGCTCTCTTTAGCCACCAATGGCTGAAAGAAAACAAGGTCTTTGGCTTGGATACGGTCGATATCCGCATAGGCGGACTATTGCAACGCATTAAGCGAGCAGAAAGCCGTATCGAAGCTTATCTGGCTGGTCAGCTTGACCGCATCGATGAGTTAGAAGTGGAAATCTTACCATTTACAGACTTCTACGCAGACAAGAACTTCGCAGCCACAACAGCCAACCAGTGGCATACCATTGCGACAGCTTCGACCATCTACACGACCTAAAAACAAGAACACTGTGCTCTTACTCAGAGTGTTTCTCGTGAAACATCCCATTCTTAAAAAGTACTCCACATAAAATAATTTGTGGAGTTTTTTCTATAATTAGTAGTTTAACCTAACCTTCAAATAGGAGTATACTAATAATGTAATCGTTATCAAAAGTCTAAAAAGGAATTTTTAGATGGATATCAAAATAAAAAAGGGAGGAAATTATGAATAAGTTTTCAAAAACCTTGAGAGACAACTGGATCTTTCTCTTGATGGTTTTGCCAGGGGCACTCTGGTTGATTCTATTCTTCTACATTCCAGTATTTGGGAACGTGGTTGCCTTTAAAGACTACCACATGACCAGTAATGGATTCATAGATAGCATCGTGAATAGTAAATGGGTCGGACTCGATAATTTCAGATTCTTGTTTAGTTCAAAAGACGCCTTTATCATCACTCGAAATACTGTCCTCTATAATCTCGGCTTTATCTTTATCGGTTTGATTGTATCTGTAGGGATTGCCATCATCCTCAGTGAACTCCGTTCTAAGAGAATGGTTAAGATCTTCCAAACTTCCATGTTGTTCCCTTACTTCTTATCTTGGGTTATCATTAGTTTCTTTACAGATGCCTTCCTAAACATCGATAAAGGTGTGTTCAACCATTTCCTAGAGTCTATCGGGATGAAGGAAATCAATTTCTACGCTGACTTGGGCATCTGGCCATATCTCCTACTTTTCCTAGGTATTTGGAAAGGTTTTGGATATAGCAGTGTCATGTACTATGCGACAATCATGGGAATTGATCCAACCTACTACGAAGCAGCAACAGTTGACGGGGCTAGCAAATGGCAACGAATTCGCAATGTAACTATTCCACAGTTGACACCATTGGTAACTGTATTGACCATCCTTGCAGTCGGAAATATCTTCCGTGCAGACTTTGGTCTCTTCTACCAAATCCCACATAATGCTGGTCAGCTTTATAACGTAACCAACGTCTTGGACGTATATGTTTATAACGGTTTGACTCAGACAGCGGATATCGGGATGGCTTCAGCGGCAGGTCTCTACCAATCAGTTGTCGGTTTGATTCTGGTTATCCTATCAAACTTACTTGCAAGACGAGTTGATCCAAACTCAGCCTTGTTCTAGAAAGGAGGAGAATATGGCAGAAAAGAAAATTAAAAAAGAAAAAATTGATAATGTCGGCATTCACTCCTTCAGTAAGAAAGCAGATATCTTCTTTAGTACCATTTCTGGATTGATCGCCCTCTCGTGTATCCTACCCTTCATATTTGTTATTGTTATCTCTGTGACAGATGAAAAGAGTATCCTCCAAAATGGATATAGCTTCTTCCCATCTCAATTTGGATTAGATGGTTTTGAGTTTTTGGCACAATTTAAGGATAAAATTCTCCAAGCCCTCTTCATCTCAGTCTTTGTAACAGTGGTGGGGACTATCACAAACGTTTTTATCACAACAACCTACGCCTACGCCATCTCACGGACAACCTTTAAGTATCGCAGATTCTTTACGATTTTTGCTCTTCTTAGTATGTTGTTCAACGCTGGTTTGGTACCGGGCTATATCGTGGTAACTCGTTTACTTCAACTTGGTGATACAGTTTGGGCCTTGATTGTTCCAATGCTTCTCTCACCATTTAACATCATCTTGATGCGTTCCTTCTTCAAGAAGACCATTCCAGAAGCTATTCTAGAATCCGCTCGTATCGATGGTGCTAGTGAGGCCCGGATCTTCTTCCAAATCTGTTTGCCATTGTCATTACCAGGTATCGCAACCATCACGCTTTTGACAGCTCTTGGTTTCTGGAATGACTGGTTCAACGCCCTTCTTTACATCAAGAGTGACAACTTGTATCCATTGCAATATTTGCTCATGCAAATCCAGCAAAATATGGACTACATCGCCAAAGCAGTCGGCCTATCTGGTCAACTGGGAGTTGCTCTTCCAAAAGAAACAGGTCGTATGGCCATGGTTGTGGTCGCAACCCTTCCAATCGCGATTTTGTATCCATTCTTCCAACGCTACTTTGTAAAAGGTTTGACTATCGGTGGTGTGAAAGAATAGTACTTGTCGAGAAAAATCATTTCTCATTTCCAAACTTCCCTTGCGTGAAGTTAAAATCATTATATTGTTTATAAGTTTAAAAATAAAAAAAGGAGTTTTTGTCATGAAAAACTGGAAAAAATATGCTTTTGCATCTGCTAGCGTAGTCGCTTTGGCTGCTGGTCTCGCTGCTTGTGGAAACCTTTCAGGTAACAGTAAAAAAGCTGCTGACTCAGCTTCAGGTGAAAAGACTGTTATCAAAATGTACCAAATCGGGGACAAACCAGATAACTTGGATGAATTGCTAGAAAATGCTAACAAAATCATCGGTGAAAAAGTTGGTGCTAAATTGGATATCCAATATCTTGGATGGGGTGACTATGATAAGAAAATGTCAGTTATCACATCATCTGGTGAAAACTACGATATCGCCTTTGCATCTAACTATGTTGTAAATGCTCAAAAAGGTGCCTATGCTGACTTGACTGACTTGTATAAGAAAGAAGGGGCAGAGCTTTATAAAGCACTTGACCCAGCTTACATCAAAGGTAACAGCATTAACGGTAAAATTTACGCAGTTCCAGTTGCAGCCAACGTTGCATCATCTCAAAACTTCGCCTTCAACGGAACTCTTCTTGCTAAATACGGTATCGATATTTCAGGTGTCACTTCATATGAAACACTTGAACCAGTCTTGAAACAAATCAAAGAAAAAGCTCCAGATGTAGTGCCATTTGCGGTTACTAAGAACTTCATCCCATCTGATAACTTTGACTACCCAGTTCCAAACGGACTTCCATTCGTTATCGACCTTGAAGGAGACACTACTAAGATCGTAAACCGTTACGAAGTACCTCGTTTCAAAGAACACTTGAAGACTCTTCACAAATTCTATGAAGCTGGATATATTCCAAAAGACGTAGCAACAAGCGATACTTCATTTGACCTTCAACAAGATACTTGGTTCGTTCGTGAAGAAACAGTAGGACCAGCTGACTACGGTAACAGCTTGCTTTCACGTGTTGCGAACAAAGATATCCAAATCAAACCAATCACTAACTTCATCAAGAAAAACCAAACAACACAAGTTGCTAACTTTGTCATCTCAAACAACTCTAAGAACAAAGAAAAATCAATGGAAGTGTTGAATCTCTTGAACACTAACGCAGAACTCTTGAACGGTCTTGTTTACGGTCCAGAAGGCAAGAACTGGGAGAAAATTGAAGGAAAAGAAAACCGTGTTAAAGTACTTGATGGCTACAAAGGAAATACTCACATGGGTGGATGGAACACTGGTAACAACTGGATCCTTTACATCAACGAAAACGTTACAGACCAACAAATTGCAGATTCTAAGAAACAATTGGCAGAAGCTAAAGAATCTCCAGCGCTTGGATTCATCTTTAACACTGACAATGTGAAATCTGAAATCTCAGCAATCTCTAACACAATGCAACAATTCGATACAGCTATCAACACTGGTACTGTAGACCCAGATAAAGCTATTCCAGAATTGATGGAAAAATTGAAATCTGAAGGTGCTTACGAAAAAGTATTGAACGAAATGCAAAAACAATACGATGAATTCTTGAAAAACAAAAAATCATAAGATCAATTGATTTCGTGTATTCATTCCTAATTCCTAAAAATGTGATCACTGTTTTCCTCAGGTTTGTTTGGGGAGGCAGTGATTTTTTGAAACAAGAACATAGATATCCATGTTTTCTTATCACTATTTAACCATTCAGGAAATCTCAAGTAACATTTAGGATTTGAAGTAAAGATTTAGGAAAATATAGCTTATATTAGAGATGTTCCGATTTTAGAAAGGAGGGTTCACATGAAGAAGTATCAGCTTTTACTCAAAATAAGTGGAGTTTTCTCTTACCTATTTTTTGTATTTGGTCTTTCTCAGCTGACGCTTATTGTCCAAAATTATTGGCAATTTCTTCTGGATTCAAAATATCTTGAGTTTGCTATTTAGCGGAGTCATGATTTGGATTCTGGTTACGACAGGCCATGGTTATCTCTTTCGCATTCCGAGAAAAAAATGGCTTTGGTATTCGATTTTGACAGTATTAGTGGTAGTGCTCCAGATCTCTTTTAACGTTCAGACAGCTAAACATGTTCAGTCAACTGCTGAAGGTTGGGCTGTATTGATCGGTTATAGTGGGACCAACTTTGCTGAGCTAGGTATCTATATAACTTAGTTCTTTCTGACTCCACTTATGGAAGAGCTAATCTATAGAGGATTACTGCAACACGCCTTTTTTAAGCATTCGAGATTTGGCCTTGATTTGTTTCTTCCGTCAATTTTATTTGCTCTTCCTCATTTTTCAAGCCTGCCTAGTTTGTTAGATATCTTCGTCTTTGCAACATCTGGCATCATCTTTGCTAGTTTGACCCGCTATACCAAGAGCATTTATCCATCTTATGCGGTGCATGTGATCAATAATATTTTCGCAACATTACCATTTTTGCTGACTTTTTTACAGAGGGTGTTTGGTTAAATACTGGATCGAGAGTTAGGAATGATAGTTTTTTAATTTAAGGAGGAAAATGAGAATGACACTATTAAAATGGTTTGCCGGAGGCAGTGAAAGACGTTGTGAAGCGATGACTATTATAGACTATCTACTGGAAGACATAAAGGATGCGCCTCAACTGACTCCCTTGAAAAATCTGTTAGTGAGTTATAAAAGACGATTAGAGGACGATGGGACTTCTACTCCGTTTGTTCTGAGTCAAATGAACGTTGACCTTGCGCGCGTATTGATTGATAACAAGCTAAGTTTGTCAGAAAGTCAAGCTAGGCAGATCAAAAAATTGAGAGAATTATCTGCTATTCGCTATGGTTACTGATGAAGTGCAGGGATAAGCACCTTTCTACAATTTCCGGTCAAATAAATTGCATTCGCTTTCTCAAGCAGGTATACTAGTATAGTTAGATGAAAAATTCTGAAAATTTAAGAATAGAAAAGAGAACAAATCTTATGGCAAAAGATATTCGTGTCTTACTTTACTACCTTTACACTCCAATTGAAAATGCAGAGCAATTTGCTGCAGACCACTTGGCTTTCTGTAAATCAATCGGCCTTAAAGGTCGTATCCTAGTCGCTGACGAAGGAATTAACGGAACAGTTTCAGGTGATTACGAGACAACTCAAAAATACATGGACTACGTTCATAGCCTTCCGGGTATGGAAGACCTCTGGTTCAAGATTGACGAAGAAAGTGAACAAGCCTTCAAGAAGATGTTCGTTCGCTACAAGAAAGAAATTGTTCACCTTGGTTTGGAAGACAACGACTTTGACAACGACATCAACCCACTTGAAACAACAGGTGCTTACTTGTCTCCAAAAGAGTTCAAAGAAGCCCTTCTTGACGAAGATACAGTTGTCCTTGACACACGTAACGATTATGAGTACGACCTAGGACACTTCCGTGGGGCTATCCGCCCAGATATCCGCAACTTCCGTGAGTTGCCACAATGGGTCCGTGATAACAAGGAAAAATTCATGGACAAGCGCGTCGTGGTTTACTGTACAGGTGGCGTTCGCTGTGAGAAATTCTCAGGCTGGATGGTCCGTGAAGGCTACAAAGATGTCGGCCAATTGCACGGAGGAATCGCAACTTACGGTAAAGACCCAGAAGTCCAAGGCGAGCTTTGGGATGGGAAAATGTACGTCTTTGACGAGCGTATTGCCGTAGATGTTAACCATGTCAACCCAACCATCGTAGGAAAAGACTGGTTTGATGGAACACCATGTGAACGTTATGTCAACTGTGGAAATCCATTCTGTAACCGTCGTATCTTGACATCAGAAGAAAATGAAGACAAGTACCTTCGTGGATGCTCACACGAGTGCCGTGTTCACCCACGTAACCGCTATGTTTCAGAAAATGAATTAGCACAAGCTGAAGTTGTCGAGCGCCTAGCCGCTATCGGTGAAAGCTTGGATCAAGCAGCTACAGTATAAGATTAAACAGTCCTTAGGGGCTGTTTTTCTATGCTTTTTACTCAAAAATCTAAAGTTTGTTTCTGTATCTTTCAGGAAAATAGGGTATACTATATGTAAACGATTTCAAAGGAGTTCAGTTATGGCGAAAACATTTTTTATTCCAAATAAACAGAGCATTTTAGGAGAACAGGAAATTTTGACTGCCAAGTCCGTCTTGGCCTTGGTAGATGGTTTGGAGTCACATAGCTATGATGCTGTCTATCTCCGTCAGCCTCTTAACCGTCTCGAGTATATCGAGTGTGCGATAGTGAGGCAATCACAATTTCTTTTTAAGGTCAGTTATGCTGATGATCAAAAGGCATATCGTGTCGATCTTCCTGATCTACTCACGAAGACAGACTGGCGGATTATCAAGTCATTTTTAGATGCTTTGCTTGCTTATACAGGAACTGAGATTGAAGGGCTAGATGGTTTTGATTTTGAAGCTTATTTCCAAGCAAGTATTCAAGCCTATCTGGCAGATACTGTAGCCCGCTTTACGATTTGCCAAGGAATTTTTAACCCTGTTTTCTTTAGTCGTGAGGACTTGAAAAGCTTTTTAGAGGAAGACGGCTTGGCTCAGTTTGAAGCGCGTGTACGTGCGGTTCAAGAGACGGATGCTTACTTTGCAAGAGTTTCCTTCTATCAGGATGGAGAAGGCCAAGTGCACGGTGTTTACCATCTGGCTCAAGGCGTCAAGACCATTTTACCGAGAGAACCATTTGTTCCTGCAGCCTATATTGAGCAATTGGTGGATAAGGAAGTGCAGTGGGAGATTGACTTGGTTCAAATCACAGGAGACGGCTCTAAACCAGAAGACTATGAAGCCATTGCCCGCTTGGACTATGCAAAATTCCTAGAGTCATTACCATCAGCATCTTACCACCAACTAGATGCCAATCAATTAGAAGTGCAACCCATCCTAGGACAAGATTTTAAAATATTAGCACAAGAAAAGTAAAGCAGAAGCAGGTCAATCGACTTGCTTTTTTACAAATAAAAAATCCTGCCATGGAAGACAGGATTGCTACTCAATGAAAATCAAAGAGCAAACTAGGAAGCTAGCCGCAGGCTGTACTTGAGTACGGTAAGGCGAAGCTGACGTGGTTTGAATTTGATTTTCGAAGAGTATGAAGTTTAAAGAAAGGCCAAGATACGGAGATAATCTCCAATCAGTGCCACTTCAGCTACAAAGAAGAGGAGGATAATAACTCCGTTCACAAGGACAGACAAGAATAACTGATAAAAGGAGTCGGTTTCACTTGCTTGACTTGGTCTTGTAATGATATGGAGACTGGCAAGCAGAATGATTCCAATGCTAATCACACACAAGAGGGCTGTAAATCGTAGGCTGTCAAAGAAGGCAAAGAAACTAGCAATAGCAGTGAGGAAGATTGGAATTGCCAAAAGTTGACTATATTGTTGGAGAATCTTTTCTAGCGTCCAGTATTTTTCTTGGTGGATAAATCGTCTCACAACGAAACTACCCAAGAGGAATGAAAAGAAGAAGAGTGTTGTTGCTACTAGGATAGAGATAATCGAAAAGAGATTTAATGATGCAAATTGTTCAGGGAAGTGATTATGCATAGTTGCTATATGTCCATAGTAAGCATGTTTGATGTGGTAGATACTAAAGAAAAAGGAAGACGCAGAAAATAGAATGAGTAAGAGAAAGGCTGTGTAACTGTGTGTGCTACTTGTTTCAAGATTGCTCGTAGGAGATTTGATTGCTTCCACTAGCCAAGACCAAAAATCAAGTACTTGCTCTTTCCATTTATCCGTAGATTTTGGAGCTTGGTCGGGGATATAGGGACTTTCTAAGGATTGACTGATAAGAAGGGGCTCTTTCGTGGTTGATTTTTGCTGAGGAAGTGCTTCTTGACTCTCTTCAGCTATAGTGACTTTTTCTGTTTCTTTAGAAAGGTCTGGCTCTTTTTCAGTAGAATTGGATGCTTTCTTTTCTTCTGTTTCTGTTTTCGCTTTACTGTCTTCAGGCGTTGCAATTTTTTCTTCTTGCTGGCTTTCCAGTTCGATTTCAGCTTGAGAGACTTCCTCCTCTACTTGAGTATTTTTTTCAATTGGCGTATCGACATCGGCTATCGTTTCTTCAGCCTTGTCTACAACATCTTTGGGTTGTTCATCAGGCTTGTTCTTGCTTGTTGTTTTTACAAAATCATTACTTTCAAACCATTCTTGTTTCATGGTAGAACCTCCTTTTTCTGGTTGTTGCCTATTTTTACATTAGCAGATGTAAGCGCTTTTGTCAACGATTTCTAGAAGAAGATTCGTGTTCCTCTGATTTGAGTAGATAGATATCCTGGTCTGCCCTTGCGATGAGTTGATCTTTTGCATCTGCTTTTTCTGTTTTATAAGGATTGCTTAATCGTTCATCTTTGTTTTCTTCGTTTTTAAACGAACGCCTTCCTTCTCTTAAAAAATGAAGAATAGAACCATGTTTTGTTGAAAGATCTAAGTTGATTCTTTGTTTTTCTTCTTCGGAAAGTAGCAGTTGTAGGTCTGTTTTTGCCATCAATTCCACCTTACCATGTACTTGGATTTTTTCAGCGTGGAAGTGATTTTCTGTTGACTCTAGCTGACTATCTGTCAGTTCTGTGCTAAAGATATTGATGATATTTGGTGTTTTGAATTTGCTGTTTTTGATACGACTTCCTTCAATTCGGAGGAGATAACCATTTGTATTGATAGTTGCATTTTCAAGACTAGCATTAGTGATACTGGTTTGTCCACGATTGGCTGACACGTTGATCCCTTTTAGACTTCTCCCTTTTGGCAATTGGAGAATAACTTCATCAAAACGACGAGAGTAGCTACTTGCGATATGGAGAATCCCGCCAATTCCAGAAGAGAGAAACGGAGCTTCAGACAGTTTCTTATCCGTTAGGCTCAGAGTTTTATCGTTTTGATTCGTAACAAGATCATGGTGAGCAGAAAGAGATGGATGGTAAGAAATGTGGATTTGATCATCGAAAGAGTCTGTGATGGTCAGTGCGTGTTGATGGAGAGTAATCTCTAGGTTTTCGACTTCCTTGCCAAAGGTCAACTCTTCCATCCGACTATCATAGACAGGTTCCTTGGACATGGCAAGTAGGCTCTTAATTCCGTCAGATTGGATGCCTACAAAGAGCAGGATAAATCCGATAACAGTAGTCACTACACCAAAAATGAGAAATCCTCTTGTCCATTTATGCATGATGATCACCTCTCTTTCCTTTTTTAAGAACAAATTGCACCAGGCGAACAATGAGTAGACCGAAGAAGCGAGCTACATAGGAAATACCTAGTAAAACCAGCGAAGAAGCACCAATAGCCAGTAAACCAGAACCAAAAATCAAGATAAAGGCTGATTTGGCTTGGGCGAGAACAGTGAAACTTTCAACTAAAAATAGGAATCCGCCGATGATACCAAGTATGGAAACCGCAAAGAAAGCCAAAATGACAGTCAAAGCTGCCACAAGGATTGCGAACAGGGACACGAGGATGGCGATTCCCAGAGGAATACCGATGGGTGCTGCAAGGAGGGCTAATAAGGCGATATGCAAAATTTGTCGGTTATTCTTTTGAGCGGGTGCCTCATTGATTTTTTTATCGAGAAGATTGGAGAGGACTTCGTGGGCTGCTTCCTTAGGAGTTCCCAAACTAGCGATGAGTTCTTCTTCTCCTTCGACTCCAGCATCGTCAAAGAGTTCTCTGAAATAGTCCATGGCTTCGATGCGGTCAGCTTCAGGTAGTTTCTTGAGATAGAGTTCTAGCTGAGTCAGGTATTCAGTTCTTGTCATGGCGGATACTCCCTTCTATGATGCCATTGATAGTGTCTGTATAGAGTGTCCATTCATCTTTTAGGGTTACGAGCTGTTCTATACCACCATTTGTCAAGGAGTAGTATTTGCGCATGCGACCTTGGAACTCTCTAGAATAGGTTGTCAGAAAGCTATTGCCTTCCAATTTTTTGAGAATGGGATAGAGTGTAGATTCTTTGATATTAGCGATCAGCTTAATGGTTTGGCTAATCTCATACCCATAAGAATCATCCTGCTCCAGTACGGCCAAGATGAGAAATTCAATCAAGGCAGAGGATGTTGGAAAGTACATGGGGAACCTCCTTTTCTAATGTGTAAAATTTTTATATATAATTTTTCTACACATACATTGTACCTCTAAAAGAAAGCCCTGTCAAGAGGAATGTGTAAAATTTTTATATATGATAACAAAAATGTTTGGCCCAAAGCCAAAAGGGATTAAGCAACAATTAGTTGCTTAATCCCTTCCTAAAACACTTGTCCTTTTTCTGCAGAACGGACTAAAACGGCAATGTCTGAAGCTGGTACAGATTTTGAAAGGTTTTCCAAGATGGCAGCACCGAGTCCACCTGTAACGCCTGTGATTAGCGTAGTCATTGTATTCATCCTATTAGCTTAATTTTGTAAAGGTTCCTTTGTAGTTAAGGAACTGATTGTCTGGTAGAGTAATGTTGGTATAGACAATGTCTTGGTTGAAATCTTCTACTTGGCAAAGAGGTCTCAATGAACATTCTAATGGATTATTAAGACGAAGTAGAATTCCTAGAAAATCAATGTAGGGTATATTTAGAGATTTTTTAATTATATAAAAAACTTCTAGGAAAAACTAGAAGTTTAGAGGATTTTATCAGCTCTGTCCACTGTGAAGAGAGCCACAGTCATCAGGATATCGACGAGTAAGAGGGCAGCTACAGCTGGTACCCATGAGTGGAAAAGGTCAAAACTGTAACCAAATAGGGTTGGTCCAAAGGCTGCTAGAATATAGCCTCCTGTTTGAGATAAGCCAGACAATTGGGCAGTCTTTTCAGGGGCGCTTGTCTTGAGTGAAAAGTTGACCATGAGATAAGGGAAGAGGGCGCTGGTTGCGGTTCCGATGAGGAGATGGATGGCAAGCCAGTAAATGAAATTATTGATTGGGAAGAAGAGCATGGAAATGCCGACCACACCAACTAGTGAAACCAGAGTGAGCATGAGCTGACGGTTACGAGTAGATAAACTGGTTGTCAGGCTTGGGATAGTCATTGAAAAAGGAATGCTAATCAGAGAGAAGATAGAGGTCAGCAAGCCAGCTTCGTGACTGGATAGGCCTGCATGGATAGCCATGGTAGGTAGCCAGGTCATAGCGGTGTAAAAGAGCAAGGATTGAAAACCTGCAAAGACAATCACTGCCCAGACTTGTTTATTATGCATGACCTTTGCTTTGCTTTTTTGTTTGGTTTGTGGAGTCAGTCTGTGATTATAGCGGTGATTTGGGAGCCAGACCAAAAAAGTTGCTAGACAGAGCAGGGTGAGGAGGATGATAAGTCCCTTCCAAGAACTGACTTGTGTAATGGGCACAGCTAGATAGGAAGCCAGAGCCGTCGCAACCCCCATAGAAGTTACATATAAGGTGGTCAGAAAACCAATTTTCTTTGGTTGATTGGCTTGGATAAGACTAGGAAGCAGCACATTGATGACTGCGATACTTGCCCCAACCATCAAGGTTCCTAGATAGAGCAGGGGCAGATTGATTAGTCGAATGAGAGAACCGATGGTCAAGAAGAAAAGGCTATAGGTGAAGAGATGCTCCAAGCCAATTTTCTGAGCCAGTCGGGTAGAAAATAGCGAGAAGAGGGTAAACATGAGGAGAGGAAGGCTGGTCAGGACACCAAGCGAACTAACTTCTACTCCCAACCCTTGCGAAATATCTCCCAAAATAATGGGTAAAACAGTAAAAGGAGTCCGCAAGGAAACACCAATCAGGATAATACCTGGAACAAAAAAGAGTGATTGCTTTTTCATATAATACCTCTTCTAGCTGATTTTAATAACAGCTTATTTTAAGGCTTTTTCCCTATAATGTCAAGTAAGGTTTCGGGCTTTCAAGATAAAAATAGGAAAGTCTTGAAAATTATGATAAAATAGTGGAAGGAAATCTATATATTGGAGAAAAACTGTGCTTGAAAAGCAAAAAATTAGCGTCTTGATGTCGGTCTATGTAAAGGAAAATCCGACATTTTTGAGAGATGCCATTAATAGTATTCAAAATCAAACCTTGCAACCGAGCGAATTGGTTCTCGTAGAGGATGGACCTCTCACACCAGAACTCTATCAGGTATTAGACCAGGTTGAAGCTGAGTCTGATATTCCAGTGAAACGCTATCCTCTTGAGCAGAATCAAGGTTTGGGTCTGGCTCTTCGATACGGTGTTTTACAGTGCCAGTATGATATTATTGCCCGTATGGATACGGATGATATAGCTGTTCCAAATCGTTTTGAGAAACAGGTTCAGCTAATGGAGAAGGATAACCTCGATCTATTAGGTGGACATATTGCAGAGTTTATTGACAATCCTGATGAGATCGTTTCTTACCGTCGTGTTCCAACCCAGCATGCAGATATTGTAGCTTATCAAAGAATGAGAAGTGCCTTTAACCACATGACTGTCATGTTCAAGAAGGACATGGTTCTCAAGGCAGGCAACTATGAGGATGGCCTTTATATGGAGGATGACCTCCTCTGGCTCAATATGATTGCTGCAGGAGCTAAGACTGGAAATCTGGATCAAATCTTGTGTAAGGTTCGTGTTGGAGCAGGAATGTTTGAGCGTCGTGGGGGACTGCGTTACCTCAAACTCTATCGTCAAGCTCGTCAGCGCATGCTGAAGCGAGGGCAAATTTCTTACATGGAATATGCGAAAAGCATTGCCATTCAAGCAATCGTTGCACTTTGTCCAGGTTTTGTACGTCAGTTTATTTTTGTCAAGCTTTTAAGAAAAAGCAAATAAGTTATAGACAAAACAAATAAATTATATTATTATAACAATAAAATCCTTTAACTCTTTTAAGGAGGAGTAAATTTCTATGAATAAAAAACTCACAGATTATGTCATTGATCTGGTGGAAATTTTAAATAAACAACAAAAACAGGTTTTCTGGGGAATATTTGATATTTTGAGTATGGTGGTTTCCATCATTGTATCTTATATCTTATTCTACGGATTGATTAATCCGGCACCTGTTGACTACATTATCTATACGAGTTTGGCCTTCTTGTTTTATCAATTGATGATTGCATTTTGGGGCTTGAACGCTAGTATTAGTCGTTACAGTAAGATTACGGATTTCATGAAAATCTTTTTTGGTGTGACTGCCAGCAGTATCCTGTCATATAGTATCTGCTATGCCTTCTTGCCACTCTTCTCCATCCGTTTCATCATTCTCTTTATCTTGTTGAGTACCTTCTTGATTTTATTGCCACGGATTACTTGGCAGTTAATCTACTCCAGACGCAAAAAAGGAAGTGGTGATGGAGAACACCGCCGTACTTTCTTGATTGGTGCCGGTGATGGTGGAGCTCTCTTTATGGATAGTTACCAACATCCAACTAGTGAATTAGAACTTGTCGGTATTTTGGACAAGGATGCTAAGAAAAAGGGCCAAAAACTTGGTGGAATCCCTGTTTTGGGTTCATATGATGATCTGCCTGAATTGGCTAAACGCCATCAAATCGAGCGTGTTATCGTTGCGATTCCGTCACTTGATCCGTCAGAATATGAGCGTATCTTGCAGATGTGTAATAAGCTGGATGTCAAATGTTACAAGATGCCTAATGTTGAAACTGTTGTTCAAGGACTTCACCAAGCAGGTACTGGGTTCCAAAAAATTGATATCATAGACCTTTTGGGCCGTCAGGAAATTCGTCTTGACGAATCGCGTCTGGGCGCAGAACTGACAGGTAAGACCATATTAGTCACAGGGGCTGGTGGTTCAATCGGTTCTGAAATCTGTCGCCAAGTTAGTCGCTTCAATCCTGAACGCATCGTCTTGCTCGGTCATGGGGAAAACTCAATCTACCTTGTTTATCATGAGCTGATTCGTAAGTTCCAAGGGATTGATTATGTGCCAGTTATCGCAGACATTCAAGACTATGACCGTTTGTTGCAAGTCTTTGAGCAGTACAAGCCAGCTATTGTTTATCATGCGGCTGCTCACAAGCATGTTCCTATGATGGAGCGCAATCCAAAAGAAGCCTTCAAAAACAATATCCGTGGAACCTACAATGTTGCTAAGGCTGTTGATGAGGCCAAAGTACCTAAGATGGTTATGATTTCGACAGATAAGGCAGTTAATCCACCAAATGTTATGGGAGCAACCAAGCGCGTGGCGGAATTGATTGTCACTGGCTTTAACCAACGTAGCCAATCGACCTACTGTGCGGTTCGTTTTGGGAATGTTCTTGGTAGCCGTGGTAGTGTGATTCCAGTCTTTGAACGTCAGATTGCTGAAGGTGGGCCTGTAACGGTGACAGACTTCCGCATGACCCGTTACTTTATGACTATTCCAGAAGCTAGCCGTCTGGTTATCCATGCTGGTGCTTATGCCAAGGATGGAGAAGTCTTTATCCTTGATATGGGCAAACCAGTCAAAATTTATGACTTGGCCAAGAAAATGGTCCTTCTAAGTGGACACACCGAAAGCGAAATTCCAATTGTTGAAGTTGGAATCCGCCCAGGCGAAAAACTTTACGAAGAACTCTTGGTATCAACCGAACTTGTTGACAATCAGGTTATGGATAAGATTTTCGTTGGTAAGGTTAATGTCATGCCTCTAGAAGCCATCGATCAAAAGATTGAAGAGTTCCGCACTCTCAGTGGAGATGAGTTGAAGCAAGCCATTATTGCCTTTGCCAATCAAACAACCCATGTTGAGGCGGTAAGTTTGCTAGTCAAGGAGTAAAACGACGAAGATTAGCATTTACTTCCGCCCATGCGATAGCTGTCCGTGATTGACAAGTGCTAGCACGCAGACAGAACGGAGATAGCGAACCGCTGAGTGTGTCGCTCTGCTCGTAAAAGCTTAGAAACCTTTGAACGAAAGGGATAATGAAAGCCTTGATTGCAAGGCTTTTTGCTTTATGGTGGGTAAGTATCAGAGTGAGAAAATTTTTGGAATGAGTAGAAGTGATAGCTAGAAATTATCAGTTTCTATTTCCATTTACCCTGTGGGTACGTGTTTGTTTCCATTGACAAGGAGTTTGTGGGAATAGAAATGTACCCACCTTGTTTGAATCAAGTGAAGTGTAGTTGAAGGAAATCTGTTGAAAGCAATACTTCATTTTACCGAATAAGTAATAATTTAGGCAACTTCAAATCGATTAAAAAAAACTATTTTAAAGGTTAAGAGTAGACAAAAATTGTCCACTCTTTTTTGCAAACTCAATTTATCAATAAATGAAATGAGGGAATGTAAAATGAAATATTTTGAGGTTGAGTTAGAAAATCCTGATGAATTTTTAAAACTACAAACAGAAGATTTTGTGAAAGCTAATCGCTTGCTACTAAGGAAGATAATCCAGAGCGTTACAGTCTATGAAGAAAACTTCGTCATATCCTTTAAATCTGGCATCGAATTGGAAGTATGAGTCTCATTCCATAACTTTTATATTGAACATATCATCTTGTTGTGTTATACTATAAATTGATATAAACAAAGATGTAGGAGGAACCGAAACTATGACAGCCTCAATGCGTTTAAGATAAGCTGGCAATAAAAAAAGCAGAATCTATACCCGATGATAGGCTTTTTTGTTGTGCTTATTTATACGATATTGAGCATTCATTAGTTACGGTGAGGATATTGGTTATTTAACTATACCTTTATTTAACTATGTCTTTAATATGAATGTTTCCAAATTGTATGTATGCAGACCAAAAGCCACATTGTGGGGTTTGGCCTGCATTTTTTATTGCCTAGAATGCTATTCAAAATAGAAATTCAAGCAAAATAATATGCAGGAGATAATATAAATGGAAAAATACAACAATTGGAAACGAAAATTTTATGCAATATGGGCAGGGCAAGCAGTATCATTAATCACTAGTGCCATCCTGCAAATGGCGATTATTTTTTACCTTACAGAAAAAACAGGATCTGCGATGGTCTTGTCTATGGCTTCATTAGTAGGTTTTTTACCCTATGCGATTTTGGGACCTGCCATTGGTGTGCTAGTGGATCGTCATGATAGGAAGAAGATAATGATTGGTGCCGATTTAATTATCGCAGCAGCTGGTGCAGTGCTTGCTATTGTTGCATTCTGTATGGAGCTACCTGTCTGGATGATTATGATAGTATTGTTTATCCGTAGCATTGGAACAGCTTTTCATACCCCAGCACTCAATGCGGTTACACCACTTTTAGTACCAGAAGAACAGCTAACGAAATGCGCAGGCTATAGTCAGTCTTTGCAGTCTATAAGCTATATTGTTAGTCCGGCAGTTGCAGCACTCTTATACTCCGTTTGGGATTTAAATGCTATTATTGCCATCGACGTATTGGGTGCTGTGATTGCATCTATTACGGTAGCAATTGTACGTATACCTAAGCTGGGTAATCAAGTGCAAAGTTTAGAACCAAATTTCATAAGGGAGATGAAAGAAGGAGTTGTGGTTCTGAGACAAAACAAAGGATTGTTTGCCTTATTACTCTTAGGAACACTATATACTTTTGTTTATATGCCAATCAATGCACTATTTCCTTTAATAAGCATGGAACACTTTAATGGAACGCCTGTGCATATTTCTATTACGGAAATTTCCTTTGCATTTGGGATGCTAGCAGGAGGCTTATTATTAGGAAGATTAGGGGGCTTCGAAAAGCATGTATTACTAATAACAAGTTCATTTTTTATAATGGGGACCAGTTTAGCCGTTTCGGGAATACTTCCTCCAAATGGATTTGTAATATTCGTAGTTTGCTGTGCAATAATGGGGCTTTCGGTGCCATTTTATAGCGGTGTGCAAACAGCTCTTTTTCAGGAGAAAATTAAGCCTGAATATTTAGGACGTGTATTTTCTTTGATCGGAAGTATCATGTCACTTGCTATGCCAATTGGGTTAATTCTTTCTGGATTCTTTGCTGATAAAATCGGTGTAAATCATTGGTTTTTACTATCAGGTATTTTAATTATTGGCATTGCTATAGTTTGCCAAATGATAACTGAGGTTAGAAAATTAGATTTAAAATAAACAATATTGGAGGAATATTTATGTATCTTATTTTCATGTAACTCTTCCTGCTAAAATCGCAGGGTTTTCCCTGCATACAAGCAAATGAAAGCATGCGATTATAGACAGGAGGAAATGTTATGGAATTAATATTAAAAGCAAAAGACATTCGTGTGGAATTCAAAGGACGCGATGTTTTAGATATAAATGAATTAGAAGTATATGATTATGACCGTATTGGTTTAGTAGGAGCAAATGGTGCTGGAAAAAGCACTTTACTCAGGGTACTTTTAGGAGAATTAACTCCCCCAGGATGTAAAATGAATCGTCTGGGTGAACTTGCCTATATTCCCCAGTTGGACGAAGTAACTCTGCAGGAGGAAAAAGATTTTGCACTTGTAGGCAAGCTAGGTGTTGAGCAATTAAATATACAGACTATGAGCGGTGGTGAAGAAACAAGGCTTAAAATAGCACAGGCCTTATCGGCACAGGTTCATGGTATTTTAGCGGATGAACCTACGAGCCATTTAGACCGTGAAGGAATTGATTTTCTAATAGGACAGCTAAAATATTTTACAGGTGCACTGTTAGTTATTAGCCATGACCGCTATTTTCTTGATGAAATAGTAGATAAAATATGGGAACTGAAAGATGGCAAAATCACTGAGTATTGGGGAAACTATTCTGATTATCTTCGCCAGAAAGAGGAAGAACGTAAGAGCCAAGCTGCAGAATACGAACAATTTATTGCGGAACGTGCCCGATTGGAAAGGGCTGCGGAGGAAAAGCGAAAACAGGCTCGTAAAATAGAACAGAAGGCAAAAGGTTCTTCAAAGAAAAAAAGTACTGAAGACGGAGGGCGTTTAGCTCATCAAAAATCAATAGGAAGTAAGGAAAAAAAGATGTATAATGCTGCTAAAACCCTAGAGCACAGGATTGCGGCCTTAGGAAAAGTAGAAGCTCCGGAAGGCATTCGCAGAATTCGTTTCAGGCAAAGTAAAGCATTGGAGCTCCATAATCCATACCCTATAGTCGGTGCAGAAATTAATAAAGTATTTGGGGATAAGGCTCTGTTTGAAAATGCATCTTTTCAAATTCCGTTAGGAGCAAAAGTGGCGTTAACTGGTGGTAATGGAATCGGAAAAACAACTTTAATCCAAATGATCTTAAACCATGAAGAAGGAATTTCTATTTCGCCTAAGGCAAAAATAGGTTACTTTGCACAGAATGGTTACAAGTACAACAGTAATCAGAATGTTATGGAGTTTATGCAGAAGGATTGTGACTACAATATATCAGAAATTCGTTCAGTGCTAGCACCTATGGGGTTCAAACAGAACGATATTGGAAAAAGTTTATCTGTTTTAAGCGGTGGAGAAATTATAAAATTGTTGCTTGCTAAAATGCTCATGGGTAGATATAACATCCTAATAATGGATGAACCCAGTAACTTCCTTGACATACCAAGTTTAGAGGCTTTGGAAATACTAATGAAGGAGTACACCGGAACTATCGTGTTTATCACCCACGATAAACGATTACTCGAAAATGTAGCAGATGTAGTTTATGAAATTAGAGATAAGAAAATAAATCTGAAACATTAAATTTAAGGTAGTCGCTGGTCAGTATAGTCTGTTCTGGTTGGCGACTCCATTGTTAAAGAGTATAAAGACTTTAGATTTTATGAATATTAAAAATAGGAACAGTCAATTGAACTGCTCCTATTTTTCTGCTAAATATATTGTAGTTTTCTTATATGTATAATGATAGATTAGCGGATTCTCATCTACGGTACTTACTTCAAATATGAAGAAGTGATCGCGGTTATCTCTGGACTTTTCCTTATTGAGGACAAAGTAATTCTTACGTGAAGTCGCCATTGTTTTTAGGATATCATCAGTTAGGAAGGTCAATGGAATATTCATGTTAGAGTAGCGGTAGAAGTCACGTTCAAAATCTTGGTAGCTCTCGCTATAATAGTCCATTTGTAGGTGATTACGCTGAAACTCAAGCTGATTCATAGAGCACCTCCTCGACAAGTTCAATACTAATAATGTCTTTTAATTTCAAATTGATGTGACCTGTTGTAGTTTTTATCAAAATGAAATCTTTGGTCAGACTTGGTATTGTTCCAGTGTAGGAAACACGCTTGTTTTTTTCAATCACTTGAATGCGTGTGCGTAGCTGCCCGGCGTATACTTGACTGAGGAGTAATAATTTCTTCTCTAGTGATAAGTCAGACATGTACGTTACTTTGTTTGTATCATCAGAGAGTGCTGATGCATGTTCAGATAGGAAAAAGCCCATCCATTTTTGCATCTTTGTATCCTGGTACTCTCTTGCTGATTGAAATGGTAAATATGAACGGTCAATCATATCAAATCCTTTCTATGCAGAGGCAAGGGTATTTTTATCAAATTGAATCGTAAAACCTTGAATTCCCCCACCTGTGTAACATTCTTTAAAGCGATTGATTACCTCAGTATAGATTATCACAGATGAGCTTGTTGGCTTAATGCTAAATGTAAATTCCAATGGTAATCGGTTTTCAGATTTAGCATGTACTAGTCGTATCGATATTTCAGTTGTTTTGAGTTTTCTCTGACGAAGTTTTGAAGTTGCTGTTTCAACGATTCCATGTAAAAATCTTTCAAGCATTTCAATATCATTACATCCTTTGCTACGGATTTCTGAAAATTGTACTGTATTTTTTTCTTGTTTCATTTTAATCCCTCCAATCCACCCGCGGAATGACCACCGATAAGTTTACTGCGTTCAATATTTCTGGAACCTTCAGTTAGGACGGTTCCTTTTTGTATGGCTAAAAAACCAAACTGTTCTCTGACAACATCAATAGCTGTCTGAAGTCTATTATCTTTTTCAATTTGTTCTACATCATCAAAGAGTGATAGTAGAGTATAGCTTTCATCTACGAAGCCACTATAAGATACACCAATTTGTCTCACTGCACCAGAGGTGTATTTTTTCGGAATAATACAAGTACATGACTCACCATTGTTTTGGGGAGATTTGCGGGTTCAATTTTATTCTGAGCATTTATAGATTTTTTCATCTCAGTCCTAGAATAGCCAATATGAATAGAAACGACAGTAGTCAATACTAGGGCTACTGTTCCGTTCCACAGTATCATTTAAAAATCATTTTCACACCCTTTCGTCTATTAGTATAGAAGAAAGCTCTCAGCACACGTTGAATAAAAAAGAAAACCGCATATTATCAGTTCTGAAGAACCTTGGTAATATGCGTTTTGTTATGTAGAAACTTGCTCCATTTTCTTCTGAAATGGGGTTGTCGCCCAGTCTATGTTATTGAAAATACTCCAAAACTTCTATGGGTTTGTGAGCGATATAATCAGGCTGATAGTTTAGTAGATCTGCTTGTTCTCCAAATCCCCAAGTGACGGCCAATTTCTGAATGCCTGTTTCTTGAGCTCCCAGCATATCAAACTTGGTATCTCCGATGATGATGGCTTGTTCCGGTGCTAGTTGATGTGTCTGTAAGGCTTGGCGAATGACATCGGCCTTATGGGGTGCTTCAGGGCTGGAACCATAAATGCCATCAAAGAAATGATGGATTCCCAAGTTTTTAGTCATGTCTTGAGCGGTTGGAGCATTCTTTGTCGTGGTGATATAAAGAGGGTAATTGCTCGATAACTTCTCAAGCAAGTCTACAATCTGGGGAAAGAGTTGAGCTTCATAGATGCCTTTTGCCTTGTAGTAAGAACGGTATATCTGGACAGCCTCAGAAATTTGTTCTTTGGAAAGGCAGGTCGCAAAACTACTTTCGAGAGGCGGTCCCATAAAACTACGAATGGTTTTGGCATCAGGACTAGGCACCCCCAGTTCCTTAAAAGTATGAGTAAAGGCATTGTGAATCCCGATAGAACTGTCAACGAGGGTTCCATCCAGATCGAAAAAGATAGCTGAGATAGAGGTCATGGTTTCTCCTATTTGATAAGCTTATTCTCCGAAAATTTCTTTTTGGAGGCGACGACCAGTTGGGGTAGCAGCAAGTCCACCTTCAGCTGTTTCACGAAAGGCAGTTGGCATGCTTGAACCCACTTGGTACATGGCATCGATAACTTCATCCACAGGGATTTTAGATTCGATACCTGCCAAGGCCATATCTGCTGCGATGAAGGCAAAGCTAGCTCCCATGGCATTGCGTTTGACGCAGGGAACTTCGACCAAACCTGCAACAGGGTCACAGATGAGGCCTAGCATGTTTTTAATGACAAAGGCAATAGCCTGGCTGGCCTGATAAGGTGTTCCGCCTGCAGCTAGAGTCAAGGCGGCAGCGCTCATAGCAGAGGCTGAACCAACCTCAGCTTGGCAACCGCCCTCAGCACCCGAGATAGAGGCGTTGTTTGCGATGACTAGTCCAAAGGCACCCGCAGCAAAGAGAAAATCCAGTTGTTGCTCATGGCTGAGGTCTAATTTTTCAATAGCAGCAGTGAGAACGGAAGGGAGACAGCCAGCACTTCCTGCGGTCGGAGTAGCGCAGACCAAGCCCATTTTGGCATTGTGTTCATTGACTGCGATAGCATTTCGGGCAGCAGAGAGAATTGTGTAATCTGACAGAGTTTTTCCGTTTTTGATGTAGTGATCCAGTTTAGCAGCATCTCCACCTGTCAGGCCACTACGAGATTTATTTTCATTGAGGCCAAGTTGGACAGAGGCTTTCATGACTTCCAGATTGCGTTCCATGAGAAGGAAGACTTCTTCACGTTCGCGACCGGTCAATTCAAACTCTGTTGTAATCATGAGTTCTGCGACATTTCCTTGAAAGTCCAGATCTGCTTGCTCGACCAATTCTTTGATAGAATAAAACATGCTTCCTCCTATTTAAAGAAATTGACATTGTGGAGATGAGGGATTTTTCGAATTTCTTCGATAGCCTCATCACAGTTGCGACTATCAACTTCGATAATCATAATGGCTTTTTCACCAGCTTTTTCACGAGTAACATTCATCTGGGCGATATTGATACCATAGCGGGAAAGTGCCTCTGTTACGAGGGCAATCATACCTGGAATATCTTGATGAACGATGATGATAGTCGGTGTATTCATATTGAGAGAGACGGCAAAACCATTGAGTTCGGTGACCTGAATATTCCCACCACCGATAGAAATACCAGTTACGCTGATGGTCTTGTGGGCATTTTTGACGGTAATTTTAGTGGTGTTTGGGTGAGGGGCATTGCTGTCTTTCTGAATGGTCCAGACAATCTTGATACCACGTTTGTGGGCAATCTCCAGACTGTTTGGGATTTCAGGATCATCTGTATCCATGCCCAAAATACCTGCAACAAGGGCTAGGTCTGTTCCGTGACCACGATAGGTTTTGGCAAATGAGTTAAAAAGTTGGAATTCGACTTCTGTCGGAGTATCATCAAAAATGGAAGAGACAATCTTCCCAATACGAACAGCACCAGCAGTATGGCTACTAGATGGGCCAATCATAACTGGTCCGATGATATCAAAGACAGATTGAAAACGAAGTGATTTCATCAGTTTCCCCTTATAAAAATTCTTATCTCTATTATATCAAAGAATGAAGGTCTTGGCTTTAATTGTGGATGAAAACCTTTTTACACTACAAATAGCATAAAAAAGCATCTTTTGTAACAAAAAATAGCTTATTTAGGGAAATAAAAAATAATTTTGTAATATTTCTACATAAAAGTGTCAAGAAACGGTAATATTTAAAGGGTATGATAGAACTATAGAAAGAAGGAGAATTTTCAAATATGAAATCAACAACTAAAAAGATTAAAACAACTCTTGCAGGAGTAGCTGCCTTATTTGCAGTATTTGCTCCATCATTTGTATCTGCCCAAGAATCATCAACTTACACTGTTAAAGAAGGTGATACACTTTCAGAAATCGCTGAAACTCACAACACAACTGTTGAGAAATTGGCAGAAAACAACCACATCGACAACGTTCATTTGATTTATGTTGGTCAAGAGTTGGTTATCGATGGCCCTGTAGCGCCTGCTGCAACACCAGCGCCAACTACTTATGCAGCACCAGCTGCTCAAGATGAAACTGTTTCAGCTCCAGCAGCAGAAACTACAGAAGTAGTAGAAGAAGCAGCACCAGCTGCAAGCACACCTGCAGCAGAAGAAACTGTTGCTGTAGCAGAAACTTCAGCACCAGCTGCAACTGTAAGCGGTTCTGAAGCAGAAGCTAAAGAATGGATTGCACAAAAAGAATCAGGTGGTAGCTACACAGCTACAAACGGCCAATACATCGGACGTTACCAATTGACAGATTCATACTTGAACGGTGACTACTCAGCTGCTAACCAAGAACGTGTGGCAGATGCCTATGTTGCAGGACGTTACGGTTCATGGACTGCTGCTAAAAACTTCTGGCTTAACAACGGCTGGTATTAAGAAATAGAAAAAGAGCCTTTGATGGCTCTTTTTGTGTGCTTTTATTTGATAAAAGACAATTAAAAGTAGTGATAGCCGATTGCTTACGGCTGACGAGATTCTGGAGTTTCTCCAGCTGAATTAGTGCGATTATTACTGTTAGTATCGCGAACCTCAGCATTATTACTACTATTATTATTGGTATTCGTATCTCCTTGGGCTCCTGCAGTATCAGTAGCTTGATCTCGTGTATTGGTAGCAGTGTTTCCCCCACTTCTAGCACTATCAGATGAAGGTTGCTCGCTTGCAGGTGCTTGTGAACTGTATCTGTTCCCATTTGACTCAGTATAGGTTGGAGTGTAGCTGCCTCCTTCTGAAGAATGTGTTTCTCTTTCTCCCTCACTACTAGTCGTTCCTGTTTCTTTTTTATTAGACTTTTGTTCTTCTTTTTTGGTCAAGACTTCAACTTGCTTTTGGAATTTAGAAATCAGTTCTTGAATGGGTTTTATTTTTTCATCAATAGTGGCTTGTTCGCTTGTGGAATTGACACTTTTAATGATTTCTAGTATTTTTTGTAAGGAAGTGATGGCTGTTTCAAGTGTTTGTTTATCTTCGAACTGGCTATCGGATTCCTTTATATCCAATTTTAAAGCTTTTTCAGTATAATGATTAGTGATTTTATCGGCAGTAGAAGTAAGAAATTCTGTTAATGTCTTTTTGCCTTCGTCAGTGGTAGGCTTTAATTCTTGAATTTTTTTCCAATCCTCTATAATCGTTTCAGAATCAATATTGAAGTTTTTAATAGCATTTTTTACTTGTTCGACATCTTGTCCATTCTTATGTTGTTTGCTGAGAGCGATGTTCCCTATCTCTGCTTGGATATGTTCTTGATGAATGACTAAGCCTATTAAAAGTCCAAGACCTACAACAATAATGATAGTAAAAATAGTATTTTTTGATGTTAGAATATCTTTGTAGTTTTTCACAATCGTACTACGTACATGGATGGTAGTATCTTAAAGGGATCATGTACGACTTCCTCCTCATTACAGTATATCATTTTTAGCTTATTTTATAAATAAGTTTATAAGTAGAATCGAGATTTAACTGTTCATTGCCCTTTTTGTAATTATATTTCTGTTTCTATCAAATAGAATGTCAGATTATCAGCCTCTTTCTTGTCTTCTCTAACCAAGCATGTTATAATGAATACTGCTCAAGCGACCTTCAATCGTGAAGCACACACGACCTTCAATCGTGAACTAGTCATTTCGTTTATCTTTTATTACGTCGTTAACTCGAAATGAGATGCAAGCTGAGCTTGTCTGATTTATAACCTCAATCAGTCTCCCAGACTGATTGAGCGAACTCAAGTTATGCCTGCGACTCATTGCCTATCATATTTTCATTTTAAGATGATAGGCTAAAATGGTCTCCCAGACCATTTTACTACTAAAAGCAAACGAAATGACTATACTCAAATAAATTCTATTGAAAGTCATAGTAAATAGAATTTTGAGGGTATAAATAAACGAATAGATGGGAGACTTACCATGAGTGATAACTCTAAAACACGTGTTGTTGTGGGGATGAGTGGTGGTGTTGATTCGTCGGTGACGGCTCTTCTTCTCAAGGAGGAGGGCTACGATGTGATCGGTATCTTCATGAAGAACTGGGACGACACAGATGAAAACGGCGTCTGTACGGCGACCGAAGATTACAAGGATGTGGCTGCGGTAGCAGACCAGATCGGCATTCCCTACTACTCTGTCAATTTTGAAAAAGAGTACTGGGACCGCGTTTTTGAGTATTTCCTAGCGGAATACCGTGCAGGACGTACGCCAAATCCAGACGTTATGTGCAACAAGGAAATCAAGTTCAAGGCTTTTTTGGACTATGCTATGACCTTGGGGGCAGACTATGTGGCGACTGGGCATTATGCTAGAGTGGCGCGTGATGAGGATGGTACAGTTCACATGCTTCGTGGCGTGGACAATGGCAAGGACCAGACCTATTTCCTCAGCCAACTTTCGCAAGAACAACTTCAAAAAACCATGTTCCCACTGGGACATTTGGAAAAGCCTGAAGTTCGCAGACTAGCAGAAGAAGAGGGCCTTGCGACTGCTAAGAAGAAAGACTCGACAGGGATTTGCTTTATCGGAGAAAAGAACTTTAAAAATTTCCTCAGCAACTACCTGCCAGCTCAGCCTGGTCGAATGATGACTGTGGATGGTCGCGATATGGGTGAGCATGCAGGACTTATGTACTATACGATTGGTCAGCGTGGCGGTCTCGGTATCGGTGGGCAACACGGTGGTGACAATGCACCTTGGTTCGTTGTCGGAAAAGACCTGAGCAAGAATATTCTCTATGTAGGACAAGGATTCTACCATGATTCGCTCATGTCAACCAGCCTAGAGGCTAGTCAAGTCCACTTTACTCGTGACATGCCAGAGGAGTTTACGCTCGAATGTACGGCTAAATTCCGTTACCGTCAGCCTGATTCTAAGGTGACCGTCCATGTCAAAGGAGATAAGGCAGAGGTTATCTTTGCAGAACCGCAACGCGCCATCACACCAGGTCAGGCAGTTGTCTTTTACGATGGTGAAGAGTGTCTAGGTGGTGGCTTGATTGACAATGCTTACCGCGATGGACAAGTTTGTCAGTACATTTAGATTGACAAATTTTCTCAATTTGCTACAATAATAAAAGCAATAGAAATGATGGTCAAAGCTCATGGATGTTGCAGGCTTTTTTGTCCTGCACTTCTTTGGAGTTTTGACTGTTTTTATGTCGTTTAAGGGAAAGGACAAGAATGACTCAGCAAGACTTTCGGACCAAAGTTGGAAATACGGTTTTTGGTGTTCGGGCGACAGCTTTGATTGTCCAAAATCGTAAGCTTCTAGTCACCAAAGAAAATGGCAAGTATTACACAATTGGCGGTGCGATTCAAGTCAATGAAAGCACGGAAGAAGCGGTAGTCCGTGAAGTGAGGGAAGAACTGGGTGTCGAAGCTCAAGCTGGGCAACTAGCTTTTGTTGTTGAAAATCGTTTTGAAGAAGATGGTGTCTATTGGCACAACATCGAGTTTCATTATCTGGTGGACTTGCTTGAGGATGCCCCATTGACCATGCAGGAAGATGAGAAAAGGCAGCCTTGTGAGTGGATTGATTTGGATCAGCTTAAGGGTATCAATCTAGTTCCAGCCTTTTTGAAAACAGCCCTGCCAGATTGGGACGGCCAACTAAGACACATCCATCTTGAGGAATAGGGGAGAAAATAATGGTTAAGCTTATTGCCCATGTACTTGTTCATAGTGGTGATGATTATTTGCTCATTCAGCGTTCGGAAATTAAAAGAGGACAACCCAATGTTTATCCAACTTACTGGGATATTCCTGGTGGTGGGGTTGAAAAGGGTGAACTTCCGCGAGATGGAGCTCTTAGAGAATGTATTGAAGAAGCGGGAGTTAGGCTAGATAGCAGTTTGCTCAAACTTCTTCACGAAGATAGTCAACTGGATACCTCTAAGGATACTGTCTTTACTCGCTTAGTTTATAAAGCAGAGTGGGTTGGGGAGAAGCCAATTATCAGATTAGATCCTGAAGAGCATACGCACTTTAAATGGGTTACTATGGCTCAAGCTCTAGAGGAGGAGAAGTTAGTTCCTTATTTACGAGAAATTTTTGAAAGGTTAAGAAATGACTTATAATTTTACTGAAGAATACGATATTATTGTAATCGGTGCGGGACACGCTGGGGTAGAAGCATCCCTAGCTGCTAGTCGTATGGGCTGTAAGGTCTTGCTTGCGACTATCAACATTGAAATGCTGGCTTTCATGCCTTGTAACCCCTCTATCGGTGGTTCTGCCAAGGGAATTGTCGTGCGTGAAGTTGATGCCCTCGGTGGCGAGATGGCCAAGACCATTGACAAAACTTACATCCAGATGAAGATGCTCAATACAGGGAAGGGGCCAGCTGTCCGTGCCCTTCGTGCGCAGGCTGACAAGGAGCTTTACTCTAAGGAAATGCGCAAGACGGTTGAAAATCAAGAAAATCTGACTCTTCGTCAGACCATGATTGATGAGATTTTGGTTGAAGACGGCAAAGTTGTCGGTGTACGTACAGCGACCCATCAAGAATATGCTGCCAAGGCTGTTATCGTGACGACAGGGACTGCACTACGTGGGGAAATCATCATCGGAGACCTCAAGTATTCATCAGGTCCTAACCACAGCTTGGCTTCTATTAACCTTGCTGACAATCTCAAGGAACTGGGCCTCGAAATTGGTCGTTTCAAGACAGGAACGCCTCCACGTGTCAAGGCTTCTTCTATCAACTACGATGTGACCGAGATTCAGCCAGGAGACGAAGCGCCTAATCATTTCTCATACACTTCACGTGATGAGGATTATGTCAAAGACCAAGTGCCATGCTGGTTGACCTATACCAATGGTACCAGTCATGAGATTATCCAAAACAACCTCCACCGTGCGCCTATGTTTACAGGTGTAGTCAAGGGAGTGGGGCCTCGCTACTGTCCGTCGATTGAGGACAAGATTGTGCGCTTTGCGGACAAGGAGCGCCACCAACTCTTCCTTGAGCCAGAAGGTCGCAATACTGAGGAAGTCTATGTTCAAGGACTTTCAACCAGTCTGCCTGAGGATGTCCAGCGTGACTTGGTTCATTCTATCAAAGGTTTGGAAAATGCAGAGATGATGCGGACAGGTTATGCCATTGAGTATGACATGGTCTTGCCTCACCAGTTGCGTGCGACTCTGGAAACCAAGAAAATCTCCGGACTTTTCACTGCTGGTCAGACAAATGGAACGTCAGGTTACGAAGAAGCTGCTGGTCAAGGGATTATCGCGGGTATCAATGCGGCTCTTAAAATCCAAGGCAAGCCTGAGTTGATTTTGAAGCGCAGTGACGGTTATATTGGGGTCATGATTGATGACTTGGTGACCAAGGGAACCATTGAGCCTTATCGCCTTTTGACCAGTCGAGCTGAATACCGCCTCATTCTCCGCCATGACAATGCCGATATGCGTTTGACAGAGATGGGACGTGAGATTGGACTTGTGGATGATGAACGCTGGGCTCGCTTTGAAATCAAGAAAAATCAATTTGACAATGAGATGAAGCGCCTAGATAGCATAAAACTTAAGCCAGTCAAGGAAACCAATGCCAAGGTTGAGGAGATGGGTTTCAAGCCTTTGACAGATGCAGTGACAGCCAAGGAATTCCTTCGCCGTCCAGAAGTTTCTTATCAAGATGTGGTGGCTTTCATCGGACCAGCTACAGAGGACTTGGATGACAAGATTATCGAATTGATTGAAACAGAAATCAAGTACGAAGGCTATATTTCCAAGGCCATGGACCAGGTTGCCAAGATGAAACGCATGGAAGAAAAACGCATTCCAGCCAATATCGACTGGGATGACATTGATTCTATTGCAACCGAAGCTCGTCAGAAGTTCAAGCTCATCAATCCAGAAACCATCGGCCAAGCTAGCCGTATTTCGGGAGTAAACCCAGCAGATATTTCTATTTTGATGGTGTATCTTGAAGGTAAAAATCGTAGTATTTCTAAAACTCTTCAAAAATCAAAATGATACGTCGTCGGCTTCGGCTCACCTAACTTAAGTTATGCTTTCGCCTAGCCTTCTAGTCTGCTTTCGATTTTTATTGAGTTTTAATCTAAAAAGAAAGCATAGAGAAAAAACAGCTCCGAAGACGGGGCTGTTTTGTTGACTTGTACTCAATGAAAATCAAAGAGCAAACTAGGAAGCTAGCCGTAGGTTGCTCAAAGCACTGCTTTGAGGTTGTAGATAGAACTGACGAAGTCAGTAACATATATACGGCAAGGCGACGTTGACGTGGTTTGAAGAGATTTTCGAAGAGTATTATTCTTCATCTGGTGTGAGGATCATAGGGATGATAATTGGTTCACGTTCTGTATTTTCATAAAGGAAGGGGCGAATAGCGTTGACAATGGCACCATTGACTGATTGCACGCTAGCATCCTTGTTTTTCAGTGCGATACGAATTGCATTGAAGAGGATACGCTGGCTTTGGCGAATCAAGTCACCCGATTCTCTCATGTAGACAAAGCCTCGGCTGAGGATGTCTGGACCAGACAGAATCATTTGAGACTTGAAGTCAACAGTTGCGACTGCCAGAACGACACCGTCTTCAGATAGATCACGACGATCTTTGAGTACGGCAGCACCGATTTCACCGATACGATTTCCATCGACATAGATGTCTTGGGCGTTGAAATGGCCTGCAATACGAGCTGAGTTAGCAGTAAGGGCAAGCACATCACCATTGCTCATGATAAAGATATTGTCCTTCTCAACACCAGTATCCACTGCTAGCCCAGCGTGGACTTTTTGCATGCGGTATTCACCGTGAACAGGCATGAAGTATTTTGGCTTAATCAAGCGGAGCATAAGTTTTTGCTCTTGCTGGCCACCGTGTCCAGATGTATGGATATTGTTAACCTTACCGTGGATAACTTCGACACCAGCTTCAGAAATGATGTTAATCAGCTTGTTGACGCTAGTAGTGTTTCCAGGGATCGGACTAGAAGAGAAGATAACAGTATCGCCGGGTTGGAGTTGCACCTGACGGTGGGTTCCGTTGGCGATACGAGAGAGGGCCGCCATAGGTTCACCCTGACTACCTGTACAGAGGATCAGAACTTCGCCTGCAGGGTAGTCTTTGATTTCATTTGGCTCGATAAAGGTTCCCTTAGGAGCTTTGATGTAGCCAAGATCGATTCCGTTGACAATGGCCTTTTCCATAGAGCGACCAAAGACCGCAATCTTGCGTCCAGTCTTAACAGCAGCTTCTGTTGCTTGCTGGAGACGGAAGATATTTGAGGCAAAGGATGCAAAGATGATACGTCCTTCAATGCCTTGGATAATCTTCATGATGGACTGGCCAACGACTTTTTCAGAGTTGGTAAAGGTTGGAATTTCTGCATTTGTCGAGTCAGACAGGAGACAGAGTACACCGTCTTCACCAAGAGCTGCCATACGGTGCAAATCTGCTGGTTCACCAACTGGTGTTAAGTCAAACTTGAAGTCACCCGTACAGACAATTTTCCCTTGAGGAGTATGAATGACAATCCCCAAAGGTTCTGGAATAGAGTGAGTCGTTCTAAAGAAAGTTGCCTTGAGATTTTTAAAGGTCAACTCAGTATTGTGGTTGATTTCGTAAAGTTTGGCGTTGCGCAAGAGGCCGTGTTCTTCGAGTTTCCCACGGATCAAAGCCAAGGCAAGCGGTCCAGCATAGATAGGGACATTTGCTTGCTTGAGCAGAAAGGGAATCCCACCAATGTGGTCCTCGTGTCCGTGGGTAATCAAAACAGCCTTGACGCGGTCGATATTGTCCACGATGTAAGAGTAGTCAGGAATGACATAGTCGATACCAAGCAAGTCATCTTCTGGGAATTTAATCCCAGCATCGACGATGATAATCTCATCTTGGTATTCAATTCCGTAAGTGTTTTTCCCGATCTCTCCCAGACCACCGATGGCAAAAACGCCAACTTCTTCAGGTTTAAGAGTATAGGTCATATTAGAACTCCGTAATTTCGAAGGCGCCAGTTTCTTTTTCGTAATCTAGCAATTTGTCAGACAAGAGTTCGATATACTCGATATTGTACTCTGGGCGATTTTCTTCGACAAGTTGGCGAGCAGCGATACGGCCCTCAAGTTCTGAGCTGGCATCGATGTCTAGGTAAAGTGCGCGTGTTGTTTCACGACGTGGGCTACGTTCTTTTGTTTCTTGATAAAAAACTTTGTAAATCATATAGTTCCTTTCTATTTACAGGTCAGCTTATTCCAAACTTTTAGCAGAGAATTGCTTGATTTCATTCCATTTTTGTCTAGATTGACCTTGATTCGTTACAATTATTTCAATTATACCACAAAATGAAAAATTAGTAAAAGACGGAAACGAGAAAGTCATAGGGTTACTCGTTGGTAAGCGTTTGCAAAAATAAAGAAAATATGTTATTTTGATAATGGAAGTGGAATTTATCATTTGTCACAATTCCCTATAGTTTTTAAGTCAAGGAGGTTGCCCTATGTATAATTTATTTGCTTTTGCTATCGGAGCTCGCTTAGTAGCTTTTATTGTTTTTGTTGCTTGCGTTTATGGAGGGAATCTTCTATTTGCCAAACTGGAACAACGACAAACCAAGTTCTTGTGGAAAATTACCTTTGTGACTCTCTACTCGCTTTTTCTCCTCCTCGTAACCTATGTAGTTTGGTTTATATTTTACTTTGGATTAAATGCTTAGATGCCCTGCTCTGCTGGGGTATTTTTGTTTGGGGGCAAAGAAAATTCCACCCCATCTATCAAGATGAGGTGGTCTTTGCATTTTTCTAAAATGACATGACAATGGAATTTTCAGAGCTTATTAGCTTTATATTAATGATTCTTCTGCTCAAAAATAGAGTTGAAGACTAAAAACAAAACAATACAAACAGATAAATCGATTGGTAAAGGGATAGTAGTAATGTTTAAATCATTGAGAATGCTGAGCAAACTATAAGAGATAAAGATAATAAAATTTATCCTTCTAAAAATGTGTTTTTTATCTAGCATGACTTACCAAACTTTTTACGAAGGTCTTTTCCAATGGTATAACCTGCCATAAATAAAGCGATACCAACACCTACACCAAAACCACCCTTTATTTCTTGCAATTCCTTATTAGAAATTTCACAATAGTTGTTCAAATCTTTCATCATATTAATCTCCTCCTAAAAAATAACCAGCTGCCAAACCAGAACCTATAAGTGCTGTTCCACCTGCAATAGCTTTCCAAGATACTGCTACTCCAAAGATAACCAAGGGAGCGAGACCGCCATCAATATCTGATAATTCATTTTCAGATAAGGATAAAAATTGATTGTCAAGAACGTCAAAATTTGTCATTGAACTTTCCTCCTTTTTTCTTGTTCACTTTTATATTCGGAAAAGAAAAGGAAAAGTGAGCATTTTTTAAATTATTTTTTAGCTAAGTATAGGCATTTTTGTTTGGGGGCAAAGAAAATTCCCATGTGCCAGCTTTTGTAGTATAATAGTAAGCAGACAAAAAGATAGGAATGTGTTATGAAAGTATTAGCTTTTGATACGTCCAGCAAGGCTCTTTCTCTCGCTATTTTAGAGGACAAGCAGGTTCTTGCCGAGACGACGATTAATATTAAGAAAAATCACAGTATTACCCTTATGCCTGCCATCGATTTTTTGATGGCAAGTTTGGATTGGACACCCAAGGATTTGGACCGAATCGTGGTGGCGGAAGGGCCAGGTAGCTACACAGGTTTGCGAATCGCGGTAGCAACTGCCAAGACTTTGGCTCATACCCTGAACATTGAGTTAGTTGGTATGTCTAGCCTCTTGGCTCTGGTGCCCTACCAACAAGAAGGCTTGTTCGTTCCCTTGATGGATGCGCGTCGCAACAATGTTTATGCAGGATTTTATGAAAATGCCAAACCTGTCATGCCAGAAGCGCACCTATCTTTTGAAGAGGTGTTAGAGAAAGTTAAGGGTGCTAGTCAGGTAACCTTTGTCGGAGAAGTTGCCCCCTTTGTGGAGCAGATTCAAGAACACTTGCCAAGGACTAATTACAAAGAAACCTTGCCTAATGCAGCCAATCTTGCTCTTTTGGCTTGGGACAAGGAAGCAGACTCCTTGCATGATTTTGTGCCGAACTACCTCAAGCGTGTTGAGGCTGAGGAAAACTGGCTCAAGAACCATACCGAGTCTGGTAAGTCCTACATTAAACGCCTATGATAGAAATCAAACGAACTCACCAGCAACCTGATCTGGCTCAAGCCATCTACGCTGTTATGATAGCTGTTTACCCAGTCAGTCCTTGGACGCTGGAACAAATCCAAGCAGACCTGTCCCAAGACCAGACTTGGTATGCTCTAGCTTATGATGGGGAAGAAGTGATTGGCTTTCTAGCTGTGCAGGAGAATCTTTTTGAGGCAGAAGTCCTGCAAATCGCTGTCAAACAAACCTATCAGGGTCAGGGAATTGCATCAGCCTTGTTTGCTCAATTGCCGACAGACAAGGAGATTTTCCTCGAAGTCAGAAAGTCAAATCACCGAGCACAAGCATTTTACAAGAAAGAAAAGATGGCAGTCATCGCTGAGCGAAAGGCCTACTACCATGACCCAGTCGAGGATGCCATTATCATGAAGAGAGAAATAGATGAAGGATAGATATATTTTAGCATTTGAGACATCCTGTGATGAGACCAGTGTCGCCGTCTTGAAAAACGACGATGAGCTCTTGTCTAATGTCATTGCTAGTCAAATTGAGAGCCACAAACGTTTTGGGGGCGTAGTGCCAGAAGTAGCCAGTCGTCACCATGTCGAGGTCATTACAGCCTGCATCGAGGAGGCGTTGGCAGAAGCAGGGATTACCGAAGACGATGTAACAGCTGTGGCGGTTACCTATGGACCTGGCTTGGTGGGAGCTTTACTAGTTGGTTTATCAGCTGCTAAGGCCTTTGCTTGGGCACATGGACTTCCGCTGATTCCCGTTAACCACATGGCTGGTCACCTTATGGCAGCTCAGAGCGTGGAGCCTTTGGAGTTTCCCTTGCTAGCCCTCTTGGTCAGCGGTGGACACACAGAGTTGGTTTATGTTTCGGAGGCTGGTGACTACAAGATTGTTGGGGAAACGCGAGATGACGCGGTTGGTGAGGCCTATGATAAGGTCGGCCGTGTCATGGGCTTGACCTATCCTGCCGGTCGTGAGATTGACGAGCTGGCTCATCAGGGGCAGGATATTTATGACTTTCCTCGTGCCATGATTAAGGAAGATAATCTGGAGTTTTCATTCTCAGGTTTGAAATCTGCCTTTATCAATCTTCACCATAATGCCGAGCAAAAGGGAGAAAGTCTGTCTACAGAGGACTTGTGTGCATCCTTCCAAGCAGCTGTCCTGGATATTCTCATGGCAAAAACTAAGAAGGCTTTGGAGAAATACCCTGTTAAAACTCTAGTCGTGGCAGGTGGTGTGGCAGCCAATAAAGGTCTCAGAGAACGCCTAGCAACTGAAATCACAGATGTCAAGGTCATCATTCCACCTCTGCGCCTCTGCGGAGACAATGCAGGTATGATTGCCTATGCCAGCGTCAGCGAATGGAACAAAGAAAACTTTGCAAGCTTGGACCTCAATGCCAAACCAAGTCTCGCTTTTGATACCATGGAATAAAGAGTCAGCTTAGGGCTGGCTTTTTTGCTCTCTTAAATGTCAGAATATTTTGACAAATAATTGTGAATAATGATATACTATATAAAAAATAGGAGGTGGTGAGATGATTGAGAGAATGGAGTTGGGAGAATTTTACAAGGAATTACGTTTGGCGAGAAAGCTCAAGCAGTCAGATGTGGCTTGTGCTGGTCTAACAGCCTCTCAGTTGTCCAAGTTTGAACTAGGGCAGTCTATGCTATCTGCGGATAAGTTGATCCTAGCCATCCAAGGGATCAATATGAATTTTGATGAGTTTGGTCATAAGCTAAACAATTATCAAGAATCCCTACATATGCAGATTGGTAGAAAGGTTGTGGATCGCTTTGCCCACCAAGATATCGCTGGCTTAGAGCAACTGTTGGAGGAAGTCGAGCAAGAACAGATGGCAGAGACCTATCGTCGTTTGAATGCCATTGTAATTAAAAACGCACTCCATTCCTTAAATAAGAACTATCCATTAGTAAAAGAAGATAGCGAGTTTTTGACTATCTATCTCTATGCTATTGAGTCTTGGACCTGGTTTGAACTCTATCTCTTTTGCAATACCATGCCCTTCTTGAGCAATCAAGATTTGATATTTTTATCGACCGCTTTAATTGAGAAATCTAGGGAATTTAAAGAGTTGGTACATAATCGATTGTATATGAAAAGTGGATTTCTGAATATTATATCAGAACTCATGGAGCGTAAACTTTTCTCTTATATCCCAATTTTTGAAGCTGAGCTAGAGAGCATGCTTCGTCCATACGATGTTTTTGAAAAAGTATTGTGGCAGTTTTTAAAGAAAATGAAGATTTTCCTTCAAACCAAAGGAAGCAATCAAAAAGAGATTGAAAGATTTATCCAATCTCTGCAAGTATTAGAAAATCCACAATTGCTAGCCCTCTTCGAATTGCGTTTGAAGCAATACAAAGAACTTATTGAGTAGTCAACAATTGCAAATCTGAAATTTCTATAAGAAAAAATATCAAATATGCGATTTTCTAAAATAAGCTAATTTTCGTGTTATACTATCCTTGTAAAGCACTTCAAGCAGATCCTAAGTCGCAGAAGTGGTTTATAGATGGGAATTCGTACAGTATATGTTTAATTATGAGCATACTGTAAATGGCTGGACTAAAAGTGAAACTTGGCGTCCTAGATAAAATGAGGTAAACGATGGAAAAACAAAGTCAGTTACAAATGTTAATTCATTCCCTATACAATAATAAAGAAATTAGCTTGACGGAAGAATTTAGGAAGCAATTGCTGGAAACAGCAAAACAGTTCTCTAGTACTAATGAAGATTTGTTAGCTGTACGTCTTTCTTTTGCCGTCTCTAAAGAATTGTTGAGCTTTAAAGGTGAACCGCCGACAGAGTTGTTGGATTTAGCAAAATTTGTCCAAAAGAAAGAAGCTAAATACAAGCAGGGAATAGTGTGGTCTGGTATTTTTAAGATATGATTTATTATAAAATACGGCATGAACATCATATAATGGATGAATCTGAATATGAGCAAGGCTTGGAGTTCAATATTAAACCAAGTCTTGTTTTCTATACACTGGAACTTTAAAAGGAGTTGTGATGAAAGTATTTCTTCAAAATAGAAATTTTAGGCAATTAACCATCAACCAGTGGATTTCAACGGTTGGGGATACGATTTTTTATCTGGCCTTTTTGAATTATGTGGCAGATGCATCTTTTGCCCCTTTGGCGATTTTACTGATCACGATTTCAGAAACCCTTCCTCAAGTTCTGCAAATCTTTCTGGGAGTTTTGGCGGATTTTCAACATCATCGTGTCCTAAAATATACAATGATTAGTTTTGCAAAATTTTTGCTTTACTCTATCGTTTCTTTATCACTTTCAGGGCAGTCCTTTTCCTTGTTATTAGTAGCATTTATTTGTCTGATTAACCTCTTATCTGACACATTGAGTTATTTTTCAGGCGCCATGCTCACTCCGATTTTCATTAGAATTATTGGGCAAGACCATCTGGCAGAAGCTATTGGATTTAAACAGTCAACTGTTAGTTTAGTGAAAACAATCAGTAATATTCTAGGAGGAGTCTTACTAGGTATTCTATCTATCCAGTCTATTTCCTTACTGAATGCTCTGACCTTTTTAATCGCATTTTTAGGTATTCTTTTCATAAAAACAGACCTCTTGAAAGTAGAAAAAACGATTAGCTATCAAGAAGGACTCTCTGTAAAATCCTTTTGCCAGCATCTGCTCCAATCATCAAAATTGATATGGAATATGAATAAGGTGCTCTTGGTTTTGTTTATTATCTCTATTAGTCAAGCAGTGATAAATGTTACAGTTCCTGTTTCTACTCTGTTTTTGAGGAATCAGCCCTTTTTGAATTTACAAACAGGTCAATCTCTTGCCTTGTTATCCACCCTTGAATTGTCAGCCCTTATTGTCGGAAGCCTTGTGAGTGGCTATCTGAAGAATACAATCTCCATAAAACTAGCCCTATATGCCTCGCTTATTATCCAATTACTCCTTTTAGTTGGCTTTGTGGCAGTTCGTTTTGACTGGATTCTTATCTTTAGTGCCTTGGATGCCTTTTTCGCAGGTATCCTCTCTCCTCGATTACAGGAACTCATTTTTAAACAAATACCTGAGGAGTCAATGGGAGCAGTTCAATCCTCTATCGGTGCCATTACAGTTGTTTTACCTAGCTTATTTACAATAGCTTTGGTAACCATTGCTACTAGCTTTGGAACTCTGGCAGTTAGCTTTGTTTTATTGCTATTTCTTCTAGCTGCCTTTATCATACTCTTGAATATCCGTGAAAACATTTAGCGAAGAATGTGTATATTATATGTTTGAGACTGGATTCCAGTCTGTTTATGATGGCTACAATCAGCAGACTGTTAAATTTTTGAGAAAGTTGCTTGACATTTCAGACCAATCGGTTTATAATTAAAAAATGTAGAGATAAATACATGAGAAAAGAAGAAAAAACAAGACTACGAAGAGAGAAAATCATTACCGCTGCTTTGTTTGAATTTGCTACAAAAGGCTATCAAGGTTTTGTCATCAATGAACTTTGTAAAGTGGATGGTATTTCCAAAGGAGTTTTGTATCATAATTTTTCAGGGAAATCAGACCTCTATCTAACTTGTTTTCAGGAGAGTTTTGAGAAAGCTTTGGCAGTGTTTCTGGGGGTGGAAGGTCAAGTGCCCTCCTTAGCTGATTATATGGAAAGACGTCACCAATTTTATCAGCAATACCCAGAACATAGCCACATTTTCTTTGAGGCAATGATTGCGACACCAGAAGAATTGGAAGCAGACATTGCACCACAGAAAGCTATCTTTTTGGACTTGAATGAACAAGTTTGTCAAAAACTTATATCAGAATCCAAACTGAAAGAGCATATTGATGAGAAACGAGCTATGGACTATCTGCGATTGATTCAGGATATGTTTCGTTCCTATTATTTAACTGTTTCGTCAGATAGCAGTTTGCCTGACTTGGTTTCAGGATATGAACATCAATTATCACAGGTTTTGGATATGATGATTTATGGAATACTAGAGGAAGATTCCTCTAAAAAAGGAGAAAAATAATGTCGAAAATTTGGAAATGGTTGTTACTAATTGCGGGTATTTTTGCAGTTTTTGTAGGTTTTAATATGTTTGCACATCCTCTTATTAGCTTGGCTTCCATGACTTTCTGGTTTGCACTTGTATTTGCAGTTCAAGGGATTTCTGAGATTGTACAATACTTCAAATCAGAAGAAAAGCATGGCTGGAATTTATTTGGAGGAATTGTTACCCTCATCCTCGCTCTTACCTTGTTCTCAGGTAGCTTTATTGAAATGGTAACATTTGTACCATTTATCATTTCTTTATGGGCCTTGACAAATGGTATTACAAAAACTATCGTTGGTTTCAAGGTTCGTAAGACGGATAAATCGGTAGGTACCCCTCTAGTTTGGATGGGGATTTTAGGAATCGTAGCAGGTTTAATCATGATGGGACACCCATTGATGACCGGTCTCTATATTAGTTACACCATTGCCTTTGTCTTTATTTATCAAGGTATTGTGGCAATTGTTCAATTCTTCAAGATTAAATAAGAATAAAATGGAGTCTGTCTGATTACAATCAGCAGACTTTTTTCTCTTTCCTGAATGTGTTATAATAGTCCATGCTGTGGCTGGAACTGATTCAGCCCATTTATTAAGACGATATGAGGAGAAAGATGAAAGAAAAAGGATTTTGGGAGGGGGCGCAGGCAGCCATGCCAACAGCCCTTGGTTATGTCAGTATCGGCCTGGCCTGTGGGATTATCGGTGCGCCCTATGTGACACCTGTTGAGATGGGCTTGATGAGCCTCTTTGTTTATGCTGGGAGCGCCCAGTTTGCCATGTTGGCCTTGATTGCGGTTCAGGCGCCCGTGGCAGCTATTGCTATGACGGTCTTTTTGATTAATTTGCGTCTCTTTTTGCTGAGCTTACACGCATCGACCTATTTCCGTCATACCAGTCTCTGGCAAAATATTGGTATGTCTAGTCTCTTGACAGATGAGACCTACGGCGTTTTGATGGGCGAATTGGCCCATACAGACAAGGTCAATCCGATGTGGATGCACGGAAACAATCTCAACAGCTATGTGGCTTGGTTTGTGGGAACAGTGGTTGGAACGGCTCTAGGTGGTCTGCTACCAAATCCAGAAATCTTTGGGCTAGACTTTGCTTTGGTTGGGATGTTTATCGGAATTTTTGCTTCGCAATTCCAGATTATGCAAAGACGGATTCCAGTCCGCAATCTGCTCGTTATCTTAGCAGTTGTTGCGGTGTCATTCTTTTTGCTCTTGACAGTGGTGTCTCAGTCACTAGCTGTTCTGTTTGCGACCTTGCTAGGTTGTACAATGGGGGTGGTTTTAGATGGTCAGTAAGTATCTTTTATTAGCAGTTATTTTCTCTGGCTTGGTGACATGGATTCCCCGTATGATTCCCTTCATCTTGGTCAAGTATAAGGGCTTGCCTGCGATTGTTGAGCGTTTTTTGAAGTTCTTGCCCGTTTCTATTATCTTTGCCTTGATTCTTTCAAGTGTAGTGACAGGCAAGGTTGGCAGTCTTCCTCAAATCAAATGGCTAGACTTCTTGGCAGTCTTTCCAACCGCTTGGGTAGCCTTTCGCTACCGTAATTTAGTCGGAACAGTTCTCTTTGGAGTTGTCTTGATTGCCGTCCTACGTTTACTATTTTAAATGGGCTATAAAGAAAATCTATCACAGAGATAGATATCATATAATGGCATAATTACTTTTTTTCTGATAAGATAATAAGGTATTCTATTTTGGAGGAAATGACATGAAAAAAATCGTTAAATACTCATCTCTTGCTGCCCTAGGGCTTGTTGCTGCAGGTGTGCTTGCGGCTTGCTCAGGTGGTGCTAAGAAAGAAGAAGCAGCTAGCAAGAAAGAAATTATCGTTGCAACCAATGCTTCACCAAAACCATTCAACTATGAAGAAAATGGCGAATTGACTGGTTATGAGATTGAACTAGTTCGTGCTATCTTTAAAGATTCTGAAAAGTATGATGTCAAGTTTGAGAAGACAGAGTGGTCAGGAGTCTTTGCAGGACTTGACGCTGACCGTTATCAAATGGCCGTTAACAACATCAGCTACACTAAAGAACGTGCAGAAAAATACCTTTATGCAGCTCCAACTGCTAAAAACCCTAACGTTCTTGTAGTGAAAAAAGACGACTCTAGCATCAAATCGCTTGATGATATCGGTGGAAAATCAACAGAAGTTGTTCAAGGGACAACATCTGCTAAACAGTTGGAAGACTATAACAAACAACACTCAGATAATCCAACTGTCCTTAACTATACTAGAGCAGACTTCCAACAAATCATGGGACGCTTGAGCGATGGCCAGTTTGACTACAAGATTTTTGATAAGATTGGTGTTGAAACAGTTATCAAGAACCAAGGTTTGGACAACTTGAAAGTTATCGAACTTCCAAGCGACCAACAACCTTACGTTTACCCACTTCTTGCCAAAGGTCAAGATGAGTTGAAAACATTTGTGGACAAACGCATCCAAGAACTCTACAAAGACGGAACTCTTGAAAAACTGTCTAAACAATTCTTCGGAGACACTTACCTACCAGCAGAAGCTGATATTAAATAATTATTTGAAGTCATCCATTCTGATTCAGATGGGTGATTTCTAAGTCTTTAGGGATATAGTTTTAAACTATATATCTGACTATCTAATAACAATTTGTGAAATCAAACAAATTGTGAGATACTAGTACGGTATTATTTTTAAGGAGAAAGAATCATGAAAATCAAAAAATGGCTTGGTGTAGCAGCCCTTGCTACAGTCGCAGGTTTGGCTCTTGCAGCTTGCGGAAACTCAGAAAAGAAAGCAGACAGTACAACAACTATCAAAATCGCAACTGTTAACCGTAGCGGTTCTGAAGAAAAACGTTGGGACAAAATCCAAGAATTGGTTAAAAAAGACGGCATTACCTTGGAATTTACAGAGTTCACAGACTACTCACAACCAAACAAGGCAACTGCTGATGGCGAAGTAGATTTGAACGCTTTCCAACACTATAACTTCTTGAACAACTGGAACAAAGAAAACGGAAAAGACCTTGTAGCGATTGCAGATACTTATATCTCTCCAATCCGTCTTTACTCAGGTTTGAATGGAAGTGACAACAAGTACACTAAAGTAGAAGATATCCCAGCAAACGGAGAAATCTCTGTACCGAATGACGCTACAAACGAAAGCCGTGCGCTTTACTTGCTTCAATCAGCTGGCTTGATTAAATTGGACGTTTCAGGAACTACTCTTGCAACAGTTGCTAACATCAAAGAAAATCCAAAGAACTTGAAAATCACTGAATTGGACGCTAGCCAAACAGCTCGTTCATTGTCATCAGTTGACGCTGCTGTTGTAAACAATACCTTCGTTACAGAAGCAAAATTGGACTACAAGAAAGCACTTTTCAAAGAACAAGCTGATGAAAATTCAAAACAATGGTACAACATTATCGTTGCGAAGAAAGATTGGGAAACATCACCAAAAGCTGACGCTATCAAGAAAGTTGTTGCAGCTTACCATACAGATGAAGTGAAAAAAGTTATCGAAGAAACATCAGACGGTTTGGATCAACCAGTTTGGTAATAAGAAACAGGGAGGTGGGAGAGAAAATTCCACCTCTTGCTTTTGTATAGAGCATGGATTGTCAGGAAGAGTAGTTCATAGAAAGGTAGAGAGAATATGGTTTTTCCTAGCGAACAAGAACAGATTGAAAAATTTGAAAAGGATCATGTAGCCCAGCATTATTTTGAGGTTTTGCGTACCTTGATTTCTAAGAAATCAGTCTTTGCCCAACAGGTGGGTCTCAAAGAAGTTGCCAACTATCTGGGTGAGATTTTCAAGCGTGTGGGGGCTGAAGTGGAGATTGATGAGACTTATACGGCGCCCTTTGTTATGGCGCATTTCAAGAGTTCGCGCCCAGATGCCAAGACCTTGATTTTCTATAACCACTATGACACTGTGCCAGCTGATGGGGATCAGGTCTGGACAGAAGATCCTTTTACTCTTTCAGTCCGCAATGGCTTCATATATGGGCGTGGGGTTGATGACGACAAGGGTCATATCACAGCTCGTTTGAGTGCTTTGAGAAAATATATGCAGCATCATGATGATCTGCCTGTCAATATTAGTTTTATCATGGAGGGTGCGGAGGAATCGGCTTCGACAGACCTGGATAAGTATCTGGAAAAACATGCGGATAAACTCCGTGGTGCAGATTTGTTGGTCTGGGAACAAGGAACCAAAAATGCCTTGGAACAGCTAGAAATTTCTGGTGGAAATAAGGGGATTGTGACCTTTGATGCCAAGGTGAAAAGTGCTGATGTGGATATCCACTCTAGTTATGGTGGGGTTGTGGAGTCAGCTCCCTGGTACCTCCTTCAAGCTCTACAGTCTCTTCGTGCTGCAGATGGCCGTATCTTGGTTGAAGGTTTGTACGAAGAAGTACAAGAGCCAAATGAACGTGAATTAGCCTTGGTGGATACCTATGCCCAACGAAATCCAGGGGAAATCAGCCAGATTTATGGTTTGGAATTGCCTCTTTTACAAGAGGACCGTGCAGCCTTTCTAAAACGATTCTTTTTCGAGCCAGCTCTTAATATCGAAGGGATTCAGTCAGGTTATCAGGGACAAGGAGTCAAAACGATTTTGCCAGCAGAAGCCAGCGCTAAGCTAGAAGTTCGTTTGGTTCCTGGCCTAGAACCGCATGATGTTCTGGAAAAAATTCGGAAACAGCTAGACAAAAATGGCTTTGATAAGGTAGAATTATACTATACCTTGGGAGAGATGAGCTATCGAAGCGATATGAGCGCACCAGCCATTCTCAATGTGATTGAGTTGGCCAAGAAATTCTATCCACAGGGCGTTTCAGTCTTGCCGACGACAGCGGGTACCGGGCCTATGCATACGGTCTTTGATGCCCTAGAGGTGCCAATGGTGGCCTTCGGTCTAGGAAATGCCAACAGTCGAGACCACGGTGGAGATGAGAACGTGCGAATCGCCGATTACTACACCCATATTGAATTAGTAGAGGAGCTGATTAGAAGCTATGAGTAGAGATATTATCAAGTTAGATCAGATCGATGTGACTTTTCATCAAAAGAAGAGAACCATCACAGCGGTCAAGGATGTGACCATTCACATCCAAGAAGGGGATATCTACGGAATTGTTGGATATTCTGGAGCAGGGAAATCAACCCTTGTACGGGTGATTAACCTCTTGCAAAAACCATCTGCAGGGAAAATTACCATTGACGACGATGTGATTTTTGATGGTAAGGTGACCTTGACGGCAGAGCAGTTGCGTCGTAAACGTCAAGATATTGGAATGATTTTCCAGCATTTTAACCTGATGAGCCAAAAGACAGCAGAGGAGAATGTAGCCTTTGCACTTAAACATTCTGGGCTCAGCAAGGAAGAAAAGAAGGTTAAAGTAGCTAAGTTGTTGGACTTGGTTGGCTTGGCAGACCGTGCTGAAAACTACCCTTCACAACTATCTGGAGGGCAAAAACAGCGTGTGGCCATTGCGCGTGCCTTGGCAAATGATCCAAAAATCTTGATTTCAGACGAGTCGACTTCTGCCCTTGATCCGAAGACAACCAAGCAAATTTTGGCCTTGTTGCAAGATTTGAACCATAAATTAGGATTGACCGTTGTCTTAATTACGCATGAAATGCAGATTGTCAAAGATATTGCCAACCGTGTGGCAGTTATGCAGGATGGGCATTTGATTGAAGAGGGTAGCGTCCTTGAAATCTTCTCAAATCCTAAACAACCTTTGACGCAAGACTTTATCTCAACAGCCACTGGTATTGACGAAGCCATGGTCAAAATCGAGAAACAAGAAATCGTGGAACACTTGTCTGAAAACAGCCTTTTGGTGCAGCTCAAGTATGCAGGGGCTTCAACAGACGAGCCACTTTTGAATGAATTGTACAAGAATTACCAAGTAACGGCTAATATCCTCTATGGAAATATCGAAATCCTCGATGGTACTCCTGTTGGAGAATTGGTTGTGGTCTTGTCAGGTGAAAAAGCAGCGCTAGCAGGCGCCCAAGAAGCCATTCGTCAAGCAGGCGTACAACTAAAAGTATTGAAGGGAGGACAGTAAGATGGAATCATTGATTCAAACCTATTTACCAAATGTATATAAAATGGGCTGGGCTGGTCAAGCAGGCTGGGGAACAGCCATCTATCTAACTCTTTATATGACAGTTCTTTCTTTCATCATCGGAGGATTCTTGGGGTTAGTGGCAGGTCTCTTTCTCGTCTTAACAGCGCCAGGTGGTGTTTTGGAAAATAAGGTTGTCTTCTGGATTTTAGACAAGATTACTTCCATTTTCCGTGCGGTTCCTTTCATCATCCTCTTGGCAATCTTGTCTCCCCTTTCTCACTTGATTGTGAAAACAAGTATCGGGCCAAATGCAGCCCTTGTCCCACTTTCTTTTGCAGTCTTTGCCTTCTTTGCCCGTCAGGTGCAGGTGGTCTTGGCTGAACTGGATGGCGGTGTCATTGAGGCAGCTCAAGCTAGCGGAGCGACATTCTGGGATATCATAGGTGTTTACCTATCAGAAGGTCTTCCAGATTTGATCCGTGTGACGACTGTGACCTTGATTTCCCTTGTTGGGGAAACAGCTATGGCTGGTGCGGTTGGAGCCGGCGGTATTGGTAACGTAGCCATCGCTTATGGATTTAACCGTTACAATCACGATGTGACTATCTTGGCAACCATCATTATCATTTTGATTATTTTTGTAATCCAATTCTTGGGAGACTTCTTGACTAAGAAATTGAGCCATAAATAAAAAGAGCCGTGCGGCTCTTTTTTAGTAATCAGATTTTCTGTGCCAATTTTTTACTCAAGGCTTGTCCAATCAAGGCACCCACTAGGGCTCCGATGACAATACTTGCGATAAATAGAAGAACGGTTCCAGGGTTTGGCGCGACCATGATACGGTCAATATATTCTTGGGATTTTCCTCTTGCCAGAAGAGTAGCCATATAGGCTTTGGGAGTAATCCACATAAGTAGAATTGGTCCTGATGTGCTAAAGGCGAAAATAACGAAAGAGAGGAAATTCTTTGTTTGGTCCTTGTATTTTCCTAAATGAGCTATTCCATCTGCTAGGAGGCCACAGATAATTCCAGGAAGGAAGGCACCAGCACCGTGTTTAGATCCCAAGAAAAAGAAGGCCATGACAAGGCCGATAGTGGTAATGGCTCCAAAGCGCGGAATTTTTGCGACTAGGATCATATAGACGCTACCGCCGACAAGGGCAGTAAAGGCAGGCGCATAAAACATGTTTCCAGTTTGGTCAAAGAGATTGCCCAAAAGGACACCAATCCCCATGCAGAGGAAGTAAAGAACTGCAAAAAGCAGTGTAGTTAAGATAGATTTTTTCATGAATTGTCTCCTGATAATTTTCTCACAATTCTCATTGTACCACGGTTTGATGGGATTGTAAATGGAAAATAGAAGTTTTTGAAAACGCTTAAAATATGATATAATAGTTTTATAGTTATTTTTAGGGGGATATCATGGGTAGATTTTTAGACTTTGTCTTTAATCGTTTCTTTTTAGGGATGATTGCGACAGCCTTCTTTTGGCTATTAACATTGGCAGGAGGGATTATCCTTGGTCTAGCGCCGGCTAGTGCCACCTTGATGAGCCTGTATGCAGAACATGGTTATAGCTTTCGGGAATACAGTTTGAAGGAGGCGTGGTCTCTTTATAAGCAAAATTTCATCTCAAGCAACCTGATTTTCTATAGCTTTCTAGGGTTAGATCTAGTTTTGGTCTATGGTTTGTATCTGTTGGTTCAATTACCTCATCAGACCATCGTTCATTTGATTGCGACCTTTTTGAATGTCTTAGTAGTTCCCCTCATCTTTTTGGCCTATACAGTGTCTTTGAAATTACAAGTTTATTTTGACTTGTCTTATCGAAATAGTCTCAAACTATCCTTGATTGGCATTTTTATGAGTCTAGCAGCTGTGGCTAAGGTTTTTCTTGGGACTGTGCTACTTGTGGCAATTGGTTACTATATGCCTGCCCTACTTTTCTTTGTAGGAATTGGGATGTGGCATTTCTTTATCAGTGATATGTTGGAACCAGTCTATGAAAGCATTCATGAAAAATTGGCGACAAAATAGAATGAAGCAGTTTTGGCTACATACGCTTCTAAGAACCTACAGTTCAGTTATGATGATTATTATTGCGAGTTTTGCAATCTTACTCTCTTACGCTGACTGGGATTCACGGGAAAAGGAAGCTCAAAGAGTAGCCCAGCGTGTAACCACTCGAACAGTCGATGAGGTAGAGTATTATTATCGGGAGTCAGCCCAGCTAGCGCAGGCTTTGGTTGAAAATCAGGCTCGTATCGAGGGAATTTATAAGTATTTTAGTCTGAGTACGCCTGAATATTTTTATTGGCAGTTAGAACGTAAGGCTTCTCCGTATATATCAGTGTCTTTATATGAAAATATTGATGATCTCTATGTTCGGAATGATTTTGTTACTGGAGTTGCGATTGCTCTTCAGGACTATAAAGAAGTTTATGTGTCAGCCAGAGACAAACGCGGTGGAGAGAAAATCTCAGCTGAGGATTTTAAACCAGCAGAAAACAGTTTTGCCATTCCTGTATCTGATCCTGTCTCGGATAAAGATTTGGGAGTTGTCTATATCTCTTTATCTCCCAATGTCTTAAATGGAGCTATTGATAATACTAGGGGGCATATACCTATGGCTGTATTTGTAACCTCTCCTTTTGAGACAGAGATGTTTCATATTGGGGAACAATTGTCCTCAGATAAAGAAAATTGGTTTGTAGGTATTACTTCTCATGGCTACAGAGTTCAAGTAGCTGTTGCTAGGAACTTTGTTCTGTTTGGCACCTTAAGAAGTTCGGCTCTAATTGTTAGTTTGAGTTTCCTCTTTATTGTCATACTATATGTTACCTTGAGGAAGACTTTCTCAAATTATCAAAAGCAGGTAGTGGATTTGGTGGATTCCATCCAAGCTATTGCCCAAGGAGAGGAAGGTCTTCGTATTGACACACTTGAAAAGGATCAGGAATTGCTTCTAATCGCGGAGACGACCAATGATATGTTGGATCGATTAGAAAAGAATATCCATGATATTTATCAGTTAGAACTTAGTCAAAAAGATGCCAATATGAGAGCCTTACAGGCTCAGATTAATCCTCACTTCATGTATAATACGCTGGAGTTCTTGCGTATGTATGCAGTCATGCAAAGTCAAGATGAGTTAGCGGATATCATTTATGAGTTCAGTAGCCTGTTGCGTAACAATATTTCGGACGAAAGAGAAACTCTTCTCAAGCAGGAATTAGAATTTTGTCGTAAATATAGTTATCTTTGCATGGTTCGTTATCCCAAGTCCATTGCCTATGGTTTCAAGATAGACCCAGAGTTAGAGAATATAAAGATTCCTAAGTTTACCTTGCAACCGCTGGTAGAAAATTATTTTGCGCATGGTGTTGACCACAGACGTACAGATAATGTGATTAGCATTAAAGCTCTTAAACGAGATGGTTTTGTGGAAATTTTAGTGGTAGATAATGGTCGTGGTATGTCGTCTGAAAAGCTGGCAAATATTCGAGAAAAATTAAGTCAGAGACATTTTGAACACCAAGTCAGTTACAGTGATCAAAAGCAGTCTATTGGGATTGTCAATGTCCATGAGCGTTTTGTACTCTATTTTGGGGACCGCTATGCCATTACGATAGAGTCTGCGGAGCAAGCAGGTGTTCAGTATCGTATTACAATTCAAGATGAGTAGAAAGGGAGAAAATGTATAAAGTATTATTAGTAGATGATGAGTACATGGTGACAGAAGGTCTGAAACGTTTGATTCCCTTTGATAAGTGGGGTATGGAGGTCGTCGCAACAGCCAGTCATGCTGATGAAGCCCTAGAATATGTTCAGGAAAATCTCGTTGATGTCATCATTTCAGATGTCAATATGCCCGACAAAACAGGGCTTGATATGATTCGGGAAATGAAAGAGATCTTACCAGATGCCGCCTATATCCTGCTTTCAGGTTATCAGGAGTTTGATTATGTAAAAAGAGCAATGAACCTTAGTGTGGTGGACTATTTGGTCAAGCCAGTAGATAAGGTAGAGTTGGGAAATCTGCTGGAGAAGATTACAGGTCAGCTTGGAGAGAGAGGGAAGAAAGGTCAGACCCTCAGTCAAGATTTAGACGAGACTGGATTTGTTAGTTATCTAGGAGGTAAGGAGAATTGGTGGATAGGACTATCTAAGGAAAAACAAGGCTCCTTCACCATTCCCTACTATGTCTTGGGTCAAGATTGGCAGATTTTCATTTCTGACCAACCTCTAGATGGTTTAGTCGTTACTCCCTTTGAAGCTCCCTATCAAGAACACTTTGAACGCTGGAAGCTGAATGCTGAGAAAGCCCTCTTTTACGGTTCGGTAAATTTGGAAAAATCTGAAAGTCTATTCACTTATTATGAACCAATATATCGCGTGATTATCCAGGGGAATATCACTCAAATCATTGAGGAGCTGACACTACTGGAGAAAGTTGTTTTAGAGAATACACCAAGAGTGGCGATCACCAAACAACTTTTTACACAGTTTGTCATGGATATTTTCCATTTATTTGAGAATTTGAAGGCGGATGATATGACTGAGATGGTCAAAACGATTCATGAGATTAATTCTTTTGAGAAGTTGGTTTCTTATATTAAAGGTACTCTGACCCGATTCTTTGGACAATATCGTATGAATGAAAATGTGGTTAGTGTGCTAGAAGTCATTGGGCGTGATTATCAAAAAGAACTTTCCCTCAAGGATATCAGTAAGGATCTCTTTATCAATCCTGTCTATCTGGGGCAGTTGATTAAGCGAGAAACCAATTCGACCTTTGCTGAATTACTCAATAAACAACGTATTAAGGCTGCCCAACAACTTTTGCTTTCAACTAGTGACAGTATCGAAGATATTTGTTATGCTGTTGGTTACAGTAATGTTGGATATTTCTATAAAGTGTTCCGAAAATTGTGCGGAAAATCGCCAAAAGCCTACAGAAAACAGGTAGAAACTATACTATAAGATTTGTATTCCCTTACAAAAGGTGTTATAATATAAATAATAATATCAGGAGGTTATATCATGAAAAAGAAACCGATTTATCTATGGGTCTTGCTAATCTTGTCTGCTCTTATTTCAGTTACGTCTCTGTTTGGAATTTTGAGTCCCTTACCTAGCAAAGAAGCCGTTCGTGCGAGTCAGAAAACTATTGAAGGGATTAGTGCTCAGCAATTAGAAGACCAGCTTAATTACACCTATAGAGTAGCAGAAGCATCTCATTCTATTTTTAATGTTGCCTTGATTGTGCTGTCTGCTATTTTAGTGGTAGTAGCGATTGTGTTCCTTGTTCGTAAAAATTTGCAATATGCAAATTATACTTATGTTGGCTATGTTTTGTTAGCTATTATTGGTTCAATTTATAGCTATGTGGCTTTGCAAGACGCTGTCCAGTTGGTTAAAGATGAGACCATGCGTTTGACAATGAGTATTGGTTCAAAAGCTGTTAGCATTTTCTATATTGTCATCAATGTTCTTTTCCTAGCCCTTGTCTTCTATAAGATGTGGCGTCAACAGAAAGCCTTGGCAGAAGAAGAGGAAACAGAAGAACTTGCCTAAGTATTGACAAAAAATAACTATCAAGATACAATCTTGGTAGTTGTTTTTCGATTATAGATAAAATCATGGAGGTACATATGAAGACAATTTCTTTAGTTTATATCAGTTTGAGTGGAAACACTGAGAGTTTTGTGACGCGCTTGAAAGATTATCTCTTGTCCCAGTACGAGGGAATTGAGGTTCAAAAGATTCATATCAAGGATTTGGTCAAGGAAGGCCAAGATTTCTATGAAATGGACCATCCCTATGTTGCTTTTTTGCCGACCTACCTAGAAGGTGGGAATGGCGTTGATAACGGAGATGTTGAGATTTTGACGACACCAGTGGGGGATTTTATCGCCTATGGTGACAATGCTAGTAAGTGTTTTGGTGTGGTTGGTTCAGGAAATCGTAACTTTAATAACCAATACTGCCTGACAGCTAAGCAATACAGTCAACGTTTTAATTTTCCTGTATTGGCTGACTTTGAAATGCGAGGTATGCTGGAAGATATCAAGCATGTGGCTGCAATTATTGCGGATTTGTATGAGTTGGAAAGTTAAGCTGAAACCAATCTTTCAATCATTAGAAGAAAGAAGTTATTATACACTCCTTTATAGTAGGGATAAAAATTACCGATAAACTTTTATATAAATGTTACTTGATATGGTTGTAAGATAAAAAACCTGCCCTAAAAAACCGAGAAGCTTTCTTCTCGGTTTTTGATTATTTCAATTGATCTGTAATGTCTTTTGATAGCAACATTCCCAGATGGTAAGTTTTATTGATATACGCAATGACATCATTGATGTTTTCAGTCGTTTGAATTTTCTCTTTGATATCAGTCCTAAATGTTTCATCCTTTAAAAGTTGTTCTTGGTAGAGTTTTTGCAGTCTCTCTTTCTCGTACTTATTAAGCAGAAAAAGGAAAACCAAGCTAATCACAACGAGGATATAAGCATATTGGCTCATAGGATATCTCCCTGTATGATAAAGAAGTAGTAGTGAATAAATCGATTTAGTGGATCTAAAATAGCAGAACAAGCTAGCAAAAACTTGATAAGATTTTTGATAGACCTCTAAACCAAAATCCGTATAGGCTTTGGTCTTAGTTACTTAGACTGCTTTACAATCAAGTAACTTGAAGATTACGACGTCTTTCGGTAGAAATCGATAATATTTCTATCGAAAGACTAGTGAAGCGCCTAGCCAAATCCCTTATAGGATTTGGCGTTAGTTACTTAGATTGCTCCGCAATCAAGTAACTTTGGCGATTTACATCTTCTCTGGCGCATCTACTCCAAGCAAGCGAAGGGCTTCTTTGAGAACGACTGCGGTTGCATAGCTAAGGGCTAGACGGCTGTCGCGTTCTGAGCTTTCATCCAAGATGCGCGTATGTGCATAGTATTTGTTAAAGGCTTGAGCCAGGCTAATTGCAAATTTAGCAATGATAGAAGGCTCAAAGTTATCCGCAGCACGGTTGATAATACGTGGGAAGTCTTGGATGAGTTTGATGATTTCCCAGCTTTCAGCATCATTCAAGCTATAGTTGCTAGCTGTTTCTGGTTTGAAATCTGCTTTGCGTAAGATAGATTGGATACGAGCGTAAGCATATTGAACGTAAGGTCCAGTTTCCCCCTCGAAGGATACCATAGCTTCTAGATCGAAATCATACCCATTTGTACGGTCGGTCTTGAGGTCATAGAATTTAATGGCTCCGACTCCAACAGCATGCGCTACCTGGTCTTTGTTTTCCAATTCAGGATTTTTAGCCTCGATTTGGGCCTTGGCGCGACTAACAGCCTCTGCAACAGTAGGCTCTAGCAAGATGACATTCCCTTTACGAGTAGAGAGTTTTTTTCCTTCTTTTGTAACCAGACCAAAAGGAACGTGAGTAATATCGTTACTCCAGTCGTAGCCCATTTCTTGCAAGACGGCTTTGAGTTGTTTAAAGTGGGCAGATTGTTCTTGGCCAACGACATAGATAGATTTGGCAAATTGGTATTCATTTTTACGGTAAAGGGCTGCAGCCAAGTCACGTGTGATATAGAGAGTTGCTCCATCAGATTTCTTGATGAGGGCTGGATGTTCAATTCCATATTTCTCAAGATTCACAACTTGGGCACCTTCTGATTCAACAAGAAGTCCTTTTTTAGAAAGAATGTCTACAACTGCATCCATTTTATCATTGTAGAAGGCTTCTCCGTTGTAGCTGTCAAATTCAACCTTCAGTTCATTGTAAAGGCGGTTAAATTCCACCAAACTTTCATCACGGAACCATTGCCAAAGTGCGAGAGCTTCCTCGTCTCCATTTTCAAGTTTACGGAACCATTCGCGTGCTTCTTCATCCAAGCTAGGGTCATTTTCAGCCTCAGCATTGATGCGGACGTAGAGTTTAAGGAGTTCATCGATTGGATGAGCTTTTACAGCTTCTTCGTCGCCCCATTTTTTGTAGGCAACAATCAGCATCCCAAACTGCTTACCCCAGTCTCCCAAATGATTGACCTTGACCGTTTGATAACCGATTTTTTGGAAAATATGTGACAAGCTATCTCCGATAACAGTTGAACGTAGGTGACCAATAGAGAATGGTTTAGCGATATTGGGACTAGACATATCGATAACAACATTTTCTTGTTTACCAATATGTTGGTCAGCATAGTGTTCTTTTTCAGTGATAACAGCTTGCAATACTTGAGCAGAAATGGCAGATTTATCAAGGAAAAAGTTGACGTAAGGTCCCGTTGCAACAACCTTTTCAAAGGCTTGGCTATTAATTTTTTCAGCTAGTTCAGCCGCAATCATTTGAGGTGCCTTACGTTCGACTTTTGCAAGAGAAAAAGCAGGGAAAGCGATGTCTCCCATTTCTGAGTTTTTAGGGGTTTCTAGTAAATTTAAAATAGCCTCTTGGTCCAGGCTATCAATGACGCTAGCCAACTCGCTAGCAATCAATTCTTTTGTATTCATTAAGAGCTCCTTTTTGGACTTTTCTACTATTTTATCACAATTTTAAAGAAAGAAGAAAAAATTTTTGAAATCTCCTGTTTTTTTGGTATAATATAGTTATAAAATTAGTTATAAATATGCATATAAGAGGATTTTATGAGAAAAAGAGATCGTCATCAGTTGATAAAAAAAATGATTACTGAGGAGAAATTAAGTACACAAAAAGAAATTCAAGATCGGTTGGAGGCACACAATGTCTTTGTGACGCAGACAACCTTGTCTCGTGATTTGCGCGAAATCGGCTTGACCAAGGTCAAGAAAAATGATATGGTGTATTATGTACTAGCAAATGAGACAGAAAAGATTGATTTGGTGGAATTTTTGTCTCATCATTTAGAAGGTGTTGCAAGAGCAGAGTTTACCTTGGTACTTCATACCAAATTAGGAGAAGCCTCTGTTTTGGCAAATATTGTAGATGCAAACAAGGATGAATGGATTTTAGGAACAGTTGCTGGTGCCAATACCTTATTGGTCATTTGTCGAGACCAGCACGTTGCCAAACTCATGGAAGATCGTTTGCTAGATTTGATGAAAGATAAGTAAGGTCTTGGGAGTTGCTCTCAAGACTTATTTTTGACAAGGAGAGATGTACAATGACGACAGAAAAGCTATCACCCGGCATGCAACAGTATGTGGATATTAAAAAGCAATATCCAGATGCTTTTTTGCTCTTTCGGATGGGTGATTTTTATGAATTATTTTATGAGGATGCGGTCAATGCTGCGCAGATTCTGGAGATTTCCTTAACGAGTCGCAACAAGAATGCCGACAATCCGATTCCTATGGCGGGTGTCCCCTATCATTCTGCTCAACAGTACATCGATGTCTTGATTGAGCAGGGCTATAAGGTAGCTATCGCAGAGCAGATGGAAGATCCTAAACAAGCAGTTGGGGTTGTGAAACGAGAGGTTGTTCAGGTCATTACACCTGGGACAGTGGTCGATAGTAGTAAGCCGGATAGTCAGAATAATTTTTTGGTTGCCATAGACCGTGCTGGCAATCAATTTGGCCTCGCTTATATGGACCTGGTGACGGGTGACTTTTATGTGACAGGTCTTTTGGATTTCACGCTGGTTTGTGGGGAAATCCGTAATCTCAAGGCGCGAGAAGTGGTGCTGGGCTATGACTTGTCTGAGGAAGAGGAACAAATCCTTAGTCGTCAGATGAATCTGGTACTTTCCTATGAAAAAGAAGGCTTTGAAGACCTTCATTTACTGGATTCACGATTAGCAGCTGTGGAGCAAGCGGCATCTAGTAAGTTGCTCCAGTATGTCCATCGAACCCAGATGAGGGAATTGAACCACCTCAAACCTGTTATCCGCTATGAAATCAAGGATTTCTTGCAGATGGATTATGCGACCAAGGCTAGTCTGGATTTGGTTGAGAATGCTCGGTCAGGCAAGAAGCAAGGCAGTCTTTTCTGGCTTTTGGATGAAACCAAAACAGCTATGGGTATGCGGCTCTTGCGGTCTTGGATTCATCGCCCCCTGATTGATAAGGAACGAATCGTCCAACGACAAGAAGTGGTGCAGGTCTTTCTCGACCATTTCTTTGAGCGTAGTGATTTGACAGACAGTCTCAAGGGTGTTTATGACATCGAACGTTTGGCTAGTCGGGTTTCTTTTGGCAAAACCAATCCCAAGGACCTCCTGCAGTTGGCGACCACCTTGTCTAGTGTGCCACGGATTCGTGCGATTTTAGAAGGCATGGAGCAACCTGCTCTAGCTTATCTTATAGAACAACTGGATGAAATCCCTGAGCTGGAGAGTTTGATTAGCGCAGCGATTGCTCCTGAAGCTCCTCATGTGATTACAGAAGGTGGCATTATCCGCACTGGATTTGATGAGACTTTAGACAAGTACCGTCGCGTTCTCAGAGAAGGGACTGGCTGGATTGCTGAAATTGAATCAAAGGAGCGAGAAAACTCTGGCATCAGCACGCTCAAGATTGACTACAATAAAAAGGATGGCTACTATTTCCATGTGACCAATTCTCAACTGGGAAATGTGCCCGCTCACTTTTTCCGCAAGGCGACGCTGAAAAACTCGGAACGCTTTGGAACCGAAGAATTAGCCCGTATCGAGGGAGATATGCTGGAGGCGCGTGAGAAGTCAGCTAACCTAGAGTACGAAATCTTTATGCGTATTCGTGAAGAGGTCAGTAAGTACATCCAACGTTTACAAGCTCTAGCCCAAGGAATTGCGACAGTTGATGTCTTACAGAGTCTAGCAGTTGTGGCTGAAACCCAGCATTTGATTCGACCTGAATTCGGAGATGATTCGCGGATTGATATCCAGAAAGGGCGTCATGCTGTCGTTGAAAAGGTCATGGGGGCTCAGACCTATATTCCCAATACGATTCAGATGGCAGAAGATACCAGTATTCAACTGATTACAGGGCCCAACATGAGCGGGAAGTCAACCTACATGCGTCAGTTAGCCATGACGGCGATTATGGCCCAGATGGGTTCCTATGTTCCTGCTGAGAGCGCCCATTTACCGATTTTTGATGCAATCTTTACCCGTATCGGAGCAGCAGATGACTTGGTTTCAGGTCAATCAACATTCATGGTGGAGATGATGGAGGCCAACAATGCTATTTCGCATGCGACCAAGAACTCTCTCATTCTCTTTGATGAATTGGGACGGGGAACTGCAACTTATGATGGTATGGCTCTTGCTCAGTCCATCATCGAATACATCCATGAGCATATCGGAGCCAAAACCCTCTTTGCGACCCACTACCATGAGTTGACTAGTCTGGAGTCTAGTTTACAACACTTGGTCAATGTCCACGTAGCAACCTTAGAGCAGAATGGGCAGGTTACCTTCCTTCACAAGATTGAACCAGGTCCAGCTGATAAATCCTATGGTATTCATGTTGCCAAGATTGCTGGTTTGCCAGCAGACCTTTTAGCAAGGGCGGATAAGATTTTGACTCAGTTAGAGAATCAAGGAACAGAAAATCATACTCCCATGAGACAAACAAATGCTGTAACCGAACAGATTTCACTCTTTGATACGACTGAAGAACATCCTATCTTAGCAGAATTGTCTAAACTAGATGTTTATAACATGACACCTATGCAGGCTATGAATGTATTGGTTGAGTTAAAACAAAAACTATAAAAATAATCCCACTCATGCATTTGCGAGTGGGATTATTGCTCTTACTTTCTATGCTCCAAGAGTTGATTGATATGGTCTACTTTTTTTGATGCTCTTTTATAGGAAATAGTCCAAATGATGAGGTAGACAATTGCAAACTCGATAATGAGCTGGAGATAGAAATTCCAGTGGAAGGGGAACCAACCTGCTAGGGTTGCTAATGGGATAAAGCCTACTAGCATAAGGAAGAAATGGGTCAGAGTTGCACGGAGCAAGCTCCAGTCACGGCTGAATAATCGCTTGCCAAAGTTAAAGAGAATACCGATAGCTGCCCAGATCAGTGTGCAGTAGAGCAAGACCAGGGCACCGTGAACCTGATGTTGGGTCATTACTTGACCGATGAGAGAGTCGGAACTTAGTGGTGCGTAGGTATTTGGTGCATAAATGAGTGAAAAGATGATAGAGAGGATGAGGCCGATAAGAACACCGGCAGCTGCATCGTGAAATACTTGTTTTTTCATAGTTCTAATTTCTCCTTGATGGTTTTTAGGTAACGGCGTGAAGAGTAGGTGAAACTTTCGTTTTTTAGAAAGATTTCTACTAGACCGTTGGGAGTTAGCTTGAGATGGGAGATGGAGTTGATATTGATGATTTCTGATTGGGAAATTTGGATAAAATTGGTCGGCAGAATTTCAAGAACCTGATAGAGTCGCAAATCAATGCTGTAGGTCTGACTCGCCGTTTCTGCTAGAACCTTCCGATTCTCGATATAGAAGCGTTGTATCTTACCAACCTTAACTAGATAGACTTGATCATCAATCTTTCCTTTGATTGTTTCTTTTTGGTCAAGATTTTCTGCGAACTCGATGACTTTCTGGACTTTATCTGTCGGCTGAGGTGCTTGAACAATCAGCTTTTCCTCTTCGTAAGTTTCACTAATCTGTAGTTCTACTTTCATAAATTTCTCTCCTTGTTTTTCATACAAAATTGTGATCACTTCTTGTACACCTTTATTAAACACTATTTTACGACACCTGGCAAGGGACTTTGTCTATGTGGAGGGATTTGTATCCTATGTGGTGGAGCTTTTCTGTCCTATCTGAAATATGGTATAATAGCACTAATCAATTTCTAGGAAAATAGATACAGAAAGGGGCTGAAAAATGTCTCATATTATTGAATTGCCAGAGGTGCTGGCAAACCAAATCGCGGCTGGAGAGGTTATTGAACGTCCTGCCAGTGTGGTCAAAGAGTTGGTAGAAAATGCTATTGATGCGGGATCTAGTCAGATTATCATTGAGATTGAGGAATCAGGTCTCAAGAAGATTCAAATCACAGATAATGGTCATGGAATTGCCCACGATGAGGTAGATCTGGCTCTGCGTCGTCATGCGACCAGTAAGATAAAAAATCAGGCAGATCTCTTTCGGATTAGGACGCTTGGCTTTCGTGGTGAAGCCTTGCCTTCTATTGCATCTGTCAGTGTCCTGACTTTGTTGACGGCGGTGGATGGTGCGAGTCACGGAACAAAGCTCGTTGCGCGTGGGGGAGAAGTTGAAGAAGTCATCCCAGCGACTAGTCCTGTGGGAACCAAGGTTTGCGTGGAGGATCTCTTTTTCAATACGCCTGCCCGCCTCAAGTATATGAAGAGCCAGCAAGCAGAGTTGTCTCATATCATTGATATTGTTAACCGTCTGGGCTTGGCCCATCCTGAGATTTCTTTTAGTTTGATTAGTGATGGTAAGGAAATGACGCGAACAGCGGGAACAGGTCAATTGCGCCAAGCTATCGCAGGGATTTACGGTTTGGCGAGTGCCAAGAAGATGATTGAAATTGAGAATTCTGACCTAGATTTCGAAATTTCAGGTTTTGTGTCCTTGCCTGAGTTAACTCGGGCCAATCGCAATTATATCAGCCTCTTCATCAATGGCCGTTATATAAAGAATTTCCTGCTCAATCGTGCAATTCTAGACGGCTATGGTAGTAAGCTTATGGTAGGCCGTTTTCCACTGGCTGTCATTCACATTCATATCGACCCTTATCTAGCGGATGTCAATGTGCACCCAACCAAGCAAGAAGTGCGGATTTCCAAGGAAAAGGAACTGATGACCCTGGTTTCAGAAGCTATTGCAAACAGTCTCAAGGAACAAACCCTGATACCAGATGCCTTGGAAAATCTTGCCAAATCGACCGTCCGCAATCGTGAGAAGGTGGAGCAAACTATTCTCCCACTCAAAGAAAATACTCTCTACTATGAGAAAACTGATTCGTCAAGATTTAGTCAAGCTGAGGTAGCTGATTATCAGGTGAATCTGACTGAAGAGAAACAGGATTTAACCCTGTTTGCCAAGGAAACTTTGGAGCAGCTGACTAAGCCTAGCAAACTCCATTTTGCGGAGAGAAAGCCTGCTATTTATGACCAACTAGACCATCCAGAGCTAGATTTAGCCAGTCTGGATAAAGCCTATGATAAGCTGGAGCGAGAAGAATCTTCAAGCTTTCCAGAGTTGGAATTTTTCGGGCAAATGCATGGAACCTATCTCTTTGCCCAAGGGCGAGATGGGCTCTACATCATAGACCAACATGCGGCGCAGGAACGGGTCAAGTACGAGGAGTACCGTGAAAGCATTGGCAATGTTGACCAGAGCCAGCAGCAACTCCTAGTGCCCTACATCTTTGAATTTCCAGCGGATGATGCTCTGCGTCTCAAGGAACGAATGGCACTTTTGGAGGAAGTGGGTGTCTTTCTAGCAGAGTACGGGGAAAATCAATTCATCTTACGTGAACATCCTATTTGGATGGCAGAAGAAGAGATTGAATCAGGCATCTATGAGATGTGCGACATGCTCCTTTTGACCAAGAAAGTTTCTATCAAGAAATACCGAGCAGAGTTGGCCATTATGATGTCCTGCAAACGTTCCATCAAGGCTAACCATCGTATCGATGACCATTCGGCTAGACAACTCCTCTATCAGCTTTCTCAATGTGACAATCCCTATAACTGTCCCCACGGACGCCCTGTTTTGGTGCATTTTACCAAGTCAGATATGGAAAAGATGTTCCGACGCATTCAGGAAAATCACACCAGTCTCCGTGAGTTGGGGAAATATTAAACTAAAAGGAAAACTATGTACGAATATTTAAAAGGAATCATTACCAAAATTACTGCTAAATACATTGTTCTTGAAACCAATGGTATTGGTTATATACTGCATGTGGCCAATCCTTATGCCTATTCAGGTCAGGTTAATCAGGAGGCTCAGATTTATGTGCATCAAGTCGTGCGTGAGGACGCTCATCTGCTTTATGGATTTCGCTCAGAAGACGAGAAAAAGCTCTTTCTCAGTCTGATTTCGGTTTCTGGGATTGGTCCTGTATCAGCTCTTGCTATTATCGCTGCCGATGACAATGCTGGCTTGGTTCAAGCCATCGAAACCAAGAATATCACTTATTTGACCAAGTTTCCTAAAATTGGTAAGAAAACAGCCCAGCAGATGGTGCTAGACTTGGAAGGCAAGGTAGTAGTTGCAGGAGATGACCTTCCTGCCAAGGTGGCAGTGCAAGCTAGCGCTGAAAACCAAGAATTGGAAGAAGCTATGGAGGCCATGTTGGCTCTGGGCTACAAGGCAACAGAGCTCAAGAAAATCAAGAAATTCTTTGAAGGAACGACAGATACAGCAGAGAACTATATCAAGTCGGCCCTTAAAATGTTGGTCAAATAGGAGCAGAGCATGACAAAACGTTGTTCGTGGGTCAAGATGACCAATCCGCTCTATATCGCCTATCATGATGAGGAGTGGGGCCAACCCCTCCATGATGACCAAGCATTGTTTGAGTTGTTGTGTATGGAAACCTATCAGGCAGGCCTATCTTGGGAAACGGTACTCAACAAACGCCAAGCTTTCCGAGAAGCTTTTCATGGCTATCAAATTCAAGCGGTCGCAGATATGACCGACACCGAATTGGAAGCCTTGCTAGATAATCCAGCTATTATCCGAAATCGAGCCAAGATTTTTGCTACACGTGCTAACGCCCAAGCCTTTCTACGATTACAGGCAGAGTACGGCTCTTTTGATGCCTATCTTTGGTCTTTTGTTGAGGGGAAAATGATCGTTAACGATGTTTCCGATTATCGCCAAGCCCCAGCTAAAACACCTTTGTCTGAAAAATTAGCCAAAGATCTCAAAAAACGAGGCTTCAAGTTCACAGGCCCAGTCGCCGTCTTGTCTTTTCTACAGGCAGCAGGACTGGTTGATGACCACGAGAATGATTGTGAGTGGAAAAGCAGGAATTAGTGAGTATAGGTAATTAGAATATCTGAGAATATAGAAAAAAGCTGAGAAATTCTTCCCAGCTTTTTATATATACTATTAGATTTGTTAGAGTGAAGTCAAAAAAGTGATTCCACCTAAAATAACACCAGCTGAATTTGGAATGATTAGTATCCAATCCTTCTTAGGTTCCTTTGTCCATCCATAAATAACCCAGATTAAGCAAGATATAGCAGCTGATAAAGGTTGAAATGGTTGAGCTTTATTTCCCTGTAAATTAGCGATAATTTGAGGTATGTAGGCAATAAATACTATAATTCCAATAAAGGCACCAATAGAACCTACGATTCGATTAATTTTTTGTTTTGTCATATACACCTCCTTCAAAAGGATATCATAGAAATTAGCGAAATGCAATAAATTCAGATACAAATTGTAACGAAAACGAATACAAAAGCACAAAAATAGAGAAACTATTTATTTTTTGTTATAGTCAAAGCGAATGATTTGCTCCTTTGCATCTACATAGGCGTGAACTCCGAAGGGTACAATTGCTCTTGGAGTTGCGTGGCCGACATTTAGATTATAGATAATCGGGATATTGCTGTCAATAATATCCAATAGTGCCTCTTTATAGTCGTCATAGAAAGTTTCATCCATAGGTTTTCCGACCAAGAGTCCACTGATGACCTCGAATATACCAGTGTCTTTTAAAGTCCGCAACATATTTTTGAAGTCTTCCAGCTCAGGCTTTTCTTCGCTTGTTTCTAGCAAGAGGATTTTTCCTTCCCAGTCTGACAAGTCAGGGAAAAGTTTGTATTTTTGGCAGAGCTCCGTGCTATCTGCGTATCGAGAGTTGTCAAAGATATCGTAGAGGGATTCGAGGCAACCACCGAGGATTTTTCCCTCGAACTGGGCATTTCCCCGCAACAGCTCGAAACCAGTATTTGCATGACTGACACGAGGTGTCCCCAGAGCCTTGGGACTGAAGTCAGTCCTTTCATCATACCAAACGTCACTAGGGCGGATTTCTGAGATTCTTCCCGTCTCAATCAATTCTTTAAAGTAGTGGAGGCTATAGGTCAGCACTTCCTTGTCCAATTCACAAATGTCTGCTAGGAAGGATTGACCATAAAAAGTTTTGATTCCTAGTTTATGCAACATGAGATGGTTCATGGTTGTATCCGAGAAGCCAAGAAAAATTTTTTGTTTGATAACCTTTTGTAGTTGGTCATTTTCAAAAAGATAAGGTAGTAAGCGATAGGTATCGTCTCCACCGATGGCGCATAGGATCATGTCGATGCTATCATCAGAAAAGGCATGAATCAAATCCTCTGCACGAGCTTCAGGATGGTCCTTGATAAAGTCTAATCCTTTTAGCGAATGAGGCAAAAAGGTAGGATTGAGTCCCAGGTTCTTGAGACGTTGGACACCCAAGTCCACTTCGTGTTTGACAAAGTCCTCTCCGATAATGCCACTAGATAAACTAACAACACCAATAGTAGAAACCATATTTCTTCCTCCTAGAAATTGATTGAGCCTATTTTATCATAAAAGATGGGAGAAAACTATAGGGAAAAGGGTAGAGGGAAGCTTGTAGGCAAGCAAGTGAAAAAGCAACCGCTGGTGCAGTTGCTTTTCGTTTTCTAATCAGTAATCTCGCTAGATATGAGTTACTTGGTCAACTCTTGATTATAGGAGAGAGCCAAATCAATCCAGTAAGGCAATTCTTTTTGGCCTTCTATATCTAAGTCTATATACCCATGATAAAGGCGCCCCCTCATCAATGTAGTATGAGCTCCTGTTCGGGGTAGAACTTGCTTCTCCATTTCCTTGCCAATTCTGACCATAACCAGTTCATCCTTTCTGGAACTGACAGTAAGGACCATTTTACCACGAATCATAAAGGCCAGGCCACCAAACAGCTTCTTTTCTTCTAGCTCTTCTTCGAAAATTTGGGGAGGAAGTTTGAGCGCTAGAATTTTTCGAATCTGCTGAGCTAAAGATTGACTATATGCCATAGCTCTTTCCTTTTCTTAGTAACGTGTTGGTCCTGCACTTGCGCTACGGATATTCAAGCGTTTCTTGAGATAGAAGCGAAGGGCTAGGAGGGCTGCTCCGATAATAGCCAGTGGCACTGGAGCAAGTACTGGGTTAAGGCTAGCTGGTAGGAAGCTTGTTGCAAAGAAGACAAGCAACCAAAGGAACATAGAAGCTAGGATAACCAGTACAGATTTCCAGAAAGGTGGACGTTGGCTGCGGTCCATATCTGGTCCATAGTATTGGTAAACAAAGTAGTACATCAAGTAGAAGGCAAATCCACCAACAAGTCCAACTAGCAGGAGAGTGACAAGTCCATAGCCGAAAGCCTGATCTGCTGCAAAGAAAGTTGTGAGGGCGCTGACGAGGGCAAAGAGGCTAGTGATGAAAAGGGCTGAGTCCATAATCATGAGTTTTGGATCATCATTTTCTTTTGGATGCTCTTTTTCATATTGTTCCTTGACAGTGAAACTATGAGCCCAGTGGGTCGGTGCGCCATAGAGGGAACGAGCAGTCGTACCCTTGGCTTGCTCCTCAAGGATTTGGGGAATAACTTCCTCAAAAATAGCCTTGATTTCAGCGTCTGTTTTTCCATCTTTGATGAATTGTTGGGTAGCGATGTGGACAAACTCTTGGTTTTTCTTGGTTAATTTTTGTAGATCAATCTGAGACATAGGAACTCCTCTTAGAACCATTTTTTATGGATGAGATAGAGAGTGAGCGAGACACTCATAGCAAAGGCGATAAAGACGATTAACCAGAAGGCGTTCGGTTCGCCGTTTAGGGGGATTTCATTATCCTTAAAGTTCATCCCGTAGGCAGAAAAGACCATGGTTGGGATGGACATGACGATGGTCACAAGGGCCAAGGTTTTCATGATGTTGTTCTGGTTGTTAGAAATGATAGAGGCGAAGGTCTCTGTCATAGAATGCAAGACGTTTCCATAAATGTCTGCCATCTCGATGGCCTGTTGGGTTTCAATCAGGGTATCTTCAAGCAGGTCTTCGTCCTCAAGGTATTTCTTGATATTGCTGGTTGAGCTGGTCAATTTCTTAATCACGCGCTCATTTGTTTTGAGGGAGGCCTTGAAATAGACGATGGTTTTTTCCAATTCCATGAGCTCAATCAATTCTTCATTACGAGTTGATTGATGCAGTTGACTTTCGATTTGTTCACTCTTACGGTCAATCGAACGAAGGGCTGTTAGGTAAAGCTCTGCATTGCGATAGAGAATCTGGAAGATAAAACGCGAACGCATGAAAGTGTAGAAATTACGCAATCGACGGTTGATAAAGACATCGAGGACCGGTAGTGGTTCCAAACACGTAGTGATAATGGTTTCCTCAGTGATGATAATACCAAGCGGGATGGTTACGTAGTAGGTGCGGTTATTTCTTTCCTCTGTGACCGGAACGTCTACGATAATCAGGGTATACTCGTCTTCAATGGTAATACGAGACATTTCTTCCGCATCGAGCGGTGCTCGAAGGTCGGCAATATCGATATCGAAGGCGTTAGCGATTTCGAGTGATTCATTTTGAGTCGGATTGACGAGATTGATCCAAGTACCCGGTTCAAGCGTATCGATCTCTTTAAATTCAGTTGTTGTAGAGAGAAAAACTTGTTTCATATCCCTTATCCTTTCTCATTTTTCAGATTTTTTCACACCGTACTATTATACTACAAAATCGGCTTTTTTCAAATAAAATCTTACAAAGACACCGTTATTATTGGCTTTTTGCTTTGTCTTGAAACGTTGATTTTTGAATTTGCTCCCCTTTTTGCTCCCCCTATAGTGCTTTTAGTGCACTTTCGTAGAATGAGACTGCTTTTTTTGCGTTCTCTTTTGAGAGGTGGCTATATATATCCATGGTCATTGATAAAGTGGAATGACCTAGGCGGTACTGGAGTTCCTTGTATGGTATTCCAGAGTTAAGCAAGAGACTAGCGTGAGTGTGACGGAATCCGTGAAAGCCAATGTTAGGAACATCAGCACGCTTAAAATGTGTTTGCAATCTTCTTTTAAGTCTTGAACTGCTAGGATACTCATGAATGAAATCAGAAAATACCACGCTTTCACGTTGCCCTATCTTCCAGGCCTCTTTAGTTTGGCGCAGTTTGTACTGCTTTAGCATGCTAACAGTCGCTTGATCTATATCTATATCCCGATAACTAGCCTTAGATTTTGGGCTATTAATTTCTAAATCACGATTTAGTGTTTTGGTAACATGTACCACGGCATTATCTAAATCTATATCAGACCAGGAAAGAGCTAAAGCTTCATTGATACGGCAACCAGTAGCCAATAGGAACTTATAGAGCGTTGTCTCATAGTAGTAACGATATCTATCGCTATCTAAATTATCGAGATAACCAAGAAACTTTTTTAGTTCTTGATTTTCAAAGTGCTTTACTTTTTTCCGCTTTGCTTTCTGAGTGTTACGAGGTAAAACCACATCACGCGCAGGATTGGACGGTATAGCCTGCATGGTTACGCCATACTGTAAGATACGTTTGTTTAAAGCGTGTATCTTGTCATAATGTAGAAAAGCCCCTTTTTCCCCTCTATTAGTCTTGTCAGCAAGTTTGTTGATAATGGACTGGATAAGTGGAGTAGTGAGCTTATCGAGCTTGTAAGCCCCAAAAATAGGCAATATATGATTATCAATTAGCTTTCTAACATTGCCTTGAGTGTTTGGCTTAACCGTATTCTTATAACTTTCTAACCAGAGATTGGCTAATTCTTGATAGTTTTTTATGGTGCTAGCCTTTTGTCTGGTAGATCCTGCTTTCTGAAAAGCAATTTTTTCTTGAGTAGCTTTCTGCTTAACTTCCTTTTGTGTCCGCCCCGTTACCTTAGTTTTAACTTTCTTTCCTGTTACCTGGTCAACTCCTAAATATACATTAGCACGATAGACTTTGCTACCGTCTTTTTTTATAACTTCAGTTATTTTCATGATGATAAACCTTTCTAAAATACATCAGCAGGCAAGCCATTATCAAAAAGGTTTTATATCATGCTAGGAGCTACGAGAACCCCCTTATTTTCGATTTTAAAGAGTCAGTAGGTAAATAATACCAGAGTAGGAAACAAGGCGGATATGGGGCTTATATGGGCTTGTTTATAGTAAACAGGCCTGTATTTAAAGTTTTTTATCGTCAGTCAGCTGTTTTAAAGTTTTTTCAAAGTCCGAGTTTATCTTTTGAGTTTTGTTGAAGAGCTGGTACTCTGCTTTTGCTTTGTCTTTCGCAACCTTGGAAGTGATTTTCCCATGACCTTCTAAAATGTCGTATTCTTGGAAAGTCAAAAAGCGGTCAATACTTTGGGCTAGTTGTTGCATTGTCTGAGCTTTTCGCTGTTCTATCTGTCTTTCCAGGTAATCAAAATAGCTAGATATTCCTCTTTCAAGGGAACGGATTTCTGTTTCTGAAAGGTAATTCTTTGCTATTTGGGTATCTGCTTGCAGTATGCGACCGTTAGGGGAGTTTTTCCATGTTGTAAGTCCCATGTTGTCTTTTGTATGATCAGCTTTCGTGTAGATAATTTCCGCAGCAGTTTGGCCAGTGATTGCATAATGAAACTTATTCTGTACATCAGCATAGAATTGCTTAGTCAACGTACTTTGTGGATCATAGTCAATAGAGATTTCAGCAAAAATATCTGTAATCTGCAACCATATACGACGCTCACTAGCTCGGATAGAACGCACGCGCTCCAAGAGCTCACGGAAATAGTCTTTTTCTAGCAAGTTTTCGCCTTGTTTCAGACGGTTGTCATCCATGGCGAACCCTTTTATCATGTACTCACGAAGTACCGAAGTAGCCCACTGTCTAAATCTCGTAGCTTTTTGGGAATTGACACGGTAACCAACTGAAATGATGGCGTCAAGATTGTAGAAATCAACTTGGCGGACAACTTCACGACTACCCTCTATTTGAACTGTTTCCATTTTGGAAATAGTTGCTTTTTCTTCTAATTCGCCCTCTTCAAAGATATTTTTTAGGTGTTTACTAATTGCAGGAACACCGACATCGAAAAGTCTAGCCATTTCTTTCTGACTAGCCCAAATCGTTTCGCCTTTGATGATGACACTAGCTGTCTCGCTATCGTTGTCAGCAGTATAGATTAAGAATTGTAATTCGTTCATGAAATCCTTTCTAAAATATTGTAAGTGGTTGACATTTGTTGACATCAACAAAATGCTCAACAATGGGGTTTTTAGTTGAAGCACGAGCGAACCACGAGAAAGCACGCGCTTCAGGATTGTTGAACATTGTGGCGCGTGGGTTAGTCTTTCTTTTCAATATCAATCATTATTTGAATATCTTCATCATTCACTTTGTAATCCTGAGTACCTTCACCAATCCACCAATTTAATGATTTTAAAAATCCATATTCTTCTTTACTAACTTTTCCATATTGATTTTCGAACCAATCGAAATAATTGGATTGAATTTTTGAAATTATTTCACGCTTAATTATTTTAAATAATTCGCCCTTATCATATGGTGCAATGTATTTTTTTAGAAAGCCTATACTATCATCATCAATATCTATGCTAACAGTAAATGAATTATAATCCAAATCATAAAAGTAAGCTGAAATATACCAGATACTAAAATTATCTCCCATTGGGGTATTCATAAAATTAACTTCTAACCCAAAATCACAACTAACTTCAATATCTATATTATCTGCTTGATGCTGATAAAAATCCAAACTCTCTATTTGAGAACTGTTAGGCTTTTCATCTAATTCAAATGATTTTAGAGAAACTTTTATATCTTTATTATCGTATATACTTTCTACTTCGTAATCATAGGGTAAAAAGTCAAAAAAATCCTTTGGTTCTATTTTTAGCGCCAAACAAATTTTATTTAATGTTATGTAATCTATTTTTGTACTGCTGTTATTAACAATTTTAGACAAGGCTGCTGGAGTTATTCCAGTTTTAACTGATAGCCATGCAGCTGTTTTTTCTTTTGTCTTCAAGATATTTGCTAAATTATTTTTTATCACAACCATCCCTCCTTAGATACATTTTACAATTATCTTCTGAAATACACAATAAAAAATTATCGCAAAGAATAATTTTTTTGTTGACAATTTATTTTTTATTGGTTATTATTATTCTATGCGATAATTATTGCATAGAATAATAACGAGAGGGGTTGACGATATGAACAATAATTTTCGTGTCATATTAGCAAAACAACGTAAAAAAGTTAGTGACGTTCACAAGGCAACAGGCAGATCAAAAAGCGCACTCATATCACTATACTATGAACGCACAAAGCGCCCAGATATTGAAACCTTGCAAAAGGTAGCCGAGTATCTAGGCGTTACCATTGACGAACTACTTACCGTTGAAGATTAGGAGGGACACCATGAACATTGTTTACATGGACGGCAAGAAAGAGCCGTATACTACAAGCGAGATCATTGCTGAATGCGCTGAAGTCACTCATCACACAATACAAGAACTTTTAAGGAAGCATAAAGCTGATTTTGAAAGCTACGGAATTATCGCATTTGAAATGCGTAAATTAGACGGGCGAGGGAGACCAATGAAAATCTATCGCTTGAATGAGCAACAAGCAACCTTGCTGATCACTTATCTAAAGAATACTGCACCAGTGCGTAAATTCAAAATGAACCTGGTCAAAGCTTTCTTTGAAATGCGTGAGGAACTTTCTAAGTTTCGTATGCAGAGGGCGCTAGAAAAGCCAAAAAGAAAAACCTTGCATGACAGCATTGAGAACTGGGAACAAGCACCAAAGCACGCGCATAGCACCATGAACAACCTGCTACTAAAAGCAGTAACCGACAGGAACGCTAAGCAGTTAAGGGAAGAACGTGGGGGCTACAATGGCATTGATAGCTTGACAAGTGACGAGCTGGAGCAATACCAAGCATTTGAGGATATGGTAATAGCCATGATTGGCTTGAATATGAGTTATCAGGAAATCAAAGCTATGGCATTCAGAAATAAAAAAACACGCCAAAGAAGCGCGTGAGAACAACAAAAAAGGCTTAGCAATAACCACACCGCAGAGCCTTTCACACTAACACTAAAACGAATTTAACAAAGCAGGCAAGCTATTATCAAAGAGGTTTTAGTAAAGATTTATACCTAGATTATAGCATATTTAGGGCAATTTGACCATACGGAGAGCCCCAACTCTTAAAACTGGTACTTTCTCACGCTTTCAATTTGGCGACTCTGAGCGTGAGGATTAGCGTTATAAGAAACAACTCAAAAAAATCCCCACACTCAAATTTTGGTCGAGGAGAGTGTGAGGCATGTGGCAGGAAAACGGCATTAAAAAGCCCCACGCTCTCGGTCGGCAAACTTCTGAGTGTGAGGAACTTCATTACAAGAAAAACTGTATAAGAAACAACCATTCAAAATCCCCACACTCGCCATCGCAAAACTTTGAGTGTGAGGATATCCAGTATAGTAAAAGGCAATTAAAAGGCCAACGGAGGAAAAACATGATAGCAGATCAATTAGAAGCTATTTCAACAAATTTAGAAGAAATACAAGAAATTCTTGTAGGAGATGGAACTGCATTAGCTAAAAGAGAAATTAGTAGAGTATTGAACGACTTGGATGATGTCTACAATGAACTAACTAGCACAGAATACCGTGAACAACAGGAAACACTTAAGGAACAGACGGAAAGGATGAAACAGAGAGTAGTTGCTGAAGTAATAGGAGAACTAGAAGAACGAGAAGAGTCTTATTACAGAAATTATTGGGGTGATACTAAGTTTATAAAGCTACTTTCCAACTTTGATGGATTTCTTTTCTTAAACACTTACCTAGCTGAAATAACTAAAGAAAATACCTACCCAATGGAACAAAGCCAATTATTGAATTATGTATGGGAAGTCATAGCGGTTGATATCGCAAAGAAAAAACGAGGGAAAAAGAACGTTTTGGATTCATGGACAGACTCATCCTTATATACTCGTGGAATGATGATTGATTAGGAGGCAATGCAATGACACTTGACCTAAAAAACATGACACAAGCAGAATTTGATAACTTAATAGCCGAGATAAAGACAGAAGATCCAAACCTCTTTCAGCTTATCGAGGATTTTGTAAACAGAAAAGTAACTAGTAAGGAAGTAGACGACTTGCTAAAAATGGAACAATCTGAACAAATGGCATTTATCAAGAACTACAAAGCGAGGGCATAGCATGAATGAGTTAGATTTGACCAACACACAAGCGGTAATCTTTATGGTGGTATTGATTGGCTTACTGCTTTATCTAAACCACCGAGACCGCAAAAAAAGCGCCCAATTTGAGCGAGAAAACCAACAGACGATAGAAACACCTAGCGAGGATTTAAACCCTGATTATGGGCGATATATCCAGCTTGCAGGGGTAAGAGTTTACGGAGGAATGAAATGAGTTACATAGTGAAGATATACCTTGATAGTGAAAAAATACCAGATGAACCTTATTTTACTAAAGAGATTTTTCTAGCTACGTGTATGGACAATGCAACAAAGTTAGCTGTAACTATGAGCTTGTTGACAAAACAAGCGTTTGATTTAGAGACTAAGACAGCTATTTTGAAAACCTTGGATACAATCATAGAAACTCAAAAAGATATTTTGCAAGGGGTAGCGAGCGGACAAATAACCTTTGTGAATAAAAGCAAAGGAGAGGAGGAACTGAATGAGCCTATCAGAGAATGACAAACGAGTATTAAGACTAATCAAGGTAGGGGCTGAGAACTCCATAACAGGGGCAGAAATTAGCCTGATCACTGAGCTGGCAGAAAGAACCGTGCAAGATATTATCAGCCGTCTAATCACGCGCCATAGCGTTCCTATTGTTGGGGTTCGACACGGAACATTTAGAGGGTATTTTATCCCTGCTAACAAAGATGAACTATTAGACGGTGCAAAAACATTTTACAATCAGATACGAGAAGAAGAAAAGCGCCTAGCGGTGTTGATGAATAGCGATTTAGAAAGCTACAAAGAAACCTTGAAGGAGGTGTGCGGATATGTTTAGCCTAAGCCGAGAAAGTGAGCAAGACCTAGCGCATGGCATTCTGGAGGTAGTGGAAAGATACCTGGAAGCGCGTGATACAGTCAAACCACGACTGACAGGTTTAATATCAGCTCAGGAAGTCATGGACGAGTTAGATATAAAATATATGACACTCCAAAAGTGGGAAAAAGCAGGGCTAAGACGGTATCAACCACCACTAGAAGATACTAGAAAAATCTATTACAAAGTTTCGGACATCTGGAAGTTTCTGGGGGTGGAGAATGGCAAAAACTAAAATATATTTTTGGCTAAAAATTGATAAGAAATTTTTTGATAATATTTTTATCAAGAGACTAAAAACGGTACCTGGTGGGTACACTATGACGGTGATTTATATTAGGCTCATGCTAGAGAGCTTAGAAAGTGACTGTATTTTATACTATGAGGGTTACTTTGACAATCTCAAGGAAGAGTTAGCCCTAAAATTAGACGTATCGGAAGATGATATAGATATGACCATGGCATACTTTACTAAGTGTGGTCTAATACAAGTTGATGAAGATAAAAACGCAGAACTACCGCAGGCAAAAGCCTTGGTACAGCAGGAAACCAACCAAGCAGCATACATGCGAGAATATCGGAAACAGCAACGAGAACAAAAGGAAAATCTTACAATGTCATCTGACAATCTTACATTGTTAACTACGTGTAAGACAGAGATAGAGATAGAGAAAGAGATAGAGAAAGAGATAGAGAAAGAAGAAGAGATAGAGAAAAAAACTTCTTCTGCTCCTACTGCTGAAATTTCTAACTATTACCAAAAGCGTATAGGGGTTATGGATGGGCAACAATATCAAATACTGACTGACTATCTCACTCTTGACGGTATGGAGCTAGAGGTTATCAAGATTGCCATAGACAAGGCTGCAGATAACGGCAAGCGATCTTTTAGCTATATCAATTCAATACTCAAGAACTGGAGACAGAATGGTATTAGAACCATGGTACAAGTCGAAGATGAACAGAGACTGTTTCAGCAAAAGAAACAAGGTCAGTCTGACGATGATATTCAAGATCCGTTTATCTACTGACGGAGAGGAGAAACAATGGAATTACTGAATATAGACCAGCTCAATGAAAAAATAAAGGTCACTGATGAGCTTTGCCCAACTCATCAGATTAACCTAGTACAATTCAAAAAGCCAGATGGTTATACATCACCCTACTGTATGGAATGCACTAGGGAGAACATCAAACAGACGGAGCTAGAGGGCATAGAAAAAGCCCTAGGCCATGATCTGGATTCTTCAACCTATGATGTGCTAGCGCGTGAAAGTACGGTATCAAATGAGCTGAGAGAGGCCTCTTTTAGCACTTTCAAAGCCGAGACACAAGAGGAACACGAGGCTAAGGAGTTTGCTATCAAACAAGCTAAGGAGTACCTAAACGGTATGACAGGAAACACGCTAATTATGGGCAATCCAGGTACTGGCAAAAGTCATTTATGCTATTCTATGGCCAAAGCCATTAACGAGGGCTATAAGTCTAGGAATGAGCCTAAGAGTGTGCTTTTTGTCAGTATTACTGAGATTATCACGCGCATTCAGTCAGGTTGGCAATATAGACAGAGTGATTTTACAGAGTATGACGCCTTGAAGTTGCTGACTGAGGTTGACTATCTCTTTATTGATGATTTAGGAACAGAAAGCGTTATGAACAGCCAAAAAAATGAAGCTAATAATTGGGTACAGGCCTTTCTTTTCAAGATTTTTGATAAGCGAGACACAACTATCATCAACACTAATCACAACGGAAAAGAGCTGGCCAGAATCTATAATGATAAGCTAGTCAGTCGCATTGGAAAACAATCAGAGGGGAACGTATTTATTATTACAGACATTAAAGATAAGAGGATGAAGCGCAATTTTTAGCCGGAGAAAAAGGAGAAAAACAACATGACAGAACAAACATACTTTGAACAGGCAGATCAGGAACTGGAGGAACTCAATCGCAAACGTGATGATTTTATGGCGGATGCAACACCAGTATGTCTTGAAGATACGCCTAAACTGATTGAACTAGGTGAGAAGCTCCGGACGGAAGACACTAGCATAAATGCCTATGAGTTATACAGACACCCTGAAGCGCGTGCAAAGTTATTCGCCCAAATCGCGGAAGCCTGCTTCTTGTTGATTGCAGATAGTTCACCAGTACCAGTGCAGCCGACACAAGCACAGCGGATACATTTTTGCGAGTACTTGGAAGGACAATTCCAGAATATCATTAAGAAGTTGATTGCAGGAACTGACAAGCAAGTTCTAGAGTCTTTACTTGAAGCTTTGCAACTACCCAAAGAAAAACAAGCTCAATTTGTCCGTGATGTGGTAGTAAGTGGCTTACTCAGTGAAGAATAGTATCAAAGGGGCATTGCCTCTTTTTGTGGTTTCACTACTACTGAACCCAATAGTTTTGGGTTTTTCCATATAGGGGGAAATAATGAGGCAGTTAGCAATAGAAACAATCACTAAACCAATGAAGCTGAGAGGAATATCTAAGGGTATAGCCGAGTTGGACGGTCAACGTTTAGAGATTGATTTGGATAATTTAGTGATTGATTTTGGTGGAGAGTCATTTGAATTAGACAGAATAGCAGGAACTAAGGGAGGTAATCGATATTTTTTTCTTTGCCCTGATTGTGGTAGACGGTGCAGGTTGCTTTATAAACGGTATTTGTATTTTAGTTGCGGTACTTGTCTAGATATCCACAAGCACACCCTGAACCGCAGTAAAACGGATTGCCAATACTACTGGGAGCTTGCACTAAAAGAAGCCAGAAAGGTAGAACCAGGGTGGAGTCCTAGACGTGGTAGATATATGTTTGATGGTTTCCCTGAAAGACCAAGGTATATGAAACGTGACAGGTATCATAAGCACTATAAGAAGTTTTTGAAGTATACTAAAAAAGGAGATAGATTTTGGCTGAATGGTTCGAGATTGTGAGACAATATGAAGTAGTGTGCAATTTACAAAACGAACAAATACTACATATTAGACGGTTTGAATGTTAAAAAAGCTAGATATATCAAGGATTTAAGTAAGTAGAGCGTTCCAAAAAGGGTGCGGTAAACGTTCCAAAAAAAGGGTGAGGTAAGGGTTAGGTTACATATAAAAAGTACAAGGTTAGTACAAGGTCACATACTTCAAAATACTAAGGTTTTACAAAGGTACAGGGCTTTTTTCTAGTGATAGAACCCCAAGGTTACCACAAGGTAGAGAGGTTTACCGAGGGTTAGAAAAGGTGAGGTTTTTGTGAAGTAGTGGCAAAAAAAATACCAAACGAACACCGTAGAAAGGATGCAATATGGAACGTGATAGCCGAGGGAGATTTTTACCAGGCAACCAAGTAGCAAAAGGCAACAGGGGCAACAGAAAGCCAAAATATGGCAATAGCAACGCTTTGAAGCATGGACTACGCAGAGGATATACTGGACTGTTACCAAGCCGAGAAGGTGGGGTATCTATATATAAAAATGGTGCATACCTTGGAACACTACCAGACAAGTATTTTAACCATTCTGAAGATGGAGCGCTTTGGGTAGATTATAGCGCGTGTCAGTATCTTGTATTAGTTTGTGGCTTGCCTGAAAGTATGTTTAGCGAACCAGAAGAATGGCAAGGGTCTATATACTTGAACTCCGAGCGAACGCCGAGAAAGTGGCTATATTCCCCTATCATTTATCAAGCAGATAAGAGCAATAAAAACCCTCCTTAACTCCCTGAGAAACGACAAGCAGATAAGCGAAGTTTTTAGCCCTCTTATTTCGGATCTACTCCTTGCAGAACGACAAGCAGATAAGGACGACAATAAGCCTTCTTAATTGCTTACAAAACGATAGGGAGTTAAGATAAATTTAAAAGCTCCTTATTTTCGTTTTTCTCCTTGTCAAACGGTAAGGGAATAGGACAGGAAATAACATCGCTTATTTTGATTTTGCTCCCTGAAAAACTGTAAGGAGATAAGGAGACTTATTAGCTTCCTTAATTTGGATTTTCTCCTTACAAAATTACAGGGGAATAAGAACTAAAATAACTCCCCTTATTTTCCTACCAAATGATAAGGAGATAAGAGCAGTTTAAAAGTCTGTTATTTTGGATTTGTTGCTTATAAAACGATAAACAGATAAGCAAAGAAATAACTTGCCTTAATTGCTTGCAGAATGACAAGGAAATAAGAGAGATAAAAACATCCCTTAATTGCTTATCAAACCATAAGGAGATACGGGGGCTATCTCCCTCCCCACGCGCTTCTATGAGCTTCACCCGTCATTGTACATTTTTTCTCACGGGAAAGCATTTGAAGCTAGAGCGAACATAGAGAAAACGAAAAAAAGCCAAGGCGCTCCGCCTCAGCTATAATCTCAATAATATTATATCACAAAGGAGCGAACTAATGGAGCTGGATAAGTTTAAAACGATGATGAACGTCAGAAAGCGGATGACTTATTTTCTGAGATTCCAGAGGATGGCAGGGAGTGAAAACCAAGTTACAATAGACGAAGAGGTTTGGAAACTTATCTTACCTGATCAGTGGAATTTGAGCGGTGAGCATGAAAAAGCAATCCGTGAGGGGCTGGAGATATTCGCCAACGATATCAATAAGATAGAGAACGACCGAGCCAGAAAATACTTTATTATCCATTATTGCTATATGAGAAAGAAAACAATGAGCGAATGTGTAGAAATGGCAGGTACTAGCTCCACTAGTTATCACCGATACAAACAGATAGCCGTCTTAAACTTTGCGAGAATCCACCAGAACGGAGAGCTAGAAGCATATAAGTAGGCGTTTGTGGTGTTTTGTTGAGAAATGTTGAGATTTAAGTGAGGGGGGATGATATGATTGAAGATTTTTGGATTGATTTGGAGAATATCCAATTAGAGGATATGGAGATAGATTTAAACATGGATATAGACATCGATTTAAACATAGATTTTGACCTTGATGGTTTAGATTTAACCTTACTACAAGAGTTAGAAGCATAAATGTTGGCAAATGTAGGCGTAGGCTTCATATTCGCCCCCTATTAAAACACCATGGATAAACTAGAAGCCCTCAGAAACGAATCTGGAGGCTTTTGTGAGGTCATAATCTTATAACCCACGCGCTTCATGGTATAATATACCTATCAGCAACCAGCAATAAAAAAAGCACGTTTGACCGTGCTAGTTTCTTGCCTGCTGAACTCGTTAAATCTTAGCCCTTTTGTGGGGCTTTTTTGCTCCCCTTTTTGCGTACTTTGGGGGAGCAAGTAGTAAAAAGTAATGTTAGTATTTTTTGTTAAAAAGCGCGTGATATAAGGGTTAGGAAGCCCTAAGGAAACATAAAATAAGAAGTTTTTTATTATACTACAAATTCAGCCTTTTGGGTAATAGAATCTCACTTTTTTTGGTATAATGGTAAGCAATAATGGACTAGAAAGAACAAAGATGCAAGATAAAATTGTCATTCATGGGGCGCGTGCCCATAATTTAAAAAATATTGATGTGGAGATTCCGCGAGACAAGTTGGTTGTTGTGACCGGCTTGTCAGGTTCAGGGAAGTCCAGTCTGGCCTTCGATACCCTCTATGCGGAGGGACAACGCCGCTATGTGGAGAGTTTGTCAGCCTACGCTCGTCAGTTTTTGGGAAATATGGAGAAGCCTGATGTAGATGCTATTGATGGTCTCAGCCCAGCTATTTCCATCGACCAGAAAACGACTAGTAAAAATCCTCGCTCGACGGTGGGAACAACGACTGAAATCAATGACTATCTGCGTCTCCTCTACGCACGTGTGGGGACGCCTTACTGTATCAACGGGCATGGGGCTATCAAAGCTTCTTCGGTGGAGCAAATCGTGGATAAGGTTTTGGAGTTGCCAGAACGCCAGCGCCTGCAAATTTTAGCTCCGGTCATCCGCAAGAAAAAAGGGCAACATAAAAGTGTTATTGAGAAGGTTCAGAAAGACGGTTATGTCCGTGTTCGTGTGGATGGGGAAGTCTATGATGTGACCGAAGTGACAGAGTTGTCTAAGAGCAAGCAACACAATATCGATGTCGTGGTTGACCGTATTGTTATCAAGGAGGGCATTCGTAGTCGTCTCTTTGATTCCATTGAGGCTGCCCTTCGTATCGCAGAAGGCTATGTCATTATCGACACCATGGACGACTCTGAGTTGTTGTTCTCTGAGCATTATGCCTGTCCAGTTTGTGGCTTTACTGTTCCAGAGTTAGAGCCACGTCTCTTCTCATTCAATGCTCCTTTTGGTTCTTGTAGTGAGTGTGATGGCTTGGGCATCAAGCTGGAGGTGGATACTGATTTGATAGTGCCAGATGCCAGCAAAACCTTACGTGAGGGAGCGCTAGCACCTTGGAATCCTATCTCATCCAACTACTATCCAAACATGCTAGAGCAGGCCATGACGGCTTTTGGAGTGGATATGGATAAGCCTTTTGAGGACTTGTCAGAAGAGGATAAGAACTTGATTCTCTACGGCTCAGATGGCAAGGAATTCCATTTCCACTATGAGAATGAATTTGGTGGCGTGCGCGATATCGATATTCCTTTTGAGGGAATTGTCAATAATATCAAACGTCGCTACCATGAAACCAATAGCGACTACACCCGCACCCAGATGCGTCTCTACATGAATGAGCTGACTTGTGGAACCTGTCACGGTTACCGTCTCAATGACCAGGCCTTGTCTGTCCGTGTGGGTGGCGAGCAAGGGCCACATATCGGAGAAATTTCAGACCTGTCTATCGCTGACCACTTGGACTTGGTGAGCCAGTTAACCTTGTCTGAAAATGAAGCCATCATTGCTCGGCCTATTCTCAAGGAAATCAAGGATCGTTTAACCTTCCTCAACAACGTGGGTCTAAACTATCTGACCCTATCTCGATCAGCAGGTACCCTTTCAGGTGGTGAGAGTCAGCGTATTCGTTTGGCAACCCAGATTGGATCTAACCTATCAGGCGTCCTCTATATCCTAGACGAGCCATCTATCGGACTCCACCAGAGGGACAATGACCGCCTGATTGCTAGTCTGAAAAAGATGCGTGATTTGGGCAATACTCTCATTGTAGTGGAACACGACGAAGATACCATGCGCGAGGCGGATTACCTGATTGACGTTGGTCCCGGTGCCGGTGTTTTTGGTGGGGAGATTGTCGCCGCAGGTACGCCCAAGCAGGTTGCTCGCAATAGCAAGTCTATCACAGGCCAGTACTTGTCAGGTAAACGAGCCATTCCAGTACCAGAAGAGCGGCGTGTGGGAAATGGTCGTTTTATCGAAGTGACAGGAGCGCGTGAGAACAACCTGCAAAATGTCACTGCTCGCTTCCCATTAGGAAAATTCATCGCAGTGGCAGGGGTATCGGGTTCAGGGAAATCGACCCTCATTAACAGCATCCTCAAAAAAGCCATTGCTCAGAAACTCAACCGCAACTCAGACAAACCAGGTAAATTCAAAACGATTACAGGGATTGAGCATGTAGATCGCTTGATTGATATTGACCAGAGTCCTATCGGACGAACGCCAAGGTCCAACCCTGCTACCTATACAGGAGTTTTTGACGATATACGTGACCTTTTTGCTCAGACAAATGAAGCCAAGATTCGAGGCTACAAGAAGGGGCGTTTCAGTTTTAACGTCAAGGGTGGTCGTTGCGAAGCCTGCTCGGGTGACGGGATTATCAAGATTGAGATGCACTTCTTGCCAGACGTTTACGTGGCTTGTGAAGTCTGCCACGGGACTCGTTACAACAGTGAAACTTTAGAAGTTCACTATAAGGAAAAGAATATCTCGCAGGTCTTGGACATGACCGTCAATGATGCGGTTGAGTTCTTCCAACACATTCCGAAAATTCAACGTAAACTCCAGACTATCAAGGATGTGGGGCTGGGCTATGTAACGCTAGGGCAACCAGCTACCACCCTTTCTGGGGGGGAGGCCCAGCGTATGAAGTTGGCTAGTGAACTCCACAAACGCTCGACAGGAAAATCTTTCTACATTTTGGATGAGCCGACGACAGGGCTTCATACGGAGGACATCGCTCGCTTGCTTAAGGTACTGGCTCGCTTTGTCGACGATGGCAATACAGTCCTTGTCATCGAGCACAATCTAGATGTTATTAAGACGGCAGACCATATCATCGATTTGGGACCTGAGGGCGGTGTCGGTGGTGGAACTATCATCGCAACAGGAACTCCAGAAGAAGTAGCTGCCAATGAAGCCAGCTACACAGGACATTATTTGAAAGGAAAGTTACATCATGAATAAACGCGTACAATCATTTCTAACTAAAATGCAAGAAAAGGAACTGGATGGCATTATCATCAATAACCTTAAAAACGTCTATTATTTGACTGGTTTTTGGGGTTCAAATGGGACAGTCTTCATTAGCCGTGACCGCCAGGTCTTGGTGACGGACTCTCGCTATATCATTGCGGCCAAGCAAGAAACCAGTGGTTTTGAGATTGTAGCAGACCGTGATGAATTGGCTGTCATTGCAGGAATTGTCAAGGACATGGGCTTGTCTCGTATCGGTTTTGAAGATGAGATTTCAGTCTCTTATTATCACCGTATGCAGGTAGCTTTTGCAGGTTTGGACTTGCTTCCACAAACTCAGTTTGTTGAAGGTCTTCGAATGATTAAGGATGAGGCAGAGATTGCAGCTATTCGCAAGGCTTGTTCTATCTCAGACCAAGCTTTTCGCGATGCGCTTGACTTTATTAAACCAGGAAAAACTGAAATTGAGATTGCCAACTTCCTTGACTTCCGTATGCGTGAGTTGGGAGCATCTGGCTTGTCTTTTGACACTATCCTAGCTAGCGGTATCAACTCTTCTAAACCCCATGCCCATCCCATGCACAAACCAGTGGAGCTGGGAGAAGCCATTACCATGGACTTCGGTTGCCTTTATGACCACTATGTTAGCGATATGACACGAACTATCTATCTGGGGTATGTCAGCGACGAGCAGGCAGAGATTTACAATACAGTTCTCAAAGCAAACCAAGCCTTGATTGACCAGGCTAAGGCTGGCTTAGGTTTCCGTGACTTTGACAAAATCCCTCGTGATATTATTATTGAGGCAGGTTATGGAGACTACTTTACTCACGGTATCGGACACGGTATTGGGTTGGATATTCATGAGGAACCATACTTTAGCCAAACATCTACAGAAACTATTAAGGCAGGTATGGCCTTGACCGATGAACCAGGTATCTATATAGAAGGCAAATACGGTGTTCGTATCGAGGATGATATCTTGATTACAGAGACAGGTTGTGAATTGTTGACCCTAGCTCCAAAAGAGTTGATAGTCATTTAGTTATTTGTCAAGAAAAAAGTACGAAAATGACGAAAAAAGTCAAAAAAATTTAAAAATAGGTCGCAAGTCGGATGTTTTTTATGGTATAATAGACTAAACTGATAGTAACATGTAGCGAAAGGGGTAGGTACATGATTAAAATTTATACAGTCTCAAGTTGTACTAGCTGTAAAAAAGCAAAAACCTGGCTCAATGCCCACCAGTTAAGTTATAAAGAACAAAACCTTGGTAAAGAAGGAATTACGAGAGAAGAATTACTGGATATTCTAACCAAAACAGATAACGGAATAGCCAGCATCGTTTCATCTAAAAATCGCTATGCCAAAGCCCTTGGAGTGGATATTGAAGATTTGAGTGTCAATGAAGTCCTCAATCTGATTATGGAAACACCGAGAATTTTAAAGAGCCCAATCCTTGTAGATGAAAAACGCCTGCAAGTTGGCTATAAGGAAGACGATATTCGTGCCTTCCTACCACGCTCTGTCCGTAATGTAGAAAATGCAGAAGCACGTTTGCGTGCAGCTCTATAAACATCAAGGCTGGGAGTGCTTCCTAGCCTTGTTTGCTCTTTTAATTCAAAAATGATGTGAGGAATTATGAAAAAAATACTAATTACAAGTTTTGCACTACTTTTCCTGCTTGCTGGATGTGGGCAAAAAAAAGCGACAACTGCATCCTCTAGTAGTGAATCTGAAACGTTACAGTCAACCCTACCTGTCCTAGAGAATGCTGAGAAGAATACAGTAGTTACAAAAACATTTATGCTACCAAAGTCAACAGACGGTAGTCAGCAGATTCAAACAGTCACATATAAAGGAAAACAATTTTTAAGTTTGACTATTGTTCAAAAAAGACCAATTACCGATGAATTGAAGACTTTTGTAACTGAGCATGGTGTAGAGGCTACTCAAAAAGCCCTCATTGAGGCTGAAGGTAAAGATACCTCGATTCAGGAAGCACGAAAGTTGCCAGGTTTTACACTTGAGACGAAGATACTAAGTGAAACAGAAATTCAAACAACAACTACTTATGATTTTCAGGTTTTAGATATCAAAAAAGCTTCACAGGTTGAATATCTAAAGAATATTGGCTTGGAAAATCTTTTGAAAAATGAACCGAGTCAATATGTAGCAGACAGATTGGCAAATGGCGCGACAGAACAGTAGAAAATCCAAATAAATAGACTGCCTGAATTGTAGAACGTAAGGAATTATGCTATAATGGTACTATTCTAAGGAAAGAGGGTGTTAGAATGGGATTTACTGAAGAAACAGTACGTTTTAAATTGGACGATTCCAATAAAAAAGAAATTAGCGAAACTCTGACTGATGTTTATGCTTCGTTGAACGATAAGGGCTACAACCCAATTAACCAAATCGTAGGTTACGTATTGAGTGGAGACCCTGCCTACGTTCCTCGTTATAATAATGCACGAAATCAAATCCGTAAGTATGAGCGTGATGAAATCGTTGAAGAATTGGTTCGCTACTATCTAAAAGGACAAGGAGTCGATCTATAATCTATGAGAATTATGGGATTGGACGTCGGTTCAAAAACGGTAGGGGTGGCCATTAGCGATCCGCTCGGTTTTACAGCTCAAGGGCTTGAAATCATGCAAATCAATGAGGAACAAGGCCAATTTGGTTTTGACCGCGTTAAAGAGTTGGTTGATACTTACAAGGTAGAACGATTTGTAGTGGGCTTGCCTAAAAACATGAACAATACAAGCGGACCGCGCGTGGAAGCTAGTCAAGCCTACGGAGCAAAGTTAGAAGAGCTTTTTGGTTTACCAGTAGACTATCAAGATGAACGCTTGACAACAGTTGCCGCAGAGCGCATGTTGATTGAACAAGCAGATATTAGCCGTAACAAGCGCAAGAAAGTCATTGATAAGTTAGCAGCTCAGCTGATTTTACAAAATTATTTAGATAGAAAATTTTAATACAAAGGAGAGGCTATGTCACACGATCATAACCACGACCACGAAGAACGTGAATTAATTACACTAGTAGATGAGCAAGGAAATGAAACCTTGTTTGAAATCCTTTTGACGATTGACGGAAAAGAAGAATTTGGTAAAAACTATGTTCTTTTAGTACCAGTTAACGCAGAAGAAGACGAAGACGGACAAGTTGAAATCCAAGCTTACTCATTCATCGAAAACGAAGATGGAACAGAAGGCGAATTGCAACCAATCCCAGAAGACTCAGAAGACGAATGGAACATGATTGAAGAAGTCTTCAACAGCTTTATGGAGGAGTAAAAACATCCAGTGGATGTTTTTAGCCCAGCTCTTTGAAATAAAAAAGAGCTGGTAAGTCCGGGGACGTTTTTACCCTTACGCTAAAAATAAAGACCGTAAGTAAGTCTGGGAGACTGTATCACTAAAACTCCTAGAAATTGGAAGAGTTGGAACATCAAGTGGATGTTTTTAGCTCAAGTTAATATTCATAGTAGCTAGTTATTAGCTAACCAGGTTAGAGGTCGGGACGAAAATCCTGGCCTTGTTTTTATTAGTCATCATGCTTTGATGTGGTAATTGATTGGACTTTTGTCAAGGAGATATATATGTTTGAAGTAGAAGAATGGCTTCACAGTCGGATTGGTTTGAATTTTCGATCAGGTTTGGGGCGAATGCAACAAGCGGTGGATTTGTTAGGAAATCCCGAAAAGTTTTACCCTATTATCCACGTCACTGGGACTAATGGGAAAGGATCAACCATTGCTTTTATGAGGGAGTTATTTATGGGGCATGGCAAAAAAGTTGCGTCCTTTACCTCCCCTCATATCGTCTCTATCAATGATCGAATCTGCATTAACGGGCAACCTATAGCAGACATAGACTTTATTCGTTTGGCTGAGCAGGTCAAGGAGATGGAGAAAACGCTTCTGCAAACCCATGATCAGTTGTCCTTTTTTGAATTGCTGACCTTGATTGCTTTTCTTTATTTTAGAGAGCAAGAGGTTGATTTGGTTCTACTGGAAGTGGGAATTGGTGGCTTACTTGACACGACCAATGTGGTAACCGGAGAGATTGCTGTCATCACTTCCATCGGACTTGACCATCAGGAGACTCTGGGCGATAGTCTAGAAGCAATCGCAGAGCAGAAAGCTGGTATTTTTAAGGCTGGTAAGAAGGCAGTGATTGCGAAGTTGTCTTCAGAAGCTAGGCTTGTTTGTCAGGAAAAAGCCGAATCTTTAGCTGTTGACCTTTATCAGACAGGTCAGGATTTTTCAATGTTGAATGGTGATTTTTCAAGTTCTTTACTAAATATTTTGCAGCTGAAAATAGGTTTAGAAGGAGCTTATCAGCAGGAGAATGCGGCCTTGGCGTTGCAAACTTTTCTTCTCTTTATGAGGGAAGAAAAGGAAGTTGTTAATGAGCAGGCTGTAAGACAGGCTTTGGAGAAGACCTATTGGGCTGGTCGTTTAGAGCGTATTCGTCCTCAGATTTATTTGGACGGTGCTCATAACCTCCCTGCCTTGACCCGCTTGGTTGAATTTATCAAAGAAAAAGAGCAGGAAGGTTATCGTCCTCAAATCTTATTTGGAGCCTTGAAACGTAAGGATTATCAAGGGATGTTAGGTTATCTGACTGAGAATTTGCCTCAGGTGGAACTCAAGGTAACTGGCTTTGATTATCAGGGTTCTTTAGATGAGACAGATATAACAGGTTACGATGTAATTCTTTCTTATCGCGAATTTATCAGCAGTTTCGAAGAAAGAGCAGACACTCAAGACTTGTTATTCATTACAGGGTCTCTCTATTTTATCTCAGAAGTACGGGGCTACTTGCTGGCCCATGAGCAGATAAATTGACCTCCTTTTTTGAACTTGTTATACTAGTGGAACCACCAGTTAGAAGAAACATTCTCTAAATTGGTAGAAGAAAGGAAATTCATCATGAAATTAAAAATATTCACACTTTCTCTTGCTTCTCTAGCAAGTCTTAGTCTCTTAGTAGCTTGCTCACAAAGAGCTCAACAGGTTCAACAACCAGCAGCTCAATCGCAAACTCAACAAACTCAGCAATCACAACCTGCTGCTTCATCTTCGGCAGAAAATTCAAACCAGGCAACAACAAGTTCTTCACAAAATACAGTTACAGCCCAACCAACTAATATTGATGGAACTTATACTGGTCAGGACGAAGGAGACCGTATCACTTTAGTGGTAACTGGAACAACTGGTACATGGACACAGGTAGAAACTGACGGAGATCAAGAAATCAAGCAGGTTAGCTTCGATGCCGCCAATCAACGCATGATTATTGGGGATGATGCCAAGATTTATGCAATTAATGGAAATCAGATGATTATTGACGATATGGATAGAGACGCTTCAGATCGTATCGTTTTATCTAAGTAAAGCTTATTTATCAAAAATTCCGATAGATTCTATTGGAATTTTTTGGTTTTAAAAGTCTCAAATATTATCTAAAAAGATTTGTTGAAATGTACTGAAATTCCAAGGGTAAACTACCTTAACGACCTTTCTAGGGATATTTTAATTTTATCAGAGCTTTCCTATAAAGATAAAATCAAGTGGATGGTATATTTGAAAATAGAGCTTATCATAAAAAGAAGGATTATCTTGAAAACTCTTTTTATATCATGTAAGATTAGGATATTGATTTCCCATACTGGTACTGGGATTGTAAACTTGATCGAATGCCTACTAAATTCAAGGAGAAAAAGAGTAAATTGTTGCCATCTAGCTGTGAACTGATGTATACTAATGGAAACAACTATTAACTAGGTGGTTAGGGAGAAGGATAAAAAAGAAAGGGGATGTATGAAAACTAGAAAAATACAGTTGCTTATGTCTAAGTATGGTTTTAGTATTACCATTATGATGACTGAGCTAGTTCTTGTTTTTGGTGTATTTCTCTACCTGGGACAAATGGCGCCTATTATCTGGATTATTCTTGTTGTTTTAGTGAGTTTAGTGACTATTGTATCGATTGTCAATCGTTCTATGAATCCGGAAAGTAAGGTAACATGGCTTTTAGTAGCCTTTGTTCCAGTGTTTGGACCATTGCTATATATCATGTTTGGAGAACGTCGTTTGTCCAAGAAAGAAATGAAGCAACTGGAACAATTGCAATCCATGGTTCATCGTGAGGATAACAGTAGAGCTTTGCGTTTGGAATTAAAGGAACAAGACAAATCTGCTTACGGAGTTATTAAATCACTCCTCAGTATGGATACAAATGCAGATGTATATGATCAAACAGATACGAAGTTTTTTGCTTCTGGAGAAAGTATGTGGCAACAGATGCTGGAGGATCTTAGGAAAGCAGAAAAGTTCATCTTCTTAGAGTATTATATTGTAGAAGAAGGTTTGATGTGGAATAGTATTTTAGAGATTTTGGAAGAAAAAGTCGCCCAAGGTGTAGAAGTGAAAATGCTTTATGATGATATCGGTTGTATGGCAACATTACCTGGTGATTATACTATTCAACTTCGTGGAAGAGGGATTGAGGCCCATAAGTTTAACAAGGTAATTCCCCGTTTGACAGTTGCTTATAACAATCGTGATCACCGTAAAATCTTAATTATTGATGGCCAGATTGCCTATACTGGTGGTGTTAACCTTGCAGATGAGTATATCAATCATGTAGAGAGATTTGGATATTGGAAGGATAGTGGTATCCGTTTAGATGGTTTAGCGGTCAAGGCTTTAACAAGACTCTTTTTAGCAACTTGGTATATAAATCGTGGGGAAATTAGTGATTTCGATCAATATCACCTTGAGAATCAACCGAGAGATGGTCAAGGTTTTTGTATACCATATAGTAGCGGACCTAAACCCATTTACCGAGCTCAGGTGGGAAAAACTGTTTATCAGAATCTCATCAATCAGGCGACAGATTATATCTATATTACGACCCCTTATCTTATCATTGACTATGATTTGACTGAAAGTATTAAGAATGCTTCTCTGCGAGGGGTAGATGTGCGAATTGTTACACCTTATATTCCAGATAAGAAAGTAATCCAATTAGTCACTAGAGGAGCGTACTTGGATCTGCTTTCGGCAGGAGTCCGCATTTACGAATACAGTCCAGGTTTCCTTCACAGTAAACAAATGATCGTTGATGGCGAGGTAGCAACCGTTGGGACTATCAATTTTGATTATCGTAGTTTGGTTCATCACTATGAAAATGCAGTGTTGTTATATCGAACCCAATCAATTCTGGATATTGCGGAGGATTTTAGAGGAATTTTCCAAGTTTCACGAGAAATCAATTCCCACACCATTAAACCAAGGTGGTATCAAACTCTTATCAAAGAAATTGTGCAATTATTCGCACCGATGCTTTAAAAACAAAAAGATTTGACCTTGAGTTAAATCTTTTTATATGGTTAAGGGAGACTTTCAATTCGGGAGGCTAGGTTGTTTTTGTAGCATCAAACGAATCGATATTCTAGATAGGGTATAAGGTAAATATCAATCCCGAGCTGACATTCCTGTAAGATTTTGATATACTAAAACAGATAAACTTGGAGGAAAAATGAATGAATGTATATGGAAAAAAAGATGAGAGCTATGAAGAATCTCGTTACCCAGATTGGACATTACCAGAAAAAAAGGAAACTCTGCTTCCGCTTTTTAGTATTTTGATTGGAAGTTTGATTGCAACAGTGATTTCTGTTGTCCTACCTTTTATTTTTAATTTAATGAGCCCTGAGCAGACCCAGGACCTTTATATTGGATGGGCCTTGCATCAAACTGGTCAGATTTATACAGACTACTTTGGGACTAATGGCTTGCTTTATTATTTAGTAGCTTATCTTTTGAAAGGGAGTGTTTTAATTTCTCTTGTGGAATGGTTGGCTCTGTTTGGGGCAGGTATTTTCCTTTTTAAAGCAGCAGATACTCTTACCGACCAGAGTGAGCAGGCCAAGCAAGTTGTGTTTGTATTTTATCTCCTCGTTGCAGGACTTGGTTTTGGTGGAGGTTATGCCCTTTTCCTAGCATTACCATTTTTATTTTACTCTTTGCACATTGTGACGCAGTATTTGTCTTATCCGGATAGTGATAAAGGATTTTTGCGACTTGGAATGAGTTTTGCTCTAGCATTCTTCCTTGCTCCATTGCCTACAGCTTTATTTGTAGTTACGATTGCCTTGGCATTGCTCGGTTTTAATGTCGCGGAGCATCGATTTGTTCATGGATTGTATCAATTTTTTGCAGCTGCTCTTGGATTTTCTCTTGTCTTTTATCCTTTAGGTTATTTTACGGTCTTGCAAGGAAGTTTTGGTGATGCGATTAGTCAAACTTTTTACCCCTTAAATGCAGTGAGTCTGTTTGCAAATAATCTTTTGATTGAAAATGCAATTTTCTACGGATTGCTTGCTATTGGGGTTGGTTCTCTCACTCTCCTCTTTAAGGGCTTATTCCAATTAAAACCAGCCAAGCAATATTCATTATCACTTGTTGCTAGTTTAGGATTGCTGCTTGTGTTATCTATGTTGATTTTATCTAAAGAGTCAGCGTATGGTTCACGTTTAGTCCTGCTGATTCCATTCTTGATATTACTCCTTATAACAGAAATTAAGGGTAAGGATAGAGTTAAGCGTCGTCGGAGAAATGATGGCGATGGTTCTTTCCTAAAAAGTAATTTATACTTACCGCTTGTTGCAATAGCTTATTTATTGCTTCTACCCGTTTTGAGTCGTTATGTTTTTCATCCATCAGCATATCAAGAAAGAGCCCGTCTTGCGAGTGTCGTCAAAAAGGAAACGAGTGTTGAAGATCGTGTATATGCATGGGATAACCGTCCCGAGTTTTATCTAGAAAGTGAACGTCTAGCACCAAGTTCTTTAATGATCCCAACTCTCTATACTGCAAGCGATGAGAATAAAACCAAGCTTATGAATGACCTGAAGGAGAATCAACCGAAGATGATTATGGTTAATCAACAGGTGGCTTTGTGGTCAGATGTAGAGACTTTGCTTAGTGAAAAATATGAACTTGTTAAGACGAATACGAATGAATTCAAACTATATAAATTAAAATAATCAAATCAATATCTTGTGTATTTTTTAAAATTTTAGGATTTTTAACACAAGATATTGATTTTTCTTTTTAGAGTGGTATAATACTTTTTAGAAAGAACATTTTAGAAAAGAGCATGAATATGATTGCACTAGAAGAAAAAATTACAACCCTACCAACCCTTTTCGTTGAGAAACGAGATGGGAGACGTGTTGTATTTGATGTGGACAAGATTGACAAGGCTCTCCACAAGGCGGCTGACAAGGTTATGGATGTGACACCCTTGGTTGAAAAGCGCCTAAATGCTCTGACCGAGCGAATTGTCACAGAAATTCATAGTCGCTTTCCAAAGGGGGTTAAGATTTACGAAATTCAAAATATCGTAGAACATGAACTCCTCGAAGCCAAAGAATATGCGCTGGCTGAAGAGTATATCACTTATCGAACACAGAGGGATTTTGAGCGCTCAAAAGCGACGGATATCAACTTTAGTATCAATAAGCTTCTCAACAAAGACCAGGCAGTTGTCAATGAAAATGCTAATAAAGACAGCGATGTCTTTAATACCCAGCGTGATTTGACAGCGGGCATCGTTGGAAAATCAATCGGACTGCAAATGCTTCCTAAGCACGTAGCCAATGCCCACCAAAAAGGGGATATCCACTATCACGATTTGGACTACAGTCCCTATACACCTATGACCAACTGCTGTTTGATTGATTTCAAGGGGATGTTGGAAAATGGCTTTAAGATTGGAAATGCAGAGGTAGAAAGTCCTAAGTCTATCCAGACTGCGACAGCTCAGATTTCCCAAATCATTGCCAACGTTGCTTCTAGCCAGTACGGTGGTTGTTCAGCTGACCGTATCGATGAAGTCTTGGCTCCTTATGCAGAGAAGAATTATCAAAAACACCTCAAGGATGCGGAAGAGTGGGTTTTGCCTGAAAAACGGGAAGATTACGCTTGGAAGAAAACTCAGAAAGATATCTACGATGCCATGCAATCTCTTGAGTATGAAATCAACACCCTCTTCACTTCAAATGGACAAACACCTTTTACTTCGCTAGGCTTTGGTCTAGGAACCAATCGTTTTGAGCGGGAAATTCAAAAAGCTATTTTAAACATTCGCATTAAGGGGCTTGGTTCGGAACATCGTACGGCTATCTTTCCTAAACTCATTTTTACTCTGAAACGAGGTCTCAACTTAGAGGAAGGAACTCCCAACTATGACATCAAGCAGTTGGCACTGGAATGTGCAACTAAACGGATGTACCCAGACGTCTTGTCTTACGATAAGATTGTTGACTTGACAGGTTCTTTCAAAGTTCCTATGGGCTGTCGTTCTTTCCTTCAAGGATGGAAAGACGAGAATGGCGTAGAAGTTAATTCAGGCCGTATGAATCTGGGTGTTGTGACGGTTAACCTGCCTCGTATTGCTCTTGAGTCTGAGGGTGACATGAATAAGTTCTGGGAAATCTTCAACGAGAGGATGAATATCGCTGAAGATGCTCTTGTTTATCGTGTCGAACGCACTAAAGAGGCGACGCCAGCGAATGCTCCTATCCTTTATCAGTACGGTGCTTTTGGCCATCGTCTAGGTAAAGAAGAAAGTGTTGACCAGCTCTTTAAGAATCGTCGTGCCACAGTTTCGCTAGGCTATATCGGTTTGTATGAAGTAGCAACTGTTTTCTTTGGTAACAGCTGGGAAAGCAATCCAGATGCTAAGGAATTCACGCTGGATATCATTCGTGATATGAAACGTCGTGTAGAAGAGTGGTCTGATCAATATGGCTACCATTTCTCTATCTACTCAACACCGTCTGAAAGTTTGACAGACCGTTTCTGCCGACTAGATACAGAGAAGTTTGGTTCTATTCCTGATATTACAGATAAGGAATACTATACCAACTCTTTCCACTACGATGTTCGTAAAAATCCAACACCGTTTGAAAAATTAGACTTTGAGAAAGTCTATCCAGAAGCAGGTGCGTCGGGAGGTTTCATCCATTACTGTGAGTATCCAGTCCTTCAGCAAAATCCAAAGGCCTTGGAAGCTGTCTGGGACTATGCCTATGACCGTGTCGGCTATCTAGGGACCAATACACCAATTGACCGTTGCTACAAGTGTGATTTTGAAGGGGATTTTGAACCAACTGAGAGGGGCTTTGCTTGTCCTAACTGTGGCAATAGCGACCCTAAAACAGTAGATGTGGTCAAACGAACTTGTGGCTACCTAGGTAATCCTCAAGCGCGTCCGATGGTTAATGGACGTCACAAGGAAATCGCTGCGCGTGTCAAACACATGAATGGCTCAACGATTAAAATAGCTGGTCATCAAGTAACAAATTAGAAAGAACTGAAATGGGAAAATATCAATTAGATGATAAGGGGCGCGCACAAGTGACCCGTTATCACGAGAAACACTCTAAAGGTGGAGCTGGTAAGAAAGAACGTTTGCTTAGCCTCAGAGAACAATTTTTAAATAAGAATAAGAAGAAATAAAAGTGAGAGTCAGCTCTCGCTTTTCTCATAGTGGGAGGTAAGGATGGAACTACGCAGACCAAGATTAGCAGATAAAGAAACAGTTTTAGAGATGATGGCAGAGTTTGAAAAATATCAGTCGCCTCACGACGGTGGTTTCTGGGATACAGAAAATTTTTCTTATGAGGAATGGTTGGAAAGTAATCAGAATCAGGAAATGGGGATTAATTTGACTGAAGGATGGGTTCCCGCAATTCAGTTAGTAGCTTTTTCTGTGAAAGGTAAAGCAATTGGATTTCTTAATCTCCGGTTGCGCCTCAGTAACTTTCTACTAGAAGAAGGTGGTCACATTGGCTACTCCATTCGCCCATCAGAAAGAGGTAAGGGTTATGCTAAGGAAACTCTCCGTCAGGGCTTGCAAGTTGCTAAGGAAAAGAACATCAAGAAAGCTCTTGTGACCTGTAGTGTAAATAATCCTGCTAGCAGAGCAGTCATTTTAGCAAATGGAGGTCTCATTGAGGATGTTCGTAATGGAGTCGAGCGTTATTGGATAGAGGTAGCGAATGAATAATCCAAAACCACAAGAATGGAAAAGTGAAGAGCTCAGTCAAGGGCGTATCATCGACTACAAGGCCTTTAACTTTGTGGATGGAGAAGGTGTGCGGAACTCCCTCTATGTATCAGGCTGCATGTTTCACTGCGAGGGTTGCTATAATGTTGCCACTTGGTCTTTCAATGCTGGTATTCCCTATACAGCAGAATTAGAAGAACAGATCATGGCAGATCTCGCTCAACCTTATGTTCAAGGCTTGACCTTGCTGGGAGGGGAGCCCTTTCTCAATACTGGGATTCTCTTGCCTCTGGTTAAGCGCATTCGAAAGGAATTGCCAGACAAGGACATCTGGTCATGGACGGGCTATACATGGGAAGAAATGTTGTTGGAAACTCCAGATAAACTGGAACTCTTATCATTGATTGACATTCTTGTCGATGGACGATACGATCGAACTAAGAGAAATCTCATGCTTCAGTTTCGAGGTTCGTCCAATCAACGAATTATCGATGTACAAAAATCGCTCAAAAGTGGGCAAGTAGTGATTTGGGATAAGCTCAATGACGGGAAAGAAAGCTATGAACAGGTGAAGAGAGAATGAAGAAAAAAGACCTGATAAAACAACTGGTTTCAGAAATAGAAGCTGGAAAAATCAAAACACTGGGAATATACGGTCATGGAGCTTCAGGTAAATCAACCTTTGCACAGGAATTGTACCAAGCTTTAGATTCTACTACAGTAAATTTGCTAGAAACAGATCCTTATATCACCTCCGGACGCTATTTGGTAGTACCAAAGGACGCGTCAAATCAAAAGGTAACGGCCTGTCTACCAGTGGCGCATGAACTGGCGAGTTTGGAGAGAGATATCCTGGCCTTACAGGCAGGTATGGATATCTTAACAATTGAAGAACCTTGGAAAGCTAGTGAGATCTTGTCTGGAGCAAAACCAGTTCTGATTGTCGAAGGGATGTCTGTAGGCTTTTTACCCAAGGAACTCTTTGACAAAACCATCTGTTTCTACACGGATGAGGAGACCGAATTAAAGCGGCGTCTAGCTCGAGATACGACTGTGAGAAATCGTGATGCATCCTTTGTATTGGCTAGTCATCAGATGAGACGGGAGCAGTATCTGCGATATTATAAAGAAACGGAGTCTAAGGCGAATATCTTAGTGGACCAATCAGAAGGTAAATTTGAGGTCAAGAGAACTCAATTTATATAGAAGAAAATCTCTAATTTTAGAAAGAAAAAATAAGAAAACAGTTTCATCGTAAAAAAACGAAAAAACAGCAACAAATCCCTTGCAATCGCAGGGGCTTTGTGTTATTCTATTATGGTGCTGTAAATTACAGCCTTAGCTTTGATGCAAGAGGTTGCGACACGCTCGGTTGCATTGCCACGCAACATCGCGTCGGTTTTCTTGTGGAGCTAGCCTATTATCTTAAATAGACGAAAAGGAGAAAAAGATGGCAAACAAAAAAATCCGTATCCGTTTGAAAGCTTACGAACACCGTACGCTTGACACAGCGGCTGCAAAAATCGTAGAATCAGCTACTCGTACAGGCGCACAAGTTGCGGGTCCAATCCCACTTCCAACTGAACGTAGCCTCTACACAATCATTCGTGCGACTCACAAATATAAAGACTCTCGCGAACAATTTGAAATGCGTACACACAAACGTTTGATCGATATCGTTAACCCAACTCAAAAAACAGTTGATGCGTTGATGAAATTGGATCTTCCAAGTGGTGTAAACGTAGAAATCAAACTTTAATCTAAAATATAAAAGAGCAGAGGCTGGTGTTTCAATCTAATTGAACACGGGCTAAACTCGGTGTGAAAAAGATAAACTTCCTAGTGTCTGCTAGACACTGCGTCAGTTTCCTATTTTTACTTTGAGTTTGACGCCCTTTGTATCTTAGACTTGAGCATAAAAAACGCTCGTTAAAAACTTTTTGAATAAAAAATATAGAAAAGGAACTATTTTCTCATGACAAAAGGAATCTTAGGGAAAAAAGTGGGAATGACTCAAATCTTCACTGAAGCTGGCGAATTGATCCCTGTAACAGTTATTGAAGCAACTCCAAACGTTGTCCTTCAAGTTAAAACTGTTGAAACAGACGGATACAACGCTATCCAAGTTGGTTTCGATGACAAACGCGAAGTATTGAGCAACAAACCTGCTAAAGGACATGTAGCGAAAGCTAACACGGCTCCTAAGCGCTTCATTCGTGAATTCAAAAACGTTGAAGGCTTGGAAGTTGGTGCTGAAATCACAGTTGAAACATTCGCAGCTGGAGACGTTGTTGACGTAACTGGTACTTCTAAAGGTAAAGGTTTCCAAGGTGTTATCAAACGCCACGGACAATCACGTGGACCAATGGCTCACGGTTCTCGTTACCACCGTCGTCCAGGTTCTATGGGACCTGTTGCACCTAACCGCGTATTCAAAGGTAAAAACCTTGCAGGACGTATGGGTGGCGACCGTGTAACAATTCAAAACCTTGAAGTTGTACAAGTTGTTCCAGAAAAGAACGTTATCCTTATCAAAGGTAACGTACCAGGTGCTAAGAAATCTCTTATCACTATCAAGTCAGCAGTTAAAGCTGGTAAATAATAAGGAAAGGGGAATACAGTCAAAATGGCAAATGTAACATTATTCGACCAAACTGGTAAAGAAGCGGGCGAAGTTGTTCTTAACGATGCAATCTTTGGTATCGAACCAAACCAATCTGTTGTGTTTGATGTGATCATCAGCCAACGTGCTAGCCTTCGTCAAGGAACTCACGCAGTTAAAAACCGCTCAGCTGTTTCAGGTGGCGGACGCAAACCATGGCGTCAAAAAGGAACTGGACGTGCTCGTCAAGGTTCTATCCGCTCTCCACAATGGCGTGGTGGTGGAATCGTCTTCGGACCAACTCCACGTAGCTATGCGTACAAACTTCCTCAAAAAGTTCGTCGCCTTGCGCTTAAATCTGTTTACTCAGAAAAAGTTGCTGAAAATAAATTTGTAGCCGTTGATTCTCTTGAATTTACAGCTCCAAAAACTGCTGAATTTGCAAAAGTTCTTGCAGCTTTGAGCATCGATTCTAAAGTCCTTGTTATTCTTGAAGAAGGAAACGAATTCGCAGCTCTCTCAGCTCGTAACCTTCCAAACGTGAAAGTTGCGACTGCTACAACTGCAAGTGTTCTTGACATCGCAAATAGTGACAAACTTCTTGTTACTCAAGCAGCTATCTCTAAAATCGAGGAGGTTCTTGCATAATGAATTTGTATGATGTTATCAAAAAACCTGTAATCACTGAAAGCTCAATGGCTCAACTTGAAGCAGGAAAATATGTATTTGAAGTTGACACTCGTGCACACAAACTTTTGATCAAGCAAGCTGTTGAAGCTGCTTTCGAAGGTGTTAAAGTTGCCAACGTTAACACAATCAACGTAAAACCAAAAGCTAAACGTGTTGGACGTTACACTGGTTTTACTAACAAAACTAAAAAAGCTATCATCACACTTACAGCTGATTCTAAAGCAATCGAGTTGTTTGCTGCTGAAGCTGAATAATCTAAGGAGGAAATATCGTGGGAATTCGTGTTTATAAACCAACAACAAACGGTCGCCGTAATATGACTTCTTTGGATTTCGCTGAAATCACAACAAGCACTCCTGAAAAATCATTGCTTGTTGCATTGAAGAGCAAGGCTGGTCGTAACAACAACGGTCGTATCACAGTTCGTCACCAAGGTGGTGGACACAAACGTTTCTACCGTTTGGTTGACTTCAAACGTAACAAAGACAACGTTGAAGCAGTTGTTAAAACAATCGAGTACGATCCAAACCGTTCTGCAAATATCGCTCTTGTACACTACACTGACGGTGTGAAAGCATACATCATCGCTCCAAAAGGTCTTGAAGTAGGTCAACGTATCGTTTCAGGTCCAGAAGCAGATATCAAAGTCGGAAACGCTCTTCCACTTGCTAACATCCCAGTTGGTACTTTGATCCACAACATCGAGTTGAAACCAGGTCGTGGTGGTGAATTGGTACGTGCTGCTGGAGCATCTGCTCAAGTATTGGGTTCTGAAGGTAAATACGTTCTTGTTCGTCTTCAATCAGGTGAAGTTCGTATGATTCTTGGAACTTGCCGTGCTACAGTTGGTGTTGTCGGAAACGAACAACATGGACTTGTAAACCTTGGTAAAGCAGGACGTAGCCGTTGGAAAGGTATCCGCCCAACAGTTCGTGGTTCTGTAATGAACCCTAACGATCACCCACACGGTGGTGGTGAAGGTAAAGCACCAGTTGGTCGTAAAGCACCATCTACTCCATGGGGCAAACCTGCTCTTGGTCTTAAAACTCGTAACAAGAAAGCGAAATCTGACAAACTTATCGTTCGTCGTCGCAACGAGAAATAATATTAAACTAGTCGCTTAAGCAACTAGCAAATCCGCCAGCTCGGTAGCGCTCCATGTGAGCGCAAGCCGCTGTGGTACAACATTTAAAGGAGAAAATATAAAAATGGGACGCAGTCTTAAAAAAGGACCTTTCGTCGATGAGCATTTGATGAAAAAAGTTGAAGCTCAAGCTAACGACGAAAAGAAAAAAGTTATTAAAACTTGGTCACGTCGTTCAACGATCTTTCCAAGTTTCATTGGTTACACTATTGCAGTTTATGACGGACGTAAACACGTACCTGTTTACATCCAAGAAGACATGGTAGGTCACAAACTTGGTGAATTTGCACCAACTCGTACTTACAAAGGTCACGCTGCAGACGACAAGAAAACACGTAGAAAATAAGGAGAACATAAATGGCAGAAATTACTTCAGCTAAAGCAATGGCTCGTACAGTACGTGTTTCACCTCGTAAATCACGTCTTGTTCTTGATAACATCCGTGGTAAAAGCGTAGCCGATGCAATCGCAATCTTGACATTCACTCCAAACAAAGCTGCTGAAATCATCTTGAAAGTTTTGAACTCAGCTGTAGCTAACGCTGAAAACAACTTTGGTTTGGATAAAGCTAACTTGGTAGTATCTGAAGCATTCGCAAACGAAGGACCAACTATGAAACGTTTCCGTCCACGTGCGAAAGGTTCAGCTTCACCAATCAACAAACGTACAGCTCACATCACTGTAGCTGTTGCAGAAAAATAAGGAGGTAAAATCGTGGGTCAAAAAGTACATCCAATTGGTATGCGTGTCGGCATCATCCGTGATTGGGATGCCAAATGGTATGCTGAAAAAGAATACGCGGATTACCTTCATGAAGATCTTGCAATCCGTAAATTCGTTCAAAAAGAACTTGCTGACGCAGCAGTTTCAACTATCGAAATCGAACGCGCAGTAAACAAAGTTAACGTTTCACTTCACACTGCTAAACCAGGTATGGTTATCGGTAAAGGTGGTGCTAACGTTGATGCACTCCGTGCAAAACTTAACAAATTGACTGGAAAACAAGTACACATCAATATCATCGAAATCAAACAACCTGATTTGGATGCTCACCTTGTAGGTGAAGGTATTGCTCGTCAATTGGAGCAACGTGTTGCTTTCCGTCGTGCACAAAAACAAGCAATCCAACGTGCAATGCGTGCTGGAGCTAAAGGAATCAAAACTCAAGTATCAGGTCGTTTGAACGGTGCAGATATCGCCCGTGCTGAAGGATACTCTGAAGGAACTGTTCCACTTCACACACTTCGTGCAGATATCGATTACGCTTGGGAAGAAGCAGATACTACATACGGTAAACTTGGTGTTAAAGTATGGATCTACCGTGGTGAAGTTCTTCCAGCTCGCAAAAACACTAAAGGAGGTAAATAACCAATGTTAGTACCTAAACGTGTTAAACACCGTCGTGAATTCCGTGGAAAAATGCGCGGTGAAGCAAAAGGTGGAAAAGAAGTAGCATTCGGTGAATACGGTCTTCAAGCTACAACTAGCCACTGGATCACTAACCGCCAAATCGAAGCTGCTCGTATCGCCATGACTCGTTACATGAAACGTGGTGGTAAAGTTTGGATTAAAATCTTCCCACACAAATCATACACTGCTAAAGCTATCGGTGTGCGTATGGGATCTGGTAAAGGGGCACCTGAAGGTTGGGTAGCACCAGTTAAACGTGGTAAAGTGATGTTCGAAATTGCTGGTGTATCTGAAGAGATTGCACGCGAAGCGCTTCGTCTTGCTAGCCACAAATTGCCAGTTAAATGTAAATTCGTAAAACGTGAAGCAGAATAAGGAGAAGGCATGAAACTTAATGAAGTAAAAGAATTTGTTAAAGAACTTCGTGGTCTTTCTCAAGAAGAACTCGCGAAGCGCGAAAACGAATTGAAAAAAGAATTGTTTGAACTTCGTTTCCAAGCTGCTACTGGTCAATTGGAACAAACAGCTCGCTTGAAAGAAGTTAAAAAACAAATCGCTCGTATCAAAACAGTTCAATCTGAAGCGAAATAATAGACTAGGGAAGGAGAAATTTCAATGGAACGCAATAATCGTAAAGTTCTTGTTGGACGTGTTGTATCTGACAAAATGGACAAGACAATCACAGTTGTAGTTGAAACAAAACGTAACCACCCAGTCTATGGTAAACGTATTAACTACTCTAAAAAATACAAAGCTCATGATGAAAACAATGTTGCCAAAGAAGGCGATATCGTACGTATCATGGAAACTCGTCCGCTTTCAGCTACAAAACGTTTCCGTCTTGTAGAAGTTGTTGAAGAAGCGGTCATCATCTAATCAAACCTGAAAGGAGAAAACTGAAATGATTCAAACAGAAACTCGTTTGAAAGTCGCAGACAACAGCGGTGCTCGCGAAATCTTGACTATCAAAGTTCTTGGTGGTTCAGGACGTAAATTTGCAAACATCGGTGATGTTATCGTGGCATCTGTAAAACAAGCTACTCCTGGTGGTGCGGTTAAAAAAGGTGACGTTGTTAAAGCAGTTATCGTTCGTACTAAATCAGGTGCTCGTCGTGCTGATGGTTCATACATCAAATTTGACGAAAACGCAGCAGTTATCATCCGTGAAGACAAAACTCCTCGCGGAACACGTATCTTTGGCCCAGTTGCACGTGAATTGCGTGAAGGTGGCTTCATGAAGATCGTGTCACTTGCTCCAGAAGTACTTTAATTTTTAGAAACAAACTAGTCCCCTGGATTTACCTCCAGGGTGCCCTTATGGGCGTAAGAAAAATCAAGGAGAAACCTAATGTTTGTAAAAAAAGGCGACAAAGTTCGCGTAATCGCTGGTAAAGATAAGGGAACAGAAGCTGTTGTCCTTACTGCCCTTCCAAAAGTAAACAAAGTTATCGTTGAAGGTGTTAACATCGTTAAGAAACATCAACGTCCAACTAACGAGCTTCCTCAAGGTGGTATCATCGAGAAAGAAGCAGCTATCCACGTATCAAACGTTCAAGTTTTGGACAAAAATGGTGTAGCTGGTCGTGTTGGTTACAAATTTGTAGACGGTAAAAAAGTTCGCTACAACAAAAAATCAGGCGAAGTGCTTGATTAATCACGAAGGAAAGGAGAAGTATAATGGCAAATCGTTTAAAAGAAAAATATCTTAATGAAGTAGTTCCTGCTTTGACAGAACAATTCAACTACTCATCAGTGATGGCTGTGCCTAAAGTAGATAAGATCGTTTTGAACATGGGTGTTGGTGAAGCTGTATCAAACGCTAAAAGCCTTGAAAAAGCTGCTGAAGAATTGGCACTTATCTCAGGTCAAAAACCACTTATCACTAAAGCTAAAAAATCAATCGCCGGCTTCCGTCTTCGTGAAGGTGTTGCGATCGGTGCAAAAGTTACCCTTCGTGGTGAACGTATGTACGAATTCTTGGATAAATTGGTTTCAGTTTCACTTCCACGTGTACGTGACTTCCACGGTGTTCCAACAAAATCATTTGACGGACGCGGAAACTACACACTTGGTGTGAAAGAACAATTGATTTTCCCAGAAATCAACTTCGATGACGTTGACAAAACTCGTGGTCTTGACATCGTTATCGTAACAACCGCTAACACTGACGAAGAGTCACGTGCATTGCTTACAGGCCTTGGAATGCCTTTTGCAAAATAATATAGGAGGTAAATCTAATGGCTAAAAAATCAATGATTGCTAAGAACAAACGTCCAGCGAAGTTCTCTACTCAAGCTTATACTCGTTGTGAAAAATGTGGTCGTCCACATTCAGTTTACCGCAAATTTAAACTTTGCCGTGTTTGCTTCCGTGAATTAGCTTACAAAGGACAAATCCCTGGTGTAACAAAAGCATCTTGGTAATATCATGATACAAAGAGCGTAACAACCACAGCAAAAATAGGAAATTTGGTGTAGGAGCGATGCTCCAAAACAAATTTATCTTTTTTGCCCAGGTTGTAGCTCCTGTTCAAATAAGAGTTTTCTTATTTTAATGTATCAATACTATCTGAGCCTAGCTCAATCATTAACTAGCAAGTGCAACTTGCAAACTACTAGTAAGAGGAGAAAAACAAAATGGTTATGACTGACCCAATCGCAGACTTCCTAACTCGTATTCGTAATGCTAACCAAGCTAAACACGAAGTACTTGAAGTACCTGCATCAAACATCAAAAAAGGGATTGCTGAAATCCTTAAACGCGAAGGTTTTGTAAAAAACGTTGAAATCATCGAAGATGACAAACAAGGCATCATCCGTGTATTCCTTAAATACGGACCAAACGGTGAAAAAGTTATCACTAACTTGAAACGTGTTTCTAAACCAGGACTTCGTGTCTACAAAAAACGTGAAGACCTTCCAAAAGTTCTTAACGGACTTGGAATTGCTATCCTTTCAACTTCTGAAGGTTTGCTTACTGATAAAGAAGCACGCCAAAAGAATGTTGGTGGAGAAGTTATCGCTTACGTTTGGTAATATTTAGCTCCCAATTTCTTTGTGACTCTTCGTTATCGTCTCTTGCCTAACCCAAAGTTATGCCTGCGAGACGATGCCTAGATTCACTTTGAAATTGAAACCTAAATGTTCCTTTAAATCGAGAAATCGATTTAACCCCGTGAAAACTGGCCGTTATGGCCTGACAATTTAACAGGAGAAAATAAACATGTCACGTATTGGTAATAAAGTTATCGTGTTGCCTGCTGGTGTTGAACTCACTAACAATGACAACGTTGTAACTGTAAAAGGACCTAAAGGAGAACTTACTCGTGAGTTCTCAAAAGATATTGAAATCCGTGTGGAAGGTACTGAAGTAACTCTTCACCGTCCAAACGATTCAAAAGAAATGAAAACTATCCATGGAACGACTCGTGCCCTTTTGAACAACATGGTTGTTGGTGTATCAGAAGGATTCAAGAAAGAACTTGAAATGCGCGGGGTTGGTTACCGTGCACAACTTCAAGGATCTAAACTTGTTTTGGCTGTTGGTAAATCTCATCCAGACGAAGTTGAAGCTCCAGAAGGAATTACTTTTGAACTTCCAAACCCAACAACAATCGTTGTTAGCGGAATTTCAAAAGAAGTAGTTGGTCAAACAGCTGCTTACGTACGTAGCCTTCGTTCACCAGAACCATATAAAGGTAAAGGTATCCGTTACGTTGGTGAATTCGTTCGCCGTAAAGAAGGTAAAACAGGTAAATAATGTTGAGTGGTTGAGTCTCAACCACCAACCTATTTTCCAACTTTGTGCATAGCACACGATTTAAAACTAAAGAGGTGAAAACTGTGATTTCAAAACCAGATAAAAACAAACTCCGCCAAAAACGCCACCGTCGCGTTCGCGGAAAACTCTCTGGAACTGCTGATCGCCCACGTTTGAACGTATTCCGTTCTAATACAGGCATCTACGCTCAAGTGATTGATGACGTAGCGGGTGTAACGCTCGCAAGTGCTTCAACTCTTGACAAAGAAGTTTCAAAAGGAACTAAAACTGAACAAGCCGTTGCTGTCGGTAAACTCGTTGCAGAACGTGCAAACGCTAAAGGTATTTCAGAAGTGGTGTTCGACCGCGGTGGATATCTATATCACGGACGTGTGAAAGCTTTGGCTGATGCAGCTCGTGAAAACGGATTGAAATTCTAATAGGAGGACACTAGAAAATGGCATTTAAAGACAATGCAGTTGAATTAGAAGAACGCGTAGTTGCTGTCAACCGTGTTACAAAAGTTGTTAAAGGTGGACGTCGTCTTCGTTTCGCAGCTCTTGTTGTTGTTGGTGACCACAACGGTCGCGTAGGATTTGGTACTGGTAAAGCTCAAGAAGTTCCAGAAGCAATCCGTAAAGCAGTAGATGATGCTAAGAAAAACTTGATCGAAGTTCCTATGGTTGGAACAACAATCCCACACGAAGTTCTTTCAGAATTCGGTGGAGCTAAAGTATTGTTGAAACCTGCTGTAGAAGGTTCTGGAGTTGCCGCTGGTGGTGCAGTTCGTGCCGTTGTGGAATTGGCAGGTGTGGCAGATATTACATCTAAATCACTTGGTTCTAACACTCCAATCAACATTGTTCGTGCAACTGTTGAAGGTTTGAAACAATTGAAACGCGCTGAAGAAGTTGCTGCCCTTCGTGGTATTTCAGTTTCTGATTTGGCATAAGAAAGGGGATAAAATGGCTCAAATTAAAATTACTTTGACTAAGTCTCCAATCGGACGCATTCCATCACAACGTAAAACTGTTGTAGCACTTGGACTTGGCAAATTGAACAGCTCTGTTATTAAAGAAGATAATGCTGCTATCCGTGGTATGATCACTGCAGTATCTCACTTGGTAACAGTTGAAGAAGTAAACTAATGAATTTTTAGGGGATGTGCACTATACCATCCCCTAAAACTAGATATAGTCATCAATGATGACGTCGTATAGGCGAGTTGATGGGGGAGACAACCTTTTCTCCCTTATCGGCGCTAGCATTTTACAAAAGAGGAGAAAATAAAAATGAAACTTCATGAATTGAAACCTGCAGAAGGTTCTCGTAAAGTACGTAACCGCGTTGGTCGTGGTACTTCATCAGGTAACGGTAAAACATCTGGTCGTGGTCAAAAAGGTCAAAAAGCTCGTAGCGGTGGCGGAGTTCGCCTTGGTTTTGAAGGTGGACAAACTCCATTGTTCCGTCGTCTTCCAAAACGTGGATTCACTAACATCAACGCTAAAGAATACGCAATTGTGAACCTTGACCAATTGAACGTCTTTGAAGATGGTGCTGAAGTTACTCCAGTTGTTCTTATCGAAGCAGGAATTGTTAAAGCTGAAAAATCAGGTATTAAAGTTCTTGGTAACGGTGAGTTGACTAAGAAATTGACTGTGAAAGCAGCTAAATTCTCTAAATCAGCTGAAGAAGCTATCACTGCTAAAGGTGGTTCAGTAGAAGTCATCTAAGAGAGGTGACCTATGTTTTTTAAATTATTAAGAGAAGCTCTTAAAGTCAAGCAGGTTCGATCAAAAATTTTATTTACAATTTTTATCGTTTTGGTCTTTCGTATCGGAACTAGCATTACAGTTCCCGGTGTGAATGCCAATAGCTTGAATGCTTTAAGTGGATTATCCTTCTTAAACATGTTGAGCTTGGTGTCAGGGAATGCCATGAAAAACTTTTCAGTTTTTGCTCTTGGTGTCAGTCCCTACATTACGGCCTCTATCGTTGTACAACTCTTGCAAATGGATATTTTACCCAAATTTGTAGAGTGGGGTAAACAAGGGGAAGTAGGTCGAAGAAAATTGAATCAAGCTACTCGTTATATTGCTCTTGTTTTAGCTTTTGTGCAATCTATCGGGATTACAGCTGGTTTTAATACTTTGGCTGGAGCTCAATTGTTGAAAACAGCTCTTACTCCACAAGTCTTTATCATGATTGGTATCATCTTAACAGCTGGTAGCATGATTGTTACTTGGTTGGGAGAGCAAATTACAGATAAGGGATACGGAAATGGTGTTTCTATGATTATCTTTGCCGGGATTGTTTCCTCAATCCCAGAGATGATTCAAGGCATCTATGTGGACTACTTTGTGAACGTTCCAAGTGACCGTATCAACTCATCTATCATTTTCGTAATCATTTTGATTATTACTGTATTGTTGATCATTTATTTTACAACTTATGTTCAACAAGCAGAATACAAAATTCCAATCCAATATACTAAGGTTGCACAAGGTGCTCCATCTAGCTCTTACCTTCCATTGAAGGTAAACCCTGCTGGAGTTATCCCTGTTATCTTTGCAAGTTCGATTACTGCAGCGCCAGCGGCTATTCTTCAGTTTTTGAGCGCTACAGGTCATGATTGGGCTTGGGTAAGAACAGCACAAGAAATGTTGGCAACAACTTCACCAACTGGTATTGCCATGTATGCTTTGTTGATTATTCTCTTTACATTCTTCTATACGTTTGTACAGATTAATCCTGAAAAAGCGGCAGAAAACCTACAAAAGAGCGGTGCCTATATCCACGGAGTTCGTCCTGGTAAAGGTACAGAAGAATATATGTCTAAACTTCTTCGTCGTCTTGCAACGGTTGGTTCTCTCTTCCTTGGTGTGATTTCTATTTTACCGATCGTAGCAAAAGATGTTTTCGGACTTTCAGAAGCAGTTGCTTTTGGAGGAACCAGTCTTTTGATCATTATCTCTACAGGTATTGAAGGAATCAAACAATTGGAAGGTTACCTATTGAAACGTAAGTATGTTGGTTTCATGGACAGAACAGAATAAAAGTATTTACTGAATCAGTAAATACTGAGGGAGTGGAGGTTTAAACTCTGACATTTGTGAGAGTTTGGTCTCCCCTCTTCTATTTTGTTTTTAAATAGGGGTGAAAAAACTTTTTGCTTCTATTTAAAAATAAAATAAGGAGATCAAATCATGAATCTTTTGATTATGGGCTTACCTGGTGCAGGTAAGGGAACTCAAGCAGCAAAAATCGTAGAACAATTCCATGTTGCACATATCTCAACAGGTGATATGTTCCGAGCTGCTATGGCAAATCAAACTGAAATGGGTGTTCTTGCTAAGTCATACATTGACAAGGGTGAATTGGTTCCTGACGAAGTTACAAATGGAATCGTAAAAGAACGTCTTTCACAAGATGATATTAAAGAAACAGGATTCTTATTGGATGGTTACCCACGCACGATCGAACAAGCTCATGCCTTGGACAAAACATTGGCTGAACTTGGCATCGAGCTAGAAGGTGTTATCAACATCGAAGTGAATCCAGACAGCCTCTTGGAACGTTTGAGTGGCCGTATCATCCACCGCGTAACTGGAGAAACTTTCCACAAGGTCTTTAACCCACCAGTTGACTATAAAGAAGAAGATTACTACCAACGTGAAGATGATAAGCCTGAGACAGTCAAACGTCGTTTGGATGTGAATATTGCTCAAGGGGAACCAATCATTGCTCACTACCGTGCCAAAGGCTTGGTTCATGACATCGAAGGCAATCAGGATATCAATGATGTCTTCTCAGATATCGAAAAAGTATTGACAAATTTGAAATAAAGCGCTTTTCACACTTGCAAAAATCAGCTACAAATGTTATACTGAGATAGTCTGACTTATAATTGTTGTCTCTGTGTCTAGAGGCATCGAATCGAAATTTATGGAGGTGCTTTTGCGTGGCAAAAGACGATGTGATTGAAGTTGAAGGCAAAGTAGTTGATACAATGCCGAATGCAATGTTTACGGTTGAACTTGAAAATGGACATCAGATTTTAGCAACAGTTTCTGGTAAAATTCGTAAAAACTATATTCGTATTTTAGCGGGAGATCGTGTTACTGTCGAAATGAGTCCATATGACTTGACACGTGGACGTATCACTTACCGCTTTAAATAATCGAAAAACTTGGAGGGATAAGAAATGAAAGTAAGACCATCGGTCAAACCAATTTGCGAATACTGTAAAGTTATTCGTCGTAATGGTCGTGTTATGGTAATTTGCCCAGCAAATCCAAAACACAAACAACGTCAAGGATAAGATAGAAAGGAGAAAACATGGCTCGTATTGCTGGAGTTGACATTCCAAATGACAAACGCGTAGTAATCTCATTGACTTATGTTTATGGTATCGGACTTGCAACATCTAAGAAAATTTTGGCTGCTGCTGGAATCTCAGAAGATGTTCGTGTACGTGATCTTACATCAGATCAAGAAGATGCTATCCGTCGTGAAGTGGATGCAATCAAAGTTGAAGGTGACCTTCGTCGTGAAGTAAACTTGAACATCAAACGTTTGATGGAAATCGGTTCATACCGTGGTATCCGTCACCGTCGTGGACTTCCTGTCCGTGGACAAAACACTAAAAACAACGCTCGCACTCGTAAAGGTAAAGCTGTTGCGATTGCTGGTAAGAAAAAATAATATAGGAGGTAAAAGTCTTGGCTAAACCAACACGTAAACGTCGTGTGAAAAAGAATATCGAATCTGGTATTGCTCATATTCACGCTACATTTAATAACACTATTGTTATGATTACTGATGTGCATGGTAATGCAATTGCTTGGTCATCAGCTGGTGCTCTTGGTTTCAAAGGTTCTCGTAAATCTACACCATTCGCTGCTCAAATGGCTTCTGAAGCTGCTGCTAAATCTGCACAAGAACACGGTCTTAAATCAGTTGAAGTTACTGTAAAAGGTCCAGGTTCTGGTCGTGAGTCAGCTATTCGTGCGCTTGCTGCCGCTGGTCTTGAAGTAACAGCAATTCGTGATGTGACTCCAGTGCCACACAATGGTGCTCGTCCTCCAAAACGTCGCCGTGTATAATCATCGCATTACACTGCTTTTCGTTTAAGAGGGAGTAACTAAATGATCGAGTTTGAAAAACCAAATATAACAAAAATTGATGAAAATAAAGATTATGGCAAGTTTGTAATCGAACCACTTGAACGTGGCTACGGTACAACTCTTGGTAACTCTCTTCGTCGTGTACTTCTAGCTTCTCTACCAGGAGCAGCTGTGACATCTATTAACATTGATGGTGTGTTACATGAGTTTGACACAGTTCCAGGTGTTCGTGAAGACGTGATGCAAATCATTCTGAACATTAAAGGAATTGCAGTGAAATCGTACGTTGAAGACGAAAAAATCATCGAACTGGATGTTGAAGGTCCTGCTGAAGTAACAGCTGGTGACATTTTGACAGATAGCGATATTGAAATTGTAAATCCAGATCATTATCTCTTTACAATCGGTGAAGGTTCTTCTCTAAAAGCGACTATGACTGTTAACAGTGGTCGTGGATATGTACCTGCAGATGAAAATAAAAAGGATAATGCACCAGTTGGGACACTTGCTGTAGATTCTATTTATACACCAGTTACCAAAGTCAACTATCAAGTTGAACCTGCTCGTGTAGGTAGCAATGATGGATTTGACAAACTAACCCTTGAAATCTTGACAAATGGAACAATTATTCCAGAAGATGCTTTAGGGCTTTCAGCACGTATTTTGACAGAACATCTTGATTTGTTTACAAATCTTACTGAGATTGCTAAGTCAACTGAAGTGATGAAAGAAGCTGATACTGAATCTGACGACCGTATTTTGGATCGTACGATTGAGGAACTGGACTTGTCTGTGCGTTCATACAACTGTTTGAAACGTGCCGGTATCAATACTGTGCATGATTTGACAGAAAAATCTGAAGCAGAGATGATGAAAGTACGAAATCTTGGACGCAAGAGTTTGGAAGAAGTGAAACTCAAACTCATTGATTTGGGTCTTGGATTAAAAGATAAATAAAGGAGGAATACATGGCTTACCGTAAACTAGGACGCACTAGCTCACAACGTAAAGCAATGCTTCGCGATTTGACAACTGACCTTTTGATCAACGAATCAATCGTGACAACTGAAGCTCGTGCTAAAGAAATCCGTAAAACTGTTGAAAAAATGATTACTCTAGGTAAACGTGGTGATTTGCATGCACGTCGTCAAGCAGCTGCTTTCGTACGTAATGAAATCGCATCTGAAAACTATGATGAAGCAACTGATAAGTACACTTCTACTACAGCACTTCAAAAATTGTTCTCAGAAATCGCACCTCGTTATGCTGAACGTAACGGTGGATACACTCGTATCCTTAAAACTGAACCACGTCGTGGTGATGCAGCGCCAATGGCGATCATCGAATTAGTATAAAATCATCAATTTTGTTGAGTGTTATGATGATGGAGTCTTGTGCTCTTAGTCTAGCTCTGGTCTACCGCTAGGATTTCGGTCCTAGCGGGAACACTCATCATAAGTTGGGATAGTAGACGCTTGTTTACGAAATTGTTTTTTTCTTAAGAACAACTTCGTAAGCAGGCGTTTTTGAGTATTTTCGTTAGAATTATGCTATACTATTTGAAAAGAATCCTGTTTAATGTTCAGGTTTCTTATTTTAAGAAGAATTGGAGTTTGCTTATGAAAGCGATTATAACTGTTGTTGGTAAAGATAAATCTGGAATTGTTGCAGGTGTTTCTGGTAAAATTGCAGAATTGGGTTTGAACATTGATGATATTTCTCAAACTGTCTTGGATGAATATTTCACGATGATGGCTGTCGTCTCTAGTGATGAAAAACAAGATTTCACTTATCTCCGTAATGAATTTGAAACTTTTGGGGAAACTTTGAATGTGAAAATCAATATTCAAAGTGCTGCAATTTTCGAAGCTATGTATAATATCTAGGAGGTGCACATGGATATTAGACAAGTTACTGAAACCATCGCCATGATTGAGGAGCAAAACTTCGATATCAGAACCATTACCATGGGAATTTCTCTTTTGGACTGTATCGATCCAGATATCAATCGTGCTGCGGAGAAAATTTATCAAAAGATTACGACCAAGGCAGCTAATTTAGTAGCTGTTGGGGATGAAATTGCAGCTGAGTTGGGAATTCCAATCGTTAATAAGCGTGTATCGGTGACTCCTATTTCTCTGATTGGAGCAGCGACAGATGCGACAGACTATGTGGTTCTGGCAAAAGCGCTTGATAAGGCTGCGAAAGAGATTGGTGTAGACTTTATCGGTGGTTTCTCTGCCTTGGTACAAAAGGGTTATCAAAAGGGAGATGAGATTCTCATCAATTCTATTCCGCGCGCTTTGGCTGAAACGGATAAGGTCTGCTCGTCAGTCAATATCGGCTCAACCAAATCTGGTATTAATATGACCGCTGTTGCAGATATGGGACGAGTTATCAAGGAAACGGCTAATCTATCAGATATGGGAGCGGCCAAGTTGGTTGTATTTGCTAATGCCGTTGAGGACAATCCGTTTATGGCAGGTGCTTTCCATGGTGTTGGGGAGGCAGATGTTATCATCAATGTCGGAGTTTCTGGTCCTGGTGTGGTGAAACGTGCCTTGGAAAAAGTTCGCGGGCAGAGCTTTGATGTAGTAGCCGAAACGGTCAAGAAGACTGCCTTCAAAATCACTCGTATCGGTCAATTGGTTGGTCAAATGGCTAGTGATAGACTGGGTGTGGAGTTTGGTATTGTGGACTTGAGCTTGGCGCCAACTCCTGCGGTTGGAGATTCTGTAGCACGTGTCCTAGAAGAAATGGGACTAGAGACAGTTGGTACGCATGGAACGACGGCTGCCTTGGCTCTCTTGAATGACCAAGTTAAGAAGGGCGGAGTGATGGCCTGCAACCAAGTCGGTGGTTTGTCTGGTGCCTTTATCCCTGTTTCTGAGGATGAAGGAATGATTGCTGCAGTGCAAAATGGCTCTCTTAATTTAGAAAAATTAGAAGCTATGACGGCTATCTGTTCTGTTGGTTTGGATATGATTGCTATACCAGAAGATACGCCAGCTGAAACCATTGCGGCCATGATTGCGGATGAAGCTGCAATTGGTGTCATTAACATGAAAACAACAGCTGTTCGAATCATTCCAAAAGGAAAAGAAGGCGAAATGATTGAGTTTGGTGGCCTGTTAGGAACTGCACCTGTTATGAAGGTCAATGGGGCTTCGTCTGTCGATTTCATCTCTCGTGGTGGACAAATTCCAGCACCAATTCATAGTTTTAAAAATTAAGAAAATAGGAGAAATTTTAAGTTCTATTTAAGGTTAGCTGTGTATACTATAATCATTAAATAAAGACCTCCTAATATTATTTGAAACAGATAACTCTGATTTAGTTTGAATTTGATTTTCATCTAATATCTTTATTTAATAGAACTCCTAAACTTTTTCATAATAATCTCCTGCAAAAGTCGCCTGTATGGGTGGCTTTTGTTTTATCATCCATGATATAATAGAGACAAACGGAGGACGGAAAATGGTAAAAGTACGATTGTATTTGGTACGTCATGGCAAGACTATGTTTAACACGATTGGTCGCGCGCAAGGTTGGAGCGATACTCCCTTAACAGCTGAAGGTGAGAGAGGGATTCAAGAATTAGGAATCGGTTTGCGAGAATCTGGTCTGCAGTTTGAGCGCGCTTATTCGAGTGATTCTGGCCGCACCATTCAAACTATGGGAATCATTCTTGACGAACTTGGCTTGCAAGGGAAAATCCCATATCGCATGGATAAGCGTATCAGAGAATGGTGTTTTGGTAGCTTTGACGGAGCCTACGATGGCGATCTTTTCATGGGCATTATTCCTCGTATCTTTAATGTGGACCATGTTCACCAATTGTCTTATGCTGAGCTGGCTGAGGGTTTAGTAGAGGTTGATACAGCCGGTTGGGCTGAAGGCTGGGAAAAGCTCAGTGGTCGAATCAAGGAAGGCTTTGAAGCGATTGCCAAAGAAATGGAAGGGCAGGGTGGAGGCAATGCCCTTGTCGTAAGCCACGGAATGACCATTGGAACCATTGTTTATCTGATTAATGGCATGCATCCGCATGGTCTCGATAATGGTAGCGTGACGATTCTTGAATATGAGGACGGCCAGTTTAGCGTTGAGGTTGTTGGTGACCGTAGTTACCGAGAACTAGGACGGAAGAAAATGGAGGAAGCCTCTATTTAATCAGTCTAGACTTGCTTGCTATGAAATAGGGATTTGATAGGAATATCAAGATAAGAAAAAACAGCCGAGGGTAATCCTTTCGGCTGTTTTTGATGGGGAAAACTAAAGTGTAATGCTATTGCTTTTAGAGATTTTCATAAACAAGAGCAAGGAACCTACTGTTAGAACAGTCAGGATCGTTGACAAGGCTGCGGCTACACCGTAATTTCCTCTTAGAACCTCTGTATAAATGGCTACAGTCATTGTTCTTGTTTTGACATTGTAGAGGAGGATAGAAGTAGATAGTTCTGAAATCATTGTGACCCAAGATAGGATGGCTCCAGAAATAATACCAGATAGCATCATTGGAGTTGTAATCTTGGCAAAGGTATTGAGACGGCTACTTCCTAAGCTTTCAGCAGCTTCTTCAATACTTGGTGCTATTTGTTGCAAGCTAGCAACAGATGAGCGAATAGTATAAGGCAATCTTCTGACAGATAGGGACATGATTAAGATGAAAGCTGTCCCTGTAATCATAAGAAATCCACTTCCAAATAGACCGGTATTGAAGGAAGAAATGAAGGCAATCCCTAGAACGGTTCCTGGTACAATATAAGGGACCATACTGAGGCTGTCAATTAAGTTTGTAAACAAATTCCGTTTTCTAACGGCTAGGTAGGAGATAAATGTTGCGAATAGGACAACTAGAACTAAGGCAATCAAAGGGATACGAATGGTATTGAAAATAGCAGATCCCATACGATTGAAAGCTACCTTGTAACTGTTTAGAGAATAACCTTTGACAAATACCATACCTGATGTTTTTAGGAAAGAAGTATAAATCAAGTAGACTTGAGGTAGAACAGAGAACAAGATAATTCCGTAGACTGTTGCATAAATGGCAGCCATTTTTCCTTTTGTAGTTTTTTTAGGTTCAATTGGATGGAGCGAATTCATGCTGAAACTGTAGCGATTTGAAATATATTTTTGGATAAGGAAAATTGCCAAGGCAATGATAATCGCCATAATTGCTAAAGCAGATGCAAAAGCAGAATTTCCTCCAACCTCGCTAATAAATTGGGTATAAATTAAGACGGGGAAAGTCCGATATCCTTCACCAATTAACATAGGCGTTCCAAAGTCTGAGAATGCTCTCATAAATACAAGTAGGGCAGCTGCTAGTAAGGTTGGAACTAGGAGAGGTAAAACAACAGTTACGATCCGCTTAAATCCGAAGGACCCCATGCTTTCAGCGGCTTCAAGTAGAGAATTGTCAATACTCTTCATTGTTCCAGCAACGTATAGAAATACTAGTGGGAATAGTTGCAGTGTGAAGACAAGCACAATTCCTTTGAATCCATAAATATCAATAGCTGGAAGATGAAGGGAATTTATCAAAAATTTAGTGATAACTCCATTTCGTCCCAGCAAGAGAATCCAGGAATAAGCTCCCACGAAAGGAGCTGACATGGAAGCAATGATAATCAATATTTGTAGAAATTTCTTTCCCTTGAAGTCATACATGGAAAAGAGATAAGCTAATAGGGTTCCTACAACTAAGGAAGTGACAGTAGCGGTAATGGAAACCTTGAAACTGTTGACAAGTGTCTCAGAGTAGTAGGCTTTACTAAAGAAAGTGACAAAATTAGCTAGTGAAAATTGTCCCTCATGTATGAGTGCTTGCTTGAGCACGGTAACGATAGGATAAACCAGAAAGACAAGATAGGTAAGAAAGATGAAGAAAGAGGAGGCTGTCCAAATATTTAGTTTTTTACGTTCCATGGTTGACTCCTTTTATCAGGTTTTGTGAACCATCTGCAGAAAAGACGTTTAATTTTTGAGTATTGATTCGTAGACGAATACGATCGCCTTTTTGTAGATCTTCTTCAAAAGTTGATTCTTCGCTAACTTGAATTTTTGAGGCAAAACCTGTCTCGATGAAGTATTCAGTATTCAGTCCAAGATAGACGCTATCGCTAATAGTTCCTTCAATATCTCCAGATTCATCTTTGATAAACTCTTCAGGACGAATGCTTACATGAATAGCTTGTGCCTCAGCCTGATCAAGAGCTGGCATTCGAAGAGCATAGCCATCTGAAAAGACGATATAAGCGCCGTCGCTCCGTTTTTCAAGAGTGGCAGGGATAATATTTGTGCGTCCGATAAAGGTAGCCACAAACTCATTAGCTGGTTTATGATAGAGTTCTTTTGGTCGACCGATTTGTTGGATGACTCCGTCTTTCATAACAGCAATTTGGTCTGAAATAGCCATAGCTTCTTCTTGGTCGTGGGTCACATAAACAGTTGTAATACCCACTTCGTGTTGGATTTCTCGAATAGCTTGACGCATATCCAAGCGAAGTTTGGCATCTAGGTTACTAAGTGGCTCGTCCATGAGGAGAACACTTGGATTAACAGCTAAGGCACGTGCCAAGGCGACACGTTGTTGTTGTCCACCACTAAGTTTATCGGGCTTTCGATCCGCATATTGAGCAATTTGCATGAGTTCAAGATATTTATTGGTCTGTTGTACCAATTCTTCTTTAGGGACTTTCTTTTGCTTGAGACCAAAAGCAACATTGTCTCGAACAGTCAAATGTGGGAAAATAGCGTAGTTTTGGAAAACCATGCCGATATTGCGTTTGCTGGGTTCCATATTATTGATTTTTGTATCATCGAAGTAAAATTCTCCGCCTTCGATACTGTTGAAACCTGCAATCATACGAAGAAGGGTCGTTTTCCCACACCCTGAAGGACCAAGGATGGTAAAGAGACTTCCTTTGGGAACTGTAATATTTAAATTATCAATAACAGGAACATCGTGGTAGATTTTTTTGGCGTTAATAATTTTGATCTCACTCATAGTGAACCTCTTTTACTGTTTAGATTGGATATCTGTAAAAATATCATTGTACTTTTTAAGAATAGCAGATTTGTTTTTAATGACATAATCGGAATCTTCAGTGGCAATATTGATTTCTGTCATAGCCTTCATATTTTTATTGGTTCTAGCATTTTTACGAATGGGTCTGATTGTTGTTTCAGTTCCTAGCTTATCTTGGATTTCTTGAGAAAGGAGGAAATCGATAAATTTCTTGGCATTTTCCATGTGTTTGGCATTTTTGATGATAGCTGCGTTACCAGGTAAAAAGACGGTTCCTTCTTTTGGATAAATGACTTTTACATCAACCCCATCATTTAAGAGTTTTAAGGCAGGGTCTTCATAGGTGAGTCCAACAGCCATTTCCCCATCGGCGACAGCTTTGTAAACATTTGAAGAGCTAGATGCAATTTTTCCATCTACTAGGGTAAATAGATTTTTCACATAGGTCCAAGCTTGTTCATTTTCGTATCCACCTTGGTCTACAAGCATGTTTGTTAATTGAGCAAAAGCGCTAGAAGCATTACTTGGATCAGCAGTTGCGATTTTTCCTTTTAATTTAGGATTGAGTAGATCATTGTAGCCTTCAATTTTAATATCTTTTGTAAGAGCTGAATTGGCAATGATAACACTAACATCAAGTGTATAAGGTGTGTAGAATCCTGTTTTATTTTGATATTCAGGGATTATCTGGTCATTTTCTTGGGAAATATAAGGTTCAAAAAGATTTTCGTTAGAAGAGAAGAGGGCGTAGGAGCCTCCGAAAATGACATCGGCTACTGGGGATTCTTTTTCGGCCTCAGCTTTTTTGAACAATTCACCCGTGCTGGCTTGTACTAAGTCAACCTTAATACCATATTTTTCTTCGAAGGCTGGGACTGTTTCTTCGATAAGGTCTTCAGGGTTAGGCGAGTAGACAACCAAAGTGCTATCTGAATCTTTTTCAGTGCTAGTTTCCGCTTCTGTTGTTGAAGAACATCCTGATAAAGTAAGAAATATCCATCCACAAGAGAGAAAGAATAGTAGTTTTTTCATAAGAATCTCCTTTTTACGAACATTTTCTCTACCTAGATTGTTAATGTTTTTAAATTGTAGAGTTCTACAGGATATAATAAAAACCTTAAAGAAATCTAAAACGGGGAATATGAGTCAAAGGCGTTAGGGGGAAAAAGATGGAAGAGACAAATAATCGATATAAGTTAATTTCAAGTGCTAGCTAATTTTTTATACTGCTAAATAAGCTGGATTTGCGATTCAGTCTTTCTTGGCATACAAGCCCAAAAGAACATTTCTCGTCTTTCAAATTCCCTCAAAAATGGTATAATAGTAACATCACAAAATTGGAGAGAGACCATGAGTTTTTACAATCATAAAGAAATTGAGCCTAAGTGGCAGGGCTACTGGGCAGAACATCATACATTTAAGACAGGAACAGATGCATCAAAACCTAAGTTTTATGCTCTTGATATGTTTCCTTATCCGTCTGGAGCGGGTCTGCACGTAGGACATCCAGAAGGTTATACCGCAACGGATATCCTCAGCCGTTTCAAACGTGCGCAAGGATACAATGTCCTTCACCCAATGGGTTGGGATGCTTTTGGTTTGCCTGCAGAGCAATACGCTATGGATACAGGTAATGACCCAGCAGAATTTACAGCTGAGAACATTGCCAACTTCAAACGCCAAATCAATGCGCTTGGATTTTCTTATGACTGGGATCGTGAAGTCAATACAACAGATCCAAACTACTACAAGTGGACCCAATGGATTTTCACTAAGCTTTACGAAAAAGGCTTGGCCTATGAAGCGGAAGTGCCAGTAAACTGGGTTGAGGAATTGGGAACAGCCATCGCCAACGAAGAGGTTCTTCCTGACGGAACTTCTGAGCGTGGAGGCTATCCAGTTGTCCGCAAGCCAATGCGCCAATGGATGCTCAAAATCACGGCTTACGCAGAGCGCTTGCTCAATGATTTAGATGAACTAGATTGGCCGGAGTCTATCAAGGACATGCAACGCAACTGGATTGGGAAATCAACTGGTGCTAATGTAACTTTTAAAGTTAAGGGAACAGACAAGGAATTCACAGTCTTTACCACTCGTCCGGACACCCTTTTCGGTGCGACTTTCACTGTTTTGGCTCCTGAACATGATTTGGTTGACGCTATCACAAGTCCAGAGCAAGCAGAGGCAGTAGCAGACTATAAACACCAAGCTAGCCTTAAGTCTGACTTGGCTCGTACAGACCTTGCCAAAGAAAAAACTGGTGTTTGGACTGGTGCTTATGCCATCAACCCTGTCAATGGTAAGGAAATTCCAATCTGGATTGCCGACTATGTTCTTGCTAGTTACGGAACAGGTGCCGTTATGGCTGTGCCTGCCCACGATCAACGTGACTGGGAATTTGCCAAACAATTTGACCTTCCAATCGTAGAAGTACTTGAAGGTGGAAATGTAGCAGAAGCTGCCTACACAGAAGATGGCCTTCACGTTAATTCAGACTTCCTAGATGGACTCAACAAAGAAGACGCAATTGCTAAGATTGTGGCTTGGTTGGAAGAAAAAGGCTGTGGTCAAGAGAAGGTGACCTACCGTCTCCGCGACTGGCTCTTTAGCCGTCAACGTTACTGGGGTGAGCCAATTCCTATCATTCATTGGGAAGACGGAACTTCAACAGCTGTTCCTGAAAATGAATTGCCACTTGTCTTGCCAGTAACCAAGGATATCCGTCCTTCAGGTACTGGTGAAAGTCCACTAGCTAATTTGACAGATTGGCTTGAAGTGACTCGTGAAGATGGTGTCAAAGGTCGTCGCGAGACCAACACAATGCCACAATGGGCAGGTTCAAGCTGGTACTACCTCCGCTATATTGACCCGCACAATACTGAGAAATTGGCCGATGAGGAGCTCCTCAAACAATGGTTGCCAGTAGATATCTACGTGGGTGGTGCAGAGCATGCCGTTCTTCACTTGCTTTATGCTCGTTTCTGGCACAAATTCCTCTATGACCTCGGTGTTGTTCCAACTAAGGAACCATTCCAAAAACTCTTTAACCAAGGGATGATTTTGGGAACCAGCTACCGTGACCACCGTGGGGCTCTTGTGGCGACTGACAAGGTTGAAAAACGTGACGGTTCCTTCTTCCATGTAGAAACAGGTGAAGAGTTAGAGCAAGCGCCAGCTAAGATGTCTAAATCGCTCAAGAACGTGGTTAACCCTGACGATGTGGTGGAACAATACGGTGCCGATACCCTTCGTGTTTATGAAATGTTTATGGGACCACTTGATGCTTCGATTGCTTGGTCAGAAGAAGGTCTGGAAGGAAGCCGTAAGTTCCTTGACCGTGTTTACCGCTTGATTACAAGTAAAGAAATAGCTGCGGAAAACAATGGCGCTCTTGACAAAGTTTACAACGAAACTGTTAAAGCTGTCACAGAACAAATCGAATCCCTCAAATTCAACACAGCCATTGCCCAACTTATGGTCTTTGTCAATGCAGCTAACAAGGAAGACAAGCTTTATGCAGACTACGCCAAAGGCTTTATCCAATTGATTGCACCATTTGCGCCTCACTTGGCAGAAGAGCTCTGGCAAACAGTTGCAGCAACAGGTGAGTCAATCTCTTATGTGGCTTGGCCAACTTGGGACGAAAGCAAATTGGTTGAAGACGAAATCGAAATTGTCGTCCAAATCAAAGGTAAAGTCCGTGCCAAACTCATGGTCGCTAAAGACCTATCACGAGAAGAATTGCAAGAGATTGCTCTAGCTGATGAAAAAGTCAAAGCAGAAATTGACGGTAAGGACATCGTAAAAGTAATTGCGGTACCGAATAAATTGGTTAATATTGTTGTGAAATAAGATAAGAATCCTTCAGAGTAGAATCTGGAGGATTTTTTATTTGACAGGAAGTTTCTGTTTTGTTAATATGATTAACAAAGAAAAGAGAGATTATGGATAAAAAAGAATTTATTGCATTTAATAATCGTTTCAATAGATTTATTTTAGCGTTTGACCAGTTAAAAAAAAATCAACATAAAAGTGGTGTTGACAAATCCATTACTTTGAATGAGGTACATTTGATTGTTGTGATTGGGGAAAATCAGCCCTTAAATCTAGTAAAATTATCTGAATTATTAGAAGTTTCAAGAAGTGCAATAACTCAAAGTGTTAGGAGATTGATTCAAAAAAATTTAGTTGTTTTTGATTTTGATCCGAATAATGGGAAAAATAAATATTTGAGATTATCTGAAAAAGGCATCGAAATTTTTAAAATCCATAAGGAGCAACAAGCATATATTGAAAAATCAATCTTTTTAGTTTTAAACAACTATAGCGAGGTGGAACTTAAAACAGTTGTGAAATTGATGGATGATATTGAAAAGGTGTGGGGAGAATTACCGTGGTAAAAGTCACGGTAAATTTCAAATATAATTGTTAAGTGAATTAACAAAAAGGAGAAGATATGACTGTAAACATAGAACTGATTTCACAAACAGATTTAGCGGATGAATCTTTTTATATTGCTATTAATGGTTTAGAACCAAGGGCAATGTATTGTGTAGAAATGTACCTGTCTGATTATTACTGTATAAATGCTCCCTTGCTTTTAGATCATGATGTTATATGGAAATCAACCGCAATTTTTTTATCTGATCAGGACGGTATGATTGATACCTCTCAGACAGCATCTATTTCGGGATCTTATAAAGGAGTTTCAGAAATGGGATTATTCTTTAATGCGAAACCGTTGAAGAATAGGAAAAGGAGATTACCGAGTTCTCTTGATAGAATTCCATTACGAGATTGTTTTGGTGTTGAAATTAAAATCAGGCTGGGGAAAGATGTGGTCGCGAAGCAAAGTTTTGTAAGGCGTTATATGAATCTGGGAATAAGGTATCAAGATATTTATGATAAGCATTTTCAAGGTCGATTATTTTATGATGAAAAATTAAGAAGGGCGCCAGCCGTGATTATTGTTAGCGGTAGTGAGGGAAGAATTGAAAAAGCTCAGAATATTGCCCAACTTTTATCTTCAAGAGGCTATATTTGTCTTGCAATAGCTTATTTTGGTTTAGAGGGATTACCCCAAAATTTAGAACGAATTCCAATAGAATGTCTGGAAGAAGCGAAAGATTTTCTATACCATCATCCTCAAGTTGATAATACAAAAATAGGAATATATGGTCGCTCTAAAGGAGCAGAGCTTGTTCTGGCTGGACAAAGTATTTTGGATGATGTGCAATGTTTAGTACTCAATTCTCCCTCAAATGTAATATTTGAGGGAATAAAGGGAAAACTCAATTCTAATTCATCTTCTTGGACATATTTACAAAAGGAACTTCCTTATCAAAAATTTCAGTTAGGAGATTATTTGTTAAACAAGTTTTTTGGAAAACATATTCCTGAAGATAGTAGGGCTCAGATTGATTTGAGTAAAATTTCCTCCCCTTTATTATTACTAGGAAGCGATGTTGATGAAATATGGAATGCATCATCCGCGATAGATGATATCATTTCACATTATAAAGGGGAATCCATTTTGTTTAAAAAATACCATGAAACAGGGCATATGTTGACGGTTGCTTATCAACCGAATCATCGTTATCGAAAAGATTGGCACTTATTAATGAAAGAAAGTGTAGACTCGTGGTTTACTACGATAAATTTTTTTGATATACATCTGAAAAATTTGTAGACAGTGTTGAACCGTACTATAATAGTCCCAACTAAGATAAAAACACAGTTCTGGTTGGTAGTCCAGTCTACAAAAGCAAACACTAAAACAAGAGAAATTTGAATACAAACAGTAAAAAATAGAGAGAAGCATAAGGGGCATTAACTCACTCGTTCCCATATTTGATTATTCCTCCATAAAGTGGATGGATGATTTTTATAAGAGGAGTTTGCATTATTGAATAGAAAACCAAGTGTTTCCTAAAATTTTCATTGAGATATGTTATACTATATTCAATAAGTGAATAAGGAGAAAGCTATGCCAGTAAATGAATATGGTCAGATGATTGGTGAGTCAATGGAAGGTTATACACCAGGTGAACTGCCTTCTATTGATTTCTTAGAAGGGCGATATGCTCGAATAGAAGCTCTTTCAGTGGAAAAGCATACGGAGGATTTATTAGCTGTTTATGGTCCGGATACTCCTCGGGAGATGTGGACCTACCTTTTTCAGGAACCAGTGGCAGATATGGAGGAGCTGGTTACCCTTTTAAATCAGATGTTAGCTCGTAAGGACCGTTTTTACTATGCAATCATAGACAAGGAAACTGGTAAGGTTTTGGGAACTTTTTCTCTCATGCGTATTGACCAGAATAACCGAGTAATAGAAGTGGGAGCTGTCACTTTTTCTCCAGAGCTCAGGGGGACACGAATAGGGACAGAAGCCCAGTATCTCCTGGCGCGCTATGTTTTCGAGGAGCTTAACTATCGTCGCTATGAGTGGAAATGCGATGCTCTTAACCTGCCATCAAGACGAGCAGCGGAACGTTTGGGCTTTATTTATGAAGGAACCTTCCGTCAGGCAGTGGTTTATAAGGGGCGCACGAGGGATACGGATTGGTTGTCTATAATTGATAAGGATTGGCCCAAAGTAAAATCTCGTTTGGAAACATGGTTGCGTCCTGAAAATTTTGACAAAAATGGACAGCAGTACAAGAGCTTGAGAGAACTCTAAGAGGTGTTGAGATGATTACTATTAAAAAGCAAGAAATTGTCAAGCTAGAGGATGTTTTGCATCTCTATCAGGTTGTCGGTTGGACAAATTATACCCATCAACCAGAGATGCTGGAGCAGGCCTTATCTCATTCATTAGCGATTTATGTGGCACTTGATGGTGATGCTGTGGTGGGCTTGATTCGTTTGGTTGGCGATGGATTCTCATCAGTATTGGTTCAGGATTTAATTGTTTTACCAATCTATCAGCGTCAAGGGATTGGTAGCGCCTTGATGAAAGAGGCTTTAGAGGATTACAAAGATGCCTATCAAGTCCAGCTGGTGACAGACCAGACAGAAAGAACCTTGGGCTTCTATCGTTCTATGGGCTTTGAAATCTTATCCACCTATAATTGTATAGGGATGACTTGGGTGAATCGTAAAAAATAACAAAACTTGTTTTTTTCTTAAGCAAAGTTTAAGGCTGGTCTAGTATCATATAGTCATTAAATAAAGACCTCCTAACTTTATTTAATGAAATCCTAAAACTTTTTTTCATCATAATCTCCTAATGAAGCCACCCAATCAGGTGGCTTTTTTCGTGGATAGGTGATGGTGATAGATTTTTTTTTGCAAAATAGTAAAATTTGAGAAAAGTTAAGCTAGTTTTAAGCTTTGTCTTGTATCATATAGTTATTAAATAAAGACCTCCTAACTTTATTTAATAAAATCCTAAACTTTTCTTTTTCATAATAATCTCCCTTAACTCCACCCAATCAGGTGGAGTTTTTTGGTTCTATTTCAGGCTTTTGGGGACTATTCTAAAAATAGTTTTCCGATAACTTTCGCTTAATCTTGTAAAATTCATTGGACAGATTCTAAAGTTGGAGAAGCTGAATGGATGAGGATATAAATCTTTGACAAAATTCGTGAACTGTGGGATAATGGAGAGGAATTAAGGATTAGTTCTATACCATGGACTAGAAAAGACCCCAAGCTAACTTCCACATTAAGCTTGGGGTCTTTTTTGACACTATCTATCTTTGTTTAGCCATTTATCGACTAAGCGAAGGATGACACCGACCACAATCGGTCCGATGATAGTTTTAAGGATTAGTTCCATCATGGGCTATTTCACCTCCTTTCGTAGGCGGTGTAGCAGTGCCGTAGAATATTATACCACATAAGTGTTAAACTCGGGAGGCACCAATCCAGTGGCTTTTTTGTTTGTGGCTTGGTTTTTTGATATAATAGAGCCATGAGTAGAATTTTAGATAATGAGATAATGGGGGATGAGGAGTTAGTGGAACGCACGCTCCGTCCTCAGTATTTACGTGAATATATTGGGCAGGATAAAGTCAAGGACCAGCTTCAAATCTTTATAGAAGCTGCCAAAATGCGGGATGAAGCGCTGGATCATGTGCTTTTATTTGGCCCTCCAGGCTTGGGAAAAACGACCATGGCTTTTGTAATTGCCAACGAACTGGGAGTAAATCTCAAGCAGACTTCGGGTCCAGTCATTGAAAAAGCTGGGGATTTGGTAGCGATTTTGAATGACTTAGAGCCTGGGGATGTTCTCTTTATTGATGAGATTCATCGTTTGCCCATGTCGGTGGAAGAGGTGCTTTATAGTGCTATGGAGGACTTCTACATTGATATCATGATTGGGGCTGGTGAAGGCAGTCGCAGTGTTCATTTGGAGTTGCCACCTTTCACTTTGATTGGTGCGACGACTCGGGCTGGTATGCTCTCAAATCCGCTACGGGCACGTTTTGGAATTACAGGTCACATGGAGTATTATGCCCATGCTGACTTGACGGAAATTGTTGAGCGGACGGCAGATATTTTTGAGATGGAAATCACTCATGAGGCAGCATCTGAATTAGCCCTACGTAGTCGTGGAACCCCTCGTATTGCCAATCGTCTCCTCAAACGCGTGCGCGATTTTGCCCAGATTATGGGGAATGGGGTTATCGATGATCTTATTACTGATAAGGCTTTGACTATGCTGGATGTTGACCATGAAGGTCTGGACTATGTGGACCAGAAAATCCTTCGCACCATGATTGAGATGTACGGTGGTGGTCCTGTTGGTCTAGGAACTCTTTCTGTTAACATAGCAGAAGAGCGTGAGACAGTTGAAGACATGTATGAGCCCTACTTGATTCAAAAAGGTTTTATCATGCGGACACGGTCTGGGCGGGTGGCGACTGCTAAGGCATATGAGCATTTAGGGTATGAATATATTGAAAAATAAGGCTGAAATTTTAGACTCTTTCAGAGAAAATCCGGATATGATGGCTATTTTGACTATCATCCGAAACTTGGAGTTGACAGATTCCTGGTTGGCAGCAGGTTCTGTCAGAAATTTTATCTGGAATCTCTTGTCAGACAAATCCCCTTTTGACTGTGAAACAGATGTAGATGTAATTTTCTTTGATCCAGATATTTCTTACGAGGAAACCTTGTCCCTAGAGAAAAAACTGCGAGAGGACTTTCCTCAGTACCAGTGGGAGTTGAAAAATCAGGTCTATATGCACCAGCACAGTCCTCACACTTCTCCCTATACCAGTTCTCGTGATGCTATGAGTAAGTATCCAGAACGATGTACGGCTGTTGGACTACGCTTGAATGAAGAATCAGATTTTGAACTCTATGCACCTTATGGTTTGGAGGATATTTTGAATTTTCAAGTTCGTCCAACTCCTCATTTCTTAGAAAATGAAGACCGAATGGAACTCTATCAAACACGTTTATCCAAGAAAAATTGGCAGGAGAAATGGAAAAATTTGATTTTTAAAAATACTTAAGGAAACTTTAAGCTAGGAAGTGTATACTAAGTTCATAAGTTAAGAAGACCTTAACTTAAACTCCTAAAACTTTTTCATAATAATCTCCCTATAAAAAATAAAGTCGCCCAATCAGGCGGCTTATTTTTTTGGAAATGGGCTTTGTGCCTGAGAATAATACTCAATGAAAATCAAAGAGCAAACTAGGAAGCTAGCCGCAGGCTGTACTTGAGTACGGCAAGGTGAAGCTGACGTGGTTTGAATTTGATTTTCGAAGAGTATAAATAGCTTAGTGATAGAAGAAAATAGGGAAATATGGTATAATGAAACGATAGATTTTTGAATAGGAATAAGATCATGTTTGGATTTTTTAAGAAAGATAAGGCTGTGGAAGTAGAGGTTCCGACACAGGTTCCCGCTCATATCGGCATCATCATGGATGGCAATGGCCGTTGGGCTAAGAAACGTATGCAACCGCGAGTTTTTGGACACAAGGCGGGCATGGAAGCATTGCAAACTGTAACCAAGGCAGCCAACAAACTAGGCGTTAAGGTTATTACGGTCTATGCTTTTTCTACGGAAAACTGGACCCGTCCAGATCAGGAAGTCAAGTTCATCATGAACTTGCCAGTAGAGTTTTATGATAATTATGTCCCGGAATTGCATGCGAATAATGTTAAGATTCAAATGATTGGGGAAACGGACCGCCTGCCTAAGCAAACCTTTGAAGCTCTGACCAAGGCTGAGGAATTAACCAAGAACAACACAGGATTAATTCTTAATTTTGCCCTCAACTATGGTGGACGTGCTGAGATTACACAGGCTCTTAAGTTGATTTCTCAGGATGTGTTAGATGCCAAAATCAACCCAGGTGACATCACAGAGGAATTGATTGGTAATTATCTTTTTACCCAGCATTTGCCTAAGGAGTTACGAGATCCAGACTTGATTATCCGTACTAGTGGAGAATTGCGTTTGAGCAATTTCCTTCCATGGCAGGGAGCCTATAGTGAGCTCTATTTTACGGACACCTTGTGGCCTGATTTTGACGAGGCGGCCTTGCAGGAAGCCATTCTTGCCTACAATCGTCGTCATCGCCGATTTGGAGGAGTTTAGGAGGAAATATGACACAGGATTTACAGAAAAGAACCTTGTTTGCAGGGATTGCACTGGCTATTTTCCTACCGATTTTAATGATTGGGGGACTCTTGCTTCAGATAGCAATTGGAATCATAGCCATGCTAGCCATGCATGAACTTTTGAAGATGAGAGGTCTAGAGACCATGACGATGGAGGGCCTCTTGACCCTCTTTGCAACCTTTGCCTTGACCATTCCCTTGGAGAATTACCTGACTTTTTTGCCAGTTGATGGGAATGTGGTTGCCTATAGTGTTTTGATTTCAATCATGTTAGGAACGACTGTGTTTAGCAAGTCGTATACGATTGAGGATGCGGTTTTCCCTCTTGCTATGAGTTTCTACGTGGGCTTTGGTTTTAATGCTCTATTAGATGCTAGAATTGCAGGGTTAGATAAGGCACTATTAGCCTTGTGTATCGTCTGGGCGACAGACAGTGGTGCCTATCTTGTTGGGATGAACTATGGTAAACGAAAGTTAGCTCCGACAGTTTCTCCAAATAAAACCTTTGAGGGTGCCTTGGGTGGTATTTTAGGTGCGATTTTAGTAACTATTATCTTTATGATAGTTGACAGTACAGTTGCTCTTCCGTATGGAATTTACAAGATGTCAGTCTTTGCTATTTTCTTTAGCATTGCTGGACAATTTGGTGATTTATTAGAAAGTTCGATCAAGCGTCACTTTGGTGTCAAGGATTCTGGGAAATTTATTCCTGGACATGGTGGTGTTTTGGATCGTTTTGATAGTATGTTGCTTGTATTTCCAATTATGCACTTGTTTGGACTCTTTTAATCAAAAGACGGAGGAAATACTATGCTCGGAATTTTAACCTTTATTCTGGTTTTTGGGATTATTGTAGTGGTGCACGAGTTCGGACACTTCTACTTTGCCAAGAAATCAGGGATTCTAGTGCGTGAATTTGCCATTGGCATGGGACCCAAGATCTTTGCTCATATTGGCAAGGATGGAACGGCCTATACCATTCGCATCTTGCCTCTGGGAGGCTACGTTCGCATGGCCGGTTGGGGTGATGATACAACTGAAATCAAGACAGGAACTCCTGTCAGTTTGACGCTTACTGATGATGGTAAGGTTAAACGCATCAATCTCTCAGGTAAAAAATTGGATCAAACAGCTCTTCCTATGCAGGTGACCCAATTTGACTTTGAAGACAAGCTCTTTATCAAAGGACTGGTTCTGGAAGAAGAAAAAACATTTGCAGTGGATCACGACGCAACGGTTGTGGAAGCAGATGGAACTGAGGTTCGGATTGCACCTTTAGATGTTCAATATCAAAATGCGACTATCTGGGGGAAACTCATTACTAACTTTGCAGGCCCCATGAACAACTTTATCTTAGGTGTCGTTGTTTTCTGGATTTTAATCTTCATGCAGGGTGGTGTCAGAGATGTTGATACCAACCAGTTCCATGTCATGCCCCAAGGAGCCTTAGCTAAGGTAGGAGTGCCAGAAACAGCTCAGATTACCAAGATCGGCTCACATGAAATTAGCAACTGGGAAAGTTTGATTCAGGCTGTGGAATCAGAAACCAAAGATAAGACGGCCCCGACCTTGGATGTGACTATTTCTGAAAATGGTAGTGACAAACAAGTCACTGTTACTCCGGAAGAAAGTCAAGGCCGTTACCTTCTAGGTGTTCAACCGGGGATTAAGTCAGATTTTCTATCCATGTTTGTAGGTGGTTTTACAACTGCTGCTGACTCAGCTCTCCGAATTCTCTCAGCTCTGAAAAATCTGATTTTTCAACCGGATTTGAACAAGCTAGGTGGACCTGTTGCTATCTTTAAGGAAAGTAGTGATGCTGCTAAAAATGGAATTGAGAATGTCTTGTACTTCTTGGCAATGATTTCCATCAATATTGGGATTTTTAATCTTATTCCGATTCCAGCCCTGGATGGTGGTAAGATTGTGCTCAATATCCTGGAAGCCATTCGCCGTAAACCATTAAAACAAGAAATTGAAACCTATGTCACCTTGGCCGGAGTGGTCATCATGGTTGTCTTGATGATTGCTGTGACTTGGAATGACATCATGCGACTCTTTTTTAGATAATCGAGGAATATTATGAAACAAAGTAAAATGCTTATCCCAACGCTTCGCGAAATGCCAAGTGATGCTCAAGTTATCAGCCATGCTCTTATGTTGCGCGCTGGTTATGTTCGTCAAGTATCTGCAGGTGTTTATTCTTACTTACCACTTGCCAACCGTGTGATTGAAAAAGCTAAAAACATCATGCGCCAAGAATTCGACAAGATTGGTGCCGTTGAGATGTTGGCTCCAGCCCTTCTCAGTGCAGAGTTGTGGCGCGAATCAGGTCGTTACGAAACTTATGGTGAAGACCTTTACAAACTAAAAAACCGCGAAAAATCAGACTTTATCCTAGGCCCAACTCACGAAGAAACCTTTACAACTATTGTTCGTGATTCTGTTAAGTCTTACAAGCAATTACCACTTAACCTTTATCAAATCCAGCCTAAGTATCGTGATGAGAAACGCCCACGTAATGGACTTCTACGTACGCGTGAGTTTATTATGAAAGACGGTTATAGCTTCCACTCTAATTATGATAGCTTAGATGTAACTTATGATGAATACAAGGCTGCCTATGAGCGTATTTTCACTCGTAGTGGTTTAGACTTCAAGGCTATCATCGGTGACGGTGGAGCCATGGGTGGTAAGGACAGCCAAGAATTTATGGCCATTACACCTGCTCGTACAGACCTTGACCGCTGGGTTGTCTTGGACAAGTCAGTTGCCTCATTTGATGAAATTCCTACAGAAGTGCAAGAAGAGATTAAGGCAGAATTGCTTAAGTGGATGGTTTCTGGTGAAGATACTATTGCCTACTCAAGTGAGTCTAGTTATGCGGCTAACTTGGAAATGGCAACAAATGAGTACAAACCAAGCAACCGTGTTGTCGCTGAAGAAGAAGTGACTCGTGTTGCAACACCAGATGTTAAATCAATTGATGAAGTTGCAGCCTTCCTCAATGTTCCAGAAGAACAAACAATCAAAACTCTCTTTTACATGGCAGATGGTGAGCTTGTTGCAACCCTTCTAGTTGGAAATGACCAACTCAACGAAGTCAAGTTGAAAAACTACTTGGGAGCAGATTTCTTTGACGTTGCTAGCGAAGAAGAAGTGGCGAATCTTGTTCAAGCAGGATTTGGTTCACTTGGCCCAGTTGGTTTGCCAGAGAATGTTAAAATCATTGCAGATCGTAAGGTGCAAGATGTCCATAATGCAGTTGTGGGTGCTAACGAAGATGGCTATCACTTGACTGGTGTGAACCCAGGTCGTGACTTTACTGCAGAATATGTGGATATCCGTGAAGTTCGTGAGGGTGAAATTTCTCCAGACGGACAAGGTGTCCTTAACTTTGCGCGTGGTATCGAAATTGGTCACATCTTTAAACTCGGTACTCGTTACTCAGCAAGCATGGGAGCAGATGTCTTGGATGAAAATGGCCGTGCTGTACCAATCATTATGGGTTCATATGGTATCGGTGTCAGCCGTCTACTTTCAGCAGTGATGGAGCAACACGCTCGCCTCTTTGTTAACAAAACACCAAAAGGTGAATACCGTTACGCTTGGGGAATCAACTTCCCTAAAGAATTGGCGCCATTTGATGTTCACTTGATCACTGTCAATGTCAAGGATGAAGAAGCGCAAGCCTTGACAGAAAAACTTGAAGCAAGCTTGATGGGAGCAGGTTACGAAGTCTTGACAGACGACCGTAATGAACGTGTCGGAGTCAAATTCAGCGATAGCGACTTGATTGGATTACCAATCCGTATTACTATTGGTAAAAAAGCGGCCGATGGCATCGTAGAAGTGAAGATTAAAGCGACTGGTGACACCATCGAAGTTCATGCAGATAACTTGCTTGAAACGCTTGAAATTCTCAGCAAGAAATAAAAACTATAATCAGAAGAAAAACAAGGAAAAAATGTAACTAGTTTTTACCTTGTTTTTTCTGTATAATGGGAAAAATGAGTAGATAAAGAGGTAAATGTATGCTAAGATTTCCAAAGGATTTTGTCTGGGGATCCTCTACTTCTGGGCCGCAGACAGAAGGACGTATAGCTGGTGACGGTAAGGGAGATAATCTCTGGGATTATTGGTACCAAGTGGAGCCAAATCGCTACTATAATGGAATTGGTCCAGATAAGACATCGACCTTTTATGAAAACTGGGAAAAGGATATTGAGCTACTGTTAGAAACTGGTCACACGGCCTTTCGGACTTCTATTCAGTGGTCACGGATTTTTCCACAAGGGCGTGGGGAAGTCAATCCTCAAGGTGTAGACTTTTACCGTAAGGTCTTTGAGGCTATTAAGGCTAAAGGTATTCGTCTTTTAGTGAATCTTTATCATTTTGATTTGCCTTTTGCTCTTCAAGAAGCTGGTGATGGTTGGGAAAATAAGGCGACTGTCTCATCCTATGAAGACTATGCTCGTTTTTGTTTTGAGACTTATGGAGATTTAGTGGATCAATGGATTACCTTTAACGAGCCCATCGTTCCTGTAGAGTTTGGCTATTTTTACGATGCCCATTATCCACATAAGGTGGATGCAGAGGCAGCAGTTAAAGTAGCTTATCATACACAATTGGCCAGCAGTCGTGCTGTCAAGGCTTGTCATGAACTTTTGCCTGATTCCAAGATTGGGATTGTCCTCAACTTGACACCGGCTTATCCACGTAGCCAGCATCCTGCTGATGTCAAGGCTGCTCGTATTGCGGACCTTTTTCAGGCCCAATCTTTCTTAGATCCGTCTGTTTTGGGGACTTATCCACAGGAGTTGGTAGAAATCTTGCATGAATACGGTCTCTTGCCTGATGCTACAGAGGAGGAGTTGGAGCTCATTCGTGATAATACGGTGGACTTCCTTGGTGTCAACTACTATCAACCTTTACGTGTTATGGCTCCTCGATTTGCTAAGAATCCAGAGAGTCCTCTTTTGCCAGAACATTTTTACGAGCCTTATGTGATGCCTGGACGTAAAATCAATCCTCATCGTGGCTGGGAGATTTATGAGCAAGGGATTTATGACATTTCCCAAAATATCAAGGAAAATTATGGCAATATTGAGTGGATGTTGACAGAGAATGGTATGGGTGTTGAAGGGGAAGAAAAATTCCGTGAGAATGGAATGATTCAAGATGATTATCGTATTGATTTTGTAAAAGGTCATCTTCGTGAACTGCACCGTGCTATTGAAGATGGAGCTAACTGTAAAGGATACTTAATCTGGACCTTTATCGATTGCTGGTCATGGCTTAACAGCTATAAAAATCGCTATGGCTTGGTCGAATTAGACTTGGAAACGCAAGAACGTCGTCTGAAGAAATCAGGGCACTGGTTCAAGGAATTAAGCGATAATAATGGATTTTAAAAAGGACTCTGACTGATTATCCTAATTGGTCAGAGTCTTTTGCTTACAGGAGAGTAATTTGAACTATACCAATTTTTACTCTTGACAAGTGAAAGAAACAAGTATATACTGTTTTTGCTGATTCTATAAAAGAGGAATTAGACTATACCAATTTTAAGGAGAAAGCACAGCTTGCCTGTGTCGTATATACTATGTGTGGAATTGTTGGTGTTGTTGGAAACACAAATGCAACTGATATTTTGATTCAAGGGCTTGAAAAGCTCGAATACCGTGGCTATGATTCTGCGGGGATTTTTGTCCTAGGTGGTGCTGAAAACCATCTAGTCAAGGCGGTTGGTCGTATTGCAGAATTGTCTGCAAAGACAGCTGGTGTTGAGGGAACAACTGGTATCGGACATACTCGTTGGGCAACTCACGGGAAACCAACTGAAGACAATGCTCACCCACACCGCTCTGAGACTGAACGTTTTGTCTTGGTGCACAACGGGGTGATTGAGAACTACCTTGAAATCAAGGAAGAATACCTTGCAGGTCACCATTTCAAAGGGCAAACAGATACGGAAATCGCCGTTCACTTGATTGGAAAATTTGCGGAAGAAGAAGGTCTCTCAGTTCTTGAAGCCTTCAAAAAAGCTCTTCATATTATCCGTGGTTCTTATGCCTTTGCCTTGGTTGACTCACAAGATCCTGAAGTCATCTATGTGGCTAAGAATAAATCACCACTCTTGATTGGTCTTGGTGAAGGTTATAACATGGTCTGCTCAGATGCTATGGCTATGATTCGTGAAACCAACCAATACATGGAAATTCATGACCAAGAGTTGGTAATCGTCAAGGCTGATAGTGTGGAAGTTCAAGACTATGATGGAAATCGTCGTGAGCGTGCTAGCTACACTGCTGAACTTGACTTGTCAGATATCGGTAAGGGAACTTACCCTTACTACATGCTCAAGGAAATAGATGAGCAACCAACAGTGATGCGTAAGTTGATCCAAGCCTACACAGATGAGGCTGGTCAAGTAGTGGTTGATCCTGCTATCATTAAGGCCGTTCAAGACGCAGACCGTATTTACATCCTTGCAGCTGGAACATCTTACCACGCAGGATTTGCTTCTAAGAAAATGCTGGAAGAATTGACAGATACACCAGTTGAACTTGGAATCTCATCTGAGTGGGGCTACGGTATGCCACTTCTCAGCAAGAAACCACTCTTCATCTTTATCAGTCAGTCTGGTGAAACAGCGGATAGCCGTCAGGTTTTGGTTAAGTCTAATGAAATGGGAATCCCAAGCTTGACAGTGACAAACGTCCCAGGTTCAACTCTTTCTCGTGAAGCTAATCATACTATGCTTCTTCATGCAGGTCCTGAAATTGCCGTGGCATCAACCAAGGCCTATACAGCGCAAATTGCAGCCCTTGCTTTTCTTGCAAAAGCAGTAGGAGAAGCAAATGGCAATGCTAAAGCGCAAGCCTTTGACTTGGTTCATGAGTTGTCAATCGTAGCTCAGTCTATCGAATCAACTCTTTCAGAGAAAGAAAACATTGAAGCCAAGGTTCGTGAGCTTCTTGAAACAACTCGCAACGCCTTTTACATCGGGCGTGGTCAAGATTACTACGTAGCTATGGAAGCAAGCCTTAAACTCAAAGAGATTTCTTATATCCAGTGTGAAGGTTTTGCGGCAGGAGAACTCAAGCACGGAACCATTGCCTTGATTGAAGAAGGAACACCTGTCTTGGCCCTATTGTCAGATCCAGTCCTTGCCAACCATACTCGTGGAAATATCCAAGAGGTCGCAGCCCGTGGTGCCAAGGTTCTCACTATTGCAGAAGAAAATGTTGCCAAAGATACAGACGATATCGTCCTTACGACTGTACATCCATACCTCTCACCAATTTCAATGGTTGTGCCAACGCAATTGGTCGCTTACTTTGCAACACTCCACCGTGGCCTTGATGTGGACAAACCACGTAACCTTGCTAAGTCAGTAACGGTAGAATAAGCTAAAAAAGTCTAGTTATCTAGGCTTTTTCTTGTGAGCAAATCGGTTGCTTGTACTCAAGATTCGTGTTAGAATAATTTTTCAAATTGAAGGACAGAAATAGACAGGGAGTATCAAAATGGTAGAATTGGGAATTTCAACATTTGGGGAAACAACGGAGCTTGAAGGGACTGGACAGACTTACAGTCATGCCGAACGCATTCGCCAGTTGGTGGAGGAGATTGAGCTGGCTGACAAGGTTGGTTTGGATGTGTATGGGATTGGTGAGCACCATCGAGAGGATTTTGCAGTATCAGCCCCAGAGATTGTTCTGGCCGCTGGGGCAGTCAATACCAAGAAAATCCGTTTGACCAGTGCAGTCAGCATTCTCTCTAGTATGGACCCTATTCGTTTGTTTCAACAATATGCGACCATCGATGCGTTGTCAAATGGACGTACGGAGATTATGGCTGGGAGGGGTTCCTTCACGGAATCTTTTCCCTTGTTTGGATATGATTTGAAAGACTACAAAGCCCTTTTTGATGAGAAATTAGACTTGCTTCAGTTAGTCAATGAAAAGACCAAGTTAGACTGGCAAGGTCGCTTGACCCAAACAATCTCTGGTAAAGAAGTCTATCCTCGTCCAGTTCAGGAAAAATTACCCTTGTGGATAGCGACAGGTGGTCATGTCGAATCAACAGTGAAGATTGCTCAGGCAGGCCTACCGATTGTCTATGCCATTATTGGTGGTAACCCTCGTTATTTTAAAAAGTTGATTCAGGCTTATCGTGAGATTGGGAGCGAAGCGGGTTATGCCAGTCAGGAACTAAAGGTTGGGGCCCATTCTTGGGGTTGGATTGCTGAAGATGGCAAGCAGGCTGTAAAAGATTATTTCCATCCGACCAAGCAAGTGGTGGATGCTATTTCCAAAGACCGTCCACACTGGCAGGAGTTGACCTATGAACAATATTTGGAGCAGGTAGGGCCAAATGGTGCTATGTTTGTGGGCAATCCAGATCAGGTGGCCGAAAAATTGATTCGCATGATTGAGGATTTAGGATTGGACCGCTTTATGTTGCACCTACCTCTTGGTTCTATGCCTCATGAACAAGTCCTGAGAGCTATTGAACTTTTCGGAACGCAAGTGGCTCCAAAAGTACGGGCTTATTTTGCCATGAAAGAGACTTAATAAAAAATCCTAATCAAGTTTATTATGACGGCAAATATTGTGCAAAAATCAATCCCCCGAGCGTTAAGGCTTGGGGGATAGTTCTATAGGAGGGCTAGTTTAGTTCTCTTTTTTGTTTTTTAGCAAGAACCCGAGACCTAGAAGAGCAAGGAGACTAATTCCTGCAAACAGGAGTTTGTGATCATTTTTGGTTCCTGTATTTGGTAGTTCAGCTTGTGAATCAGCTGTAGCTTGGCTAGGTTTATTTTCCGCATCAGCTACTTTTGCATCTGATTTTGCAGAATCAGGTTTAGTTTGTGGAGCTGGAGTTTGTTGTTCCGGTTTGACTACTCGGTTTGACATATTGTCTTGGCTGTTATTTTGACCGTGTTCTTGTTTTAAGCTAGAAAGGTCAAATTCTGGTTTTTCTTCCACAGCTGGGGCGACAATTGCACCGCCTTGAGAGACTCGAAGAACAGTAGCTGTAAGGGCATTTAATTTCAAGCCTTTTTCAGTCCACTCAAGTCCTTTCGGGTTGGCAATTCCGACTGGCCCTGCTTGGTTTTCATCTGCTAAAACTTCAGCATTTCTGAGATGTGCAAAGGCAGTTCCCAAATTAAATTCGCGAGCTTTTTCGTCAGCATTGACAAAAACTGCATAGATGTCTCCATTTGGAGCAGTGATTTGGTAGCCAATCACTACGTCCTCTTTTTCCACGCCATTTTGGCCTGGGACAGTGATGAGATGAACACGGTCTTTGATATCTTGGAGACTCTTAAGTCGGAAGGCATCTGTAGATTGACGAAGGGCAATCAAACCTTTCATATAGTCACGGCTCTTGACATTTTCAGGATATGCTTTTCCATCTGTAGCCTTGGTCCAGTCAAACTTGTTAATAGCATCGCTAGAATCGTAAGAGTCATGGATGAAGTAAGGATAGTCAAATGGATTGCCGTCCTTATCACGCAACAAGTGAGATTTGTTTGGAACCTTATCCTCTGCTACTGGAGTCTTGTAGGCTGGGTCACGGAATTGTTTAGTACGTCCATATTCCTGACCGGAGTGGATAAACGGAGTTCCTTGAGCTGTCAAGACCATGAGATTTCCAAGTCGCAAACGACGGTGGATTTCAGCATAGTTCTCAGCTTTGCTTGGATCTTTTTTGATAGATTGGGCGATGATGTCAAAGAGGGTCAAGTTATCATGGGCTGCGATGTATTGGATGACATCTCCAGGGCTGTCAGCTTCAAAGTTGGTTGGTTGAGCAATGATATTTTTGAAGATGGTGTTGATATCACGCTTGCCACCTGTGATAAAGGCAGGTTGACCTTCGTTTGGATAACCAGACTTGAGGTTGTTACGGATGTCATCTGAGAAGACAGCGACAGTATCGGTATGTTTCATCCAATCTTGGTCAGCAGCTTTAGTAGGCATATTTTCATCACCAGCATAGGTTCTCCAACCTTCACCAAGCATGATTAAGTGTGGATTGAGGGCGCGTGCGGCCTTGTACGCTTCTTCAATAGAAGCTGCATCATGGTCTCCCATCATATCGAAGCGGAAGCCATCCACTTTGTAGGTATCAACTAGATATTTGATAGAGTCAACTAGGAGTCGTTTGGTCATATGGTGGGTTGTTCCCAAGCGTCCACCACCAAAGCTAGTGCGAGGTGTCCCATCAGCATCCATAAAGTGATAGTAGTTTGGCTCTAGGTCTTCAAAGATATCGACTTTGGCTGTGTGGTTATAAACGACATCAAGGATGGCTCCCATGCCACGTTTGTGGATCTCGTTGATGAGATTTTTGAATTCTGCGATTCGTTTTTCTGGATTCTTAGGATTGCTTGAGTACATACCAGTCAATGAGAAGTAGTTTTGAGGGTCATATCCCCAGTTGTAGTTGCTGTTGCTTGAAGCATAGTCAGACAAGCGTTCATGGTTTTTCAATTCATTGACAAAGTAGTAAGACAAGACTGGAAGGAGCTGGATGTGGGTCACACCTAAGTCTTTGAGATAGTCTAGTTTTTCAATAAAGGCTTCAAAGGTACCAAATGGTTTTGTCAAGTCTTTTGCAATGGCAGGATCTGAAGTGAAGTCACGCACATGAGCTTCATAGATGACAGCATCTTCGCGCGATTTGAAGTTGCGAATCTTACCATAAGTCAAGTCTTGAGGTCCTAGTTTAGCTGGATCTACAAAGGCGGCTTTAGCCACTTTATGGGCATCGTCAATCTTAGCATCGTCACTATTCCAAGCAGCGAGGGATTTAGCGTAAGGATCGAGTGCAAGAACAGTTTTACCTTGGCGCTCGATTTGGTAGTGGTAGTAGTAGCCAGTGTAGTTGCTGATGCCGAGACCAGAGTTTTCATTCAGAGTTTGTTTCCAGGTTCCTTTTTCACCTTTTTCAAGAGCGACAGTTCCAACCACTTTTTCAGGGTTATTCTTGTCATAGACAACGACAGAAACCTTATCAGCACTTGGTGACCAAAGAGTTAAATCAACTTGTTTTCCTTCTTCTTTTAGGTCAGCTCCAAGTTTGCCATCATAACTGTAAGTCTCATCTTTCAGACGCCAGCTTGTTTTGGTAGTAAATTGGTCGGAATTGTAGCTCACGGTATAAGGATGTTGTGTGTCTGAGAAATCTCCGCTGTAGGTCACTTTCTTACCAGCTTCATCGATTGCAACATCGGTGATAGTTATCTTGTTTCCTAGGTGATTAGTGATGTTGGAGTGTTTGAGGCTATCTTCTTTTTTAGTACCGACTAGTGTTGAAAAGCTACTTTCAATGCTAGAAGTTCCTACGTGCTGAGCCCCTGTCATGCGGATATCATGGACATAGTATGGATTTGTGTAAATCGATTCATCATCGTCTTTTAGGAAAATTTGGCTATGATTTTTTAAATCTGTGAACTTATAATCTTCTTTACGGATTTTCACATCGTCTCCTTGTTTGTTTCTGTCTAGTAATAAAAATCCAAGGTCTTTAGCTGCATCTTTGAGTGGAATATCGATATAGCGACCGTATTTACCTGTAGCCGTAAAGTCTGTTCCGTTAGGCCATTCACCACTACTTGGCTCCTTCACATCTCCCCAGTACCAGAGAGATTTCTTGTCATAGTTGCCATCTGTGCGGTAGTAGTTGACACGAATAGTTCCTGTAGGTTGTGGCTCGTAAGAGAAAACCTTGTAATCTTGGTTTAACCAAGCCTCGTTCATTTTTGGAACTAGTTTTTCGGCCGATTTATCGCCGGTCAGATTTTTTCCAGCTGTATTATTGATGAGGAAGCTGATTTTCTTGGCTTGTTCTCCCTTTAATTTGACATCTAGGTAGTAGCCATAGTCATCTTTTTTGGCATCCTTGAAGGACAAGGCTCCGTTAGGCCAGTTTTCAGAAGGTTTTTCAACATCATCCCAAGTCCATAGTCCTTGAGCATCCTTGTTTTCTTCAGGAAGTTTTTTGACATGGATACGGAAGTAGTTGTCTTCTATTGGCTCTTCTGCCTTAGTTTCAGTCGTTACTGGACTCGTAGAAGTAGTTGGCTCATTGGAACGATCTTTCCCGGTTTGTGGTGCTGAATCGGCGGGAGTTGCAGTAGGAGTGGGTGCCTCTGTTGCAGGTTTTTCTTCTGTTTTTTCTGGGGAAGCGTTTGCATTTTTAGGCGAAGAAATATCACTTTCCTTCTTACCAGAGCTCGTTGTTGTATCAGTAAGAGGTTGGGCAAGGACAGTAGTAGTTTCATTACTAGTTCCCTTATTGCTTGTAGTATTTTCGTTGGCTGAAATAGTTGGTATAGCCATGGCAAGCAGAACAAGGCTTGCGCCGATAAGTACAGAACCAGTTCCATTCTTGAGGGAACGGATGCTGTAAACCATTTTTTTCTCAGTGTGAGATGGTGTTTTTCTCATAATCATTCTCCAATCAATAAATTTCTATATCAGTATAGCACTTAGTAAAAAAACATGCAAGCGTTTTCCTAAAGTTAAACTAAAAGAAAATCGTAACAAATTTTGTTACGATTTAGCCAGTCTTTCTTTATGAATTTGAGAAGCCAGAAGGTGGAGGTGATGAAATAATTCTGAAGTAGAGAAGTTACGACTGTAGATAAGTGGTTTCGGAGAGTTTGTGACAGGAAAGGTAGTGATAACAATATCGTGAGGAATTTGATTGAGAATGGAGAAAGAAATTGTAGAATCTTCCCAAGAATCAAATAGATAGAGATTGTTGCTGTAGTGAGTTAGGGTATCGATTAGGTTTTGTGCGTGATGGCTATCCAGATGACTAATAACCAAAACACGTATTTTGGGAAGTTTTTGAAGCAGTTGGACTAAAATCCGATGCCCTTGGATCGTGAAGGTGTAGATCATCTCTTGTAGCTTACTTGACTTACTGTTTAGCTCCATCTCAGTCAGGTAAGATTGGAATTTGTGCTGACTTATTTCAAATAGTTTTGGAAATTCTACTTGATAACTGCTTAAAATTTGGGATTTCTGTCTGTCGAGATACTGGTTACTGAGTAAATGAAAGAAATCAGATTGGGCAGTGTAGTGGAGGAGCCAAATCAATTCCTCGCGATTTTCAATCTGTAGGTGAAATTCTTTAGCTAGTTCTTCTAGGATTTGCCTCAATAAACGGTAGGATTTTTGGATATGATGAATATTACCCAGTGCTCCATTGCTAGGATTGTTTGTGATTTGAGGAGACTTTACTGGATTTGAAAATATCTGTTCTAGCGTCTCCTTTTTCGGTTCAAAATGAAGTTTTTTAGCTATCTTCTTAATATTTTCTTCAAACTGCGGAATCTGCATAAGGGAGCTGTAGTGACTGGTTAAAAGAGGAGTAGGATTTTCAATGAAATGATTCTTGTTAAAACGCTCTAGATTGATAGCCAGGGTATATTTGATTTGCCGTAAGCTACTGAGGTTGGGTGAAACTTGTTGGGCGTCCAAAAATAGCTGAATCAAGTGAGTGAGTGATTCTTCAGAAATAGAAGGGAAGGGCCAATCAAGAAAGTCGTAACTTTGGCTAAAGTAGTCTAGATAAAAGGCACGAATGTCCTCTTCTGTTCCCTCCATGACTAAAGGGGAAAGTTGGATGCTGATGCCATAATGTTGTGGCAGTTTAGTATTTAGATGCTGGATGATTTCCTGAACTCGTTCGCAGCTCATCACAAGTTCTTGACACATTTGCTCGAGTGATTGTCCCTCATTGAAAAACAACTGGTTCAAAAAGGAGTAGGTTTCAGATTGTTTAAAAATCGCAATCCTGGGATCCAAGGTGTTTTGGAAGTCAAACTGCAACTGAATGCCTTTTTTTCTTGATTGAAGCAGGAGGTTTGGAAATAATTGCTCAAGCTCAAAAATGTGCTCTTGCAATTCTTCTATTGAAAAATTCAGCTTCTCAGCCAAGTCTGGAATTTCTATCCAATCGTGGTGTTTGGTTAATTCTTCCAGTAAGAATAGCAAGTCTTGTTCAGTTTTAGACAGCAAGATATTCATCATAACCCCCCTATATATTTATACATATATATTAAAAGAAAGGCCTGGTAAAGTCAAGAAAAACAACCTAGGATAAAATAGGAAAATCGTAATTTACTATATTTTTATTGAACGATTGAACCGAAAATGAAGTTTGCAAAGTGATTGTTGAATTTAATTTTTTATAGGAAAAGATTTTGTCAAAAATTCATCAATCCCCTTGAAAAATCTAGCTAAATAGGGTATAATATGAATAATCATTTGTCGTAGGTTTTGTCTGAAATATTGTCCAGACAAGGCTCACAGCAGTTAAATCTTCTGAAAAAGTCAGATTTAGCTGCTCTTTTTGTGCTTTTTTTCAGGATTTTGTATGTTTGTAACAAAGATTTAAAGATTCTGAAAATTCATCAAAGGGACACGGTGATAGGGGTTTTAAAAACCATATGACGATTAGAAAAGCCTGATCGACAGGGCTTGGAACTTATTTACAAAGGAGAATCATCTTGGCAGGACATGACGTTCAATACGGGAAACATCGTACCCGTCGTAGTTTTTCAAGAATCAAAGAAGTTCTTGACTTACCAAATTTGATTGAAATTCAAACTGACTCATTCAAAGATTTCCTAGACCATGGTCTTAAGGAAGTGTTTGAAGATGTATTGCCAATTTCAAACTTCACAGACACAATGGAGTTGGAATTTGTTGGATATGAAATCAAGGAACCAAAATACACGCTAGAAGAAGCTCGTATCCACGATGCTAGCTACTCAGCACCAATTTTTGTAACCTTCCGCTTGATCAATAAAGAAACAGGCGAAATCAAGACTCAAGAAGTATTCTTTGGTGATTTCCCAATCATGACAGAAATGGGTACTTTCATCATCAATGGTGGTGAACGTATCATTGTATCTCAGTTGGTCCGCTCACCAGGTGTTTACTTCAACGATAAAGTTGATAAAAACGGTAAAGTGGGCTACGGTTCAACTGTTATCCCTAACCGTGGAGCTTGGTTGGAACTTGAAAGCGACTCAAAAGATATCGCCTACACTCGTATCGACCGTACTCGTAAGATTCCATTTACGACCTTGGTTCGTGCTCTTGGTTTCTCAGGTGATGATGAAATCTTTGATATCTTTGGTGATAGCGAATTGGTTCGCAACACTGTTGAAAAAGATATCCATAAGAACCCAATGGACTCTCGTACAGACGAAGCTTTGAAAGAAATTTACGAACGCCTTCGTCCAGGTGAGCCTAAGACTGCTGAAAGCTCACGTAGCTTGCTTGTGGCTCGTTTCTTTGACCCACGTCGTTATGACTTGGCAGCTGTCGGTCGTTACAAAATCAATAAAAAACTCAATGTTAAAACACGTTTGCTCAACCAAACTATTGCTGAGCCATTGGTAGACCCTGAAACAGGAGAAATCTTGGTAGAAGCTGGAACAATCATGACTCGTAGCGTGATTGAAAGTATTGAAAGCCATTTGGATGGCGACTTGAACAAGATTGTTTACATTCCAAATGATGCAGCGGTTGTGACTGAGCCAGTTGTTCTTCAAAAATTCAAGGTTGTTGCACCAACTGATCCAGACCGTGTTGTAACCATCATCGGTAATGCCAATCCAGATGACAAGGTTCGTATCGTAACTCCTGCAGATATCCTTGCTGAGATGAGCTACTTCCTCAACTTGGCTGAAGGGCTTGGCCGTGTAGATGATATTGACCACCTTGGAAACCGTCGTATCCGTGCGGTTGGTGAATTGCTTGCCAACCAAGTACGTCTTGGACTTTCTCGTATGGAACGTAATGTCCGTGAACGTATGTCTGTTCAGGACAACGAAGTCTTGACACCACAACAAATTATCAATATCCGTCCTGTAACAGCTGCGGTTAAAGAATTCTTTGGTTCATCACAGTTGTCACAGTTCATGGACCAACACAACCCGCTTTCTGAGTTGTCTCACAAACGTCGTTTATCAGCCTTAGGACCTGGTGGTTTGACACGTGACCGCGCTGGATATGAAGTACGTGACGTGCACTACACTCACTACGGCCGTATGTGTCCAATCGAGACCCCTGAAGGACCTAACATCGGTTTGATCAATAACTTGTCATCTTACGGACATTTGAACAAGTATGGTTTTGTTCAAACACCATACCGTAAGGTTGACCGTGAAACAGGTGTTGTCACGAACGAAATCGTTTGGTTGACAGCCGATGAAGAAGATGAATTTACTGTAGCACAGGCTAATTCTCGTCTGAATGAAGATGGAACATTTGCTGAAAAAGTTGTCATGGGTCGTCACCAAGGGGTCAACCAAGAGTATCCAGCTAATGTTGTTGACTACATGGACGTATCACCAAAACAGGTAGTTGCTGTTGCGACAGCATGTATTCCTTTCTTGGAAAACGATGACTCCAACCGTGCCCTCATGGGGGCTAACATGCAACGTCAGGCTGTACCATTGATTAATCCTAAAGCACCTTACGTTGGTACTGGTATGGAATATCAAGCAGCCCACGATTCAGGAGCTGCTGTGATTGCTCAGTATGATGGTAAAGTTACTTACGCAGATGCTGACAAGGTAGAAGTTCGTCGTGAAGATGGTTCATTGGATGTTTACCACATCCAAAAATTCCGTCGTTCAAACTCAGGTACTGCCTACAACCAACGCACTCTCGTAAAAGTTGGCGATGTCGTTGAAAAAGGCGATTTCATCGCTGACGGACCTTCTATGGAAAATGGAGAAATGGCGCTTGGACAAAACCCAATCGTTGCCTACATGACTTGGGAAGGTTACAACTTCGAGGATGCCGTTATCATGAGCGAACGCTTGGTTAAAGACGATGTCTACACATCTGTCCACCTTGAAGAATACGAATCAGAAACACGCGATACAAAGCTTGGACCTGAAGAAATTACTCGTGAAATTCCAAACGTTGGGGAAGACGCTCTTAAAGACCTTGACGAAATGGGTATTATCCGTATCGGTGCTGAGGTTAAAGAAGGTGATATCCTTGTAGGTAAAGTAACACCTAAGGGTGAGAAAGACCTTTCAGCTGAAGAACGTCTCTTGCACGCTATCTTTGGAGACAAGTCTCGTGAAGTGCGTGACACTTCTCTTCGTGTACCACACGGTGCCGATGGTGTCGTTCGTGATGTTAAGATCTTTACACGTGCAAATGGAGATGAATTGCAATCAGGTGTTAATATGCTGGTTCGCGTCTACATCGCTCAAAAACGTAAGATCAAGGTCGGAGATAAGATGGCCGGACGTCACGGAAACAAAGGGGTTGTCTCTCGTATCGTTCCTGTAGAAGACATGCCTTACCTTCCAGATGGAACTCCAGTCGATATCATGTTGAACCCACTTGGGGTGCCATCACGTATGAATATCGGTCAGGTTATGGAGCTTCACCTTGGTATGGCGGCTCGTACTCTTGGTATTCATATCGCAACACCAGTCTTTGACGGAGCAAGTTCTGAAGACCTTTGGTCAACTGTTAAAGAAGCAGGTATGGATAGTGATGCCAAAACGATTCTTTACGATGGACGTACTGGGGAACCGTTTGATAACCGTGTTTCTGTCGGAGTCATGTACATGATCAAACTCCACCACATGGTTGACGATAAATTGCACGCGCGTTCAGTCGGACCTTACTCAACCGTTACCCAACAACCACTCGGAGGTAAAGCTCAGTTTGGTGGACAACGTTTTGGTGAGATGGAGGTTTGGGCTCTTGAAGCCTATGGTGCATCAAATGTCCTTCAAGAAATCTTGACTTACAAGTCTGACGATATCAATGGACGTCTGAAAGCTTATGAAGCCATTACAAAAGGAAAACCAATTCCAAAACCAGGTGTTCCAGAATCCTTCCGAGTTCTTGTCAAAGAATTGCAATCTCTTGGTCTTGACATGCGTGTCCTAGACGAAGATGACCAAGAAGTGGAACTTCGTGACTTGGATGAAGGAATGGACGAAGATGTCATCCACGTAGATGACCTTGAAAAAGCCCGCGAAAAAGCAGCACAAGAGGCTAAAGCAGCCTTTGAAGCTGAAGAAGCTGAGAAAGAAGCAAAAGCGGAAGCAACAGAAGAAGCTGCTGAACAAGAATAAGCAGTTCACTTAGAATAGAAAGGGAAGAAATAGTGGTTGATGTAAATCGTTTTAAAAGTATGCAAATCACCCTAGCTTCTCCAAGCAAAGTCCGTTCATGGTCTTATGGAGAAGTCAAAAAACCTGAAACAATCAATTACCGTACCTTGAAACCAGAACGTGAAGGACTCTTTGATGAAGTTATCTTTGGTCCTACAAAAGACTGGGAATGTGCTTGTGGTAAGTATAAACGCATTCGTTACAGAGGAATTGTTTGTGACCGTTGTGGGGTTGAAGTAACGCGTACAAAAGTTCGTCGTGAGCGTATGGGACATATCGAATTGAAAGCTCCTGTATCTCACATCTGGTACTTCAAGGGGATTCCAAGCCGTATGGGCTTGACCCTTGATATGAGCCCTCGTGCCCTCGAGGAAGTGATCTACTTTGCGGCTTATGTGGTGATTGATCCAAAGGATACACCACTTGAGCACAAGTCTATCATGACAGAGCGCGAATACCGTGAGCGCTTGCGTGAGTATGGTTATGGATCATTCGTTGCCAAAATGGGTGCCGAAGCCATCCAAGACCTATTGAAACAAGTAGATCTTGAAAAAGAAATTGCTGAACTCAAAGAAGAGTTGAAAACAGCGACTGGACAAAAACGTGTCAAAGCCATCCGTCGTTTGGATGTTTTGGATGCCTTTTACAAGTCTGGAAACAAGCCTGAATGGATGATTCTCAACATCCTTCCGGTTATTCCACCAGATCTTCGTCCAATGTTGCAGTTGGATGGTGGTCGTTTTGCCTCATCTGACTTGAACGACCTTTACCGCCGTGTTATCAACCGTAACAACCGTTTGGCTCGTTTGCTTGAGTTGAATGCACCAGGTATCATCGTTCAAAATGAGAAGCGTATGCTTCAAGAAGCGGTTGACGCTTTGATTGACAATGGTCGTCGTGGTCGTCCAATCACAGGACCAGGTAGCCGTCCACTGAAATCATTGAGCCACATGCTTAAAGGTAAACAAGGACGCTTCCGTCAAAACTTGCTTGGTAAACGTGTTGACTTCTCAGGACGTTCAGTTATCGCCGTTGGTCCAACTCTTAAGATGTACCAATGTGGTGTGCCACGTGAAATGGCAATCGAGCTCTTTAAACCATTCGTTATGCGTGAAATCGTTGCGCGTGATATCGTGCAAAACGTCAAAGCTGCTAAACGCTTGGTGGAACGCGGAGATGAGCGTATCTGGGATATTCTTGAAGAAGTGATTAAAGAACACCCAGTGCTTTTGAACCGCGCACCGACCCTTCACCGTTTGGGTATCCAAGCCTTCGAGCCAGTCTTGATTGATGGTAAGGCCCTTCGCTTGCACCCGCTTGTCTGTGAAGCCTACAATGCCGACTTTGACGGGGACCAAATGGCCATCCACGTACCGCTTTCAGAAGAAGCCCAAGCAGAAGCTCGTATCTTGATGCTAGCTGCTGAGCACATCTTGAACCCGAAAGATGGTAAACCAGTTGTTACTCCGTCTCAGGACATGGTTTTGGGTAACTACTACTTGACCATGGAAGAAGCTGGTCGTGAAGGTGAAGGAATGGTCTTCAAAGACCGTGACGAAGCGGTTATGGCTTACCGTAATGGTTATGTTCACCTCCACTCACGTGTTGGTATCGCAACAGACAGTCTTAACAAACCATGGACAGAAGAGCAAAAACATAAGGTCTTGCTCACAACAGTTGGTAAAATCCTCTTCAACGACATCATGCCAGAGGGGCTACCATACTTGCAAGAACCAAACAATGCCAACTTGACAGAAGGCGTTCCAGCCAAATACTTCTTGCCACTTGGTGGAGATATCAAGGATGCTATCAGCAAACTTGAACTTAACCCTCCATTCAAGAAGAAAAACCTTGGAAATATCATCGCTGAAATCTTCAAACGTTTCCGTACGACAGAAACTTCTGCCCTACTTGACCGCATGAAGAACCTCGGTTACCACCACTCAACTCTTGCAGGATTGACAGTGGGTATCGCCGATATCCCAGTCGTTGATGACAAGGCTGAAATCATTGAAGAATCACACAAACGTGTAGAACAAATCACAAAACAATTCCGTCGTGGTATGATCACAGACGACGAGCGTTACAATTCCGTTACAGCTGAATGGCGTGCTGCCCGTGAAAAACTTGAGAAACGCTTGATTGCCAACCAAGATCCGAAGAACCCAATCGTTATGATGATGGACTCTGGAGCCCGTGGTAACATCTCAAACTTCTCACAGCTTGCCGGTATGCGTGGTCTGATGGCTGCTCCGAATGGACGTATCATGGAATTGCCAATCCTTTCAAACTTCCGCGAAGGTTTGTCAGTACTCGAAATGTTCTTCTCAACTCACGGTGCGCGTAAAGGTATGACCGATACGGCCCTTAAGACAGCCGACTCAGGTTACTTGACTCGTCGTTTGGTTGACGTTGCCCAAGACGTTATCATCCGTGAGGACGACTGTGGAACTGACCGTGGTCTCTTGATCCGCTCTATCGCAGAAGGAAAAGAGATGATCGAGTCTCTCGAAGAGCGTCTCAACGGTCGTTACACTAAGAAAACCGTTAAACATCCAGAAACTGGTGCAGTGATCATCGGTCCAAATGAGTTGATTACAGAAGACAAGGCGCGTGAAATTGTCAACGCTGGTGTGGAAGAAGTGACTATCCGCTCTGTATTTACATGTAACACTCGTCACGGTGTCTGCCGTCACTGTTACGGTATCAACTTAGCGACTGGTGATGCGGTTGAAGTTGGTGAAGCAGTTGGTACAATCGCTGCCCAATCTATCGGAGAACCTGGTACACAGCTTACAATGCGTACCTTCCACACGGGTGGGGTTGCCTCAAATACCGATATCACTCAGGGTCTTCCTCGTGTCCAAGAAATCTTTGAAGCCCGCAATCCTAAAGGGGAAGCGGTTATCACAGAGGTTAAAGGACAAGTTACAGCTATCGAAGAAGATGCATCAACTCGTACCAAGAAAGTCTTTGTTAAGGGTGAAACTGGAGAAGGGGAATATGTCGTTCCATTTACCGCTCGTATGCGTGTTGAAGTTGGAGACCAAGTAGCGCGTGGTGCTGCTCTTACAGAAGGTTCTATCCAACCAAAACGTCTCCTTGCAGTTCGTGATGTCTTGTCAGTTGAAACTTATCTTCTCGGTGAAGTACAAAAAGTTTACCGTAGCCAAGGGGTAGAAATCGGTGACAAACACATCGAGGTAATGGTTCGTCAAATGATCCGTAAAGTCCGTGTCATGGATCCAGGAGATACAGACCTTCTCATGGGTACCCTTATGGATATCAATGATTTTACAGATGCTAACAAAGATGTCCTTATCGCAGGTGGAGTTCCAGCGACAGGTCGCCCAGTCCTTATGGGAATTACCAAAGCCTCACTTGAAACCAACAGTTTCTTGTCAGCGGCTTCCTTCCAGGAAACAACTCGTGTCCTTACTGACGCGGCTATCCGTGGTAAGAAAGACCATCTCCTTGGACTTAAAGAAAATGTTATCATCGGTAAGATCATCCCAGCTGGTACTGGTATGGCCCGTTACCGTAACCTTGAACCACAAGCTGTCAACGAAGAAGAATACCTTAATCCTCCAGTAGAGGAAGAAGGGAATGAAGAAACAACAGAAGTAGTTGTGGATACTGCCGTTGAAACTGTGGAAGAAACAGTAGAATAAAAGAGAATGAGAGAGCCTTCGGGTTCTCTTTCTCTTTTCTGAAAACTTTCTCCATTTTTCCATGAAATGTGGTAAAATAAAAGAAAGAAGCTGACAAAGGAGACGGGTATGGAACAAACATTTTTTATCATCAAACCAGACGGTGTGAAAAGAGGGCTAGTGGGTGAAGTGTTGAAACGCATCGAACAACGTGGATTTATAATTGAAAAATTGGAGTTGCGTACAAAGGTTTCAGAAGAGTTAATTGATCAGCACTATCAGGACTTGGTTGGCCAAAGTTTTTACCCACCGATTCGTGAATTTATGACTTCAGGACCGGTTCTTGTAGGTATCATTTCTGGTCCCAAAGTAATCGAAACTTGGCGGACTATGATGGGTGCGACTCGTCCAGAAGAAGCTTTACCAGGAACTATTCGAGGTGATTTTGCAAAAGCTGCTAGTGAAAATCAAGCTATCCAAAATGTTGTACATGGTTCAGATTCAGAAGAGTCAGCCAAGCGAGAAATTGTTCTTTGGTTTGAGAATTAAATAAGTGCAAGAACAGTTCTATTGTAATGGAACTGTTTTTTGTACCGTTCAGCGTCGGAATGTGACATTTTAGGGGCTATTAGTATTTCCTAATCCTATCAGAGTATAATTTCATGTAGGGAGGAAAAGGAAATGATGAAATCAATTCGTGTTTTATTATTATTAGCTGTCGTTCAAATTTTATTTGGAAGTTGTTTATTGTGGAAGGAAACATTTTTATCTTTAAGACAAGTTAATGTATATTTTTTAATTCTCATAGTCGGAGTTTCTGGCTTTTGTGCTGGAATTAATTACTTTCATACCTCGGGTCAGAAACGTCATAGCATTTTGCATTCTCAGAAGAAAGTCTGGATGGTTTATACGATTCTTTTGGTGGTCAATTTGTTAGCAGCTTGTCTGGTTTTGTCAGAAAGTATCCAAATTCACAACAAACTACAGCAGGATTTGGTTGATCTTTTTCTACCGTCATTCTTTTTTTTACTAGGTATTGATCTGTGGATTTTTCTGCCTTTTGATAAATACCATCGTGATTTAGAAAATTTACTGAACAGGAAGAAAACAGGATTGATATCCATCCTGGCAACTGTTATTTTTTTGAGAAATCCCTTGACGATTTTTTCAATTCTTGTCTATATAGTTTTGGGATTTCTATGTGCACGATTTATTTTCCCAAAATCTATTCAGAGAGAAATTTCATTTTATGGCCATATTATTCGAGATATTTTATTTGTGATTAGTATGTTTGTTTTCTTTTAAGTTAATCAGCTAAAGTGCTAGTGATTTCCAAATTTATAATAGTAAATTTTAAAGAAAATTCACACAAAAAGAAACTTTCTGGTATAATAGTAGCATGTACACAAAAAATGAAGAAGAGCTTTTAGCTCTTGGAGAAAGATTAGGAAACCTGCTTAAAAAAAATGATGTCTTAATTTTGACTGGAGAGTTGGGGGCAGGAAAAACAACTTTTACAAAAGGTTTAGCAAAGGGATTGGATATCCATCAGATGATTAAGAGTCCAACCTACACCATTGTGAGAGAGTATGAAGGTCGTCTTCCGCTTTATCATTTAGATGTTTATCGTATTGAGGGCGACGCTGATTCTATTGACTTGGATGAGTTTCTCTTTGGTGGTGGGGTGACCGTCATCGAGTGGGGGCATCTTTTAGGTGAGGATTTACCGGATTCATATTTAGAATTGGAAATTCTAAAAGAGGATGAGGGTCGTCAATTGCGCTTTAATGCTCAAGGTCATAGACCGGAACAACTTCTTAAGGAGCTTTCAGATGGAGTATGAGTTGTGTATTCGTGAGGCTGAAGTTCAAGATGCAACTGATTTGATTGCTTTTTTAAATCTTGTAAGCAAGGAAACAGATTTTACTAGTTTAGATGAAGAGGGAATCATGATGAGCGAATCAGAGATGATACTTTTTATCGAAAAACAAGCTAGTTCAGAAAATCAAATTACTCTCTTAGCTTTATTAAATGATACAATTGCAGGAGTCCTGAATATTACTGCAGATCCTCGTTTAAGGGTTCGGCATATCGGAGATATTTTTTTAGTTGTTCAAAAGAAATTTTGGAATCAAGGCTTGGCCGGTATTCTTTTAGAGGAAGGTATCGAGTGGGCTAAATCAAGTGGTATTTTACGTCGTTTGCAACTAAGTGTACAAAAAAGAAATGAGGCTGCTATTCACCTATACTCTAAAATGGGATTTACCATGGAGGGATTGCAGGAAAGAGGAGCCTATCTAGAAGAAGGGACATTTTTGGATGTTTGTCTCATGGGCAAACTGATAGATGAATAATGATATGGTTAAAAAATTAATCGGAACAGTGCTTGCTTTTCTAGTAGTAACAGTGTTAGGTGTTGGAGTTTATGCCTATACAATTTATCAACAGGGAACAGCAACGTTGAGTCAAAAAACTTATAAAAAAATTGGTGAAGAAACAAATGTAATTGAGGCGACGGAGCCTCTGACTATTCTTTTGATGGGGGTGGACACTGGAAATATCGAACGTACAGATCGTTGGGAAGGAAATAGTGATTCTATGATTCTCATGACAGTCAATCCTAAAACAAAGAAAACAACCATGATGAGTTTGGAACGGGATATTTTAACAAAAATTCAGCAAAAAGATGGTAGTGTTGAGGAGGCTAAACTAAATGCCGCCTATGCTGGTGGTGGTGCGGAATTGGCAATCTCAACTATCCAGAAAATGATGAATATTCATATTGATCGTTACGTTATGGTGAATATGCAGGGGCTGCAACAATTGGTTGATGCAGTTGGCGGGGTGACTGTAAATAATACACTCGGTTTTCCAATTTCGATTACTGACCAGGAAGAATTTAATAAAATTTCCATTGGTGTTGGACAGCAGACTTTAAATGGTGAGGAAGCGCTTGTTTATTCTCGTATGCGTTATCAAGACCCTGAAGGAGACTATGGTCGTCAAAAACGTCAGCGTGAAGTGATTCAAAAAATTGTTGAGAAGGTCTTGAGTCTGAACAGTGTGAGTCATTATCAAGGGATTTTAAAAGCTTTGACTGACAATATGCAAACAAACGTTGATTTGTCAGCGAAAAGTATTCCACAATTACTTGGTTATCAAGAATCTTTCAAGAATATTGAAACACATCAATTGCGTGGAGAAGATGCAGAACTGCAGGGGATTTCTTACCAGATTGTTACAACTGAGCATATGTTAGAAATGCAAAATCTCTTACGCCGTTCACTAGGTAAAGAGGAAGTAACTGAAGTAGAAACCAATGCTGTTTTATACGAAGTGGCCCTTGGAAGAACAGCTACATCAACGAATGCTTCAAGTGTAGAAATAGAACAAAACTAATAATGAAATCGTGGGAAATTTCCTGCGATTTTTTCAAAAAATACGAATAGATAGGTAGGAGGAAACATGAAAGCAGAAATCATTGCTGTTGGAACAGAGATTTTGACAGGACAGATTGTCAATACCAATGCTCAGTTTTTATCGGAAAAACTAGCAGAGATTGGGGTAGATGTATATTTTCAGACGGCTGTAGGAGACAATGAAGCTCGTCTCTTGTCTTTGCTTGAGATTGCTAGTCAACGTAGCAGTCTGGTGATTTTGACAGGTGGTTTGGGGCCGACTGAGGATGATTTGACCAAACAAACTCTGGCTAAATTTTTAGGGAAAGAATTAGTCTTCGATCTTCAGGCTCAGGAGAAGTTGGATATCTTTTTTGCCCAGAGACCAGACTATGCCCGAACACCGAATAACGAAAGACAAGCTCAAATTGTAGAAGGAGCGACTCCGCTGCCAAACGAAACAGGACTGGCTGTGGGAGGAATGTTAGAAGTTGAAGGAGTGACCTACGTTGTCCTTCCAGGTCCACCAAGTGAATTGAAACCCATGGTCTTAAACCACCTTCTACCCAAGTTAATGACAGGGAGCAAGTTGTATTCTCGAGTTCTTCGTTTCTTTGGAATTGGCGAAAGCCAGCTGGTTACGATTTTGGCTGATTTGATTGATAATCAAACAGATCCGACCTTGGCCCCTTATGCCAAGACAGGGGAGGTAACTCTACGTCTGTCAACAAAGGCTAGCGGTCAAGAAGAGGCGAATCAAGTGCTGGATATCTTGGAAAATCAAATCTTAGGTCGCCAGACCTTTGAAGGCCTTTCTTTACGAGATCTTTGTTATGGTTATGGGGAAGAAACTAGTTTAGCTAGCATTGTGGTAGAAGAACTGAAAAGTCAAGGGAAAACTATCACGGCTGCAGAGAGTCTGACGGCTGGTCTTTTCCAAGCTAGGGTAGCGGATTTTTCGGGTGCTTCAAGTATATTTAAGGGTGGTTTTGTAACCTATAGCTTGGAAGAAAAATCAAAGATGTTGGATATTCCTGTCAAGGATTTGGAAGAATATGGTGTTGTGTCTGAATTTACAGCTCAAAAGATGGCTGAGCAGACACGAATCAAGACCCAGTCTGATTTTGGCCTTAGTTTGACTGGAGTGGCGGGACCAGATAGCCTGGAAGGACATCCAGCTGGGACAGTCTTCATAGGCTTGGCTCAAGAGCATGGAACTGAAGTCATAAAGGTTAATATTGGAGGCAGAAGTCGAGCAGATGTACGTCATATTGCGGTTATGCATGCCTTTAACCTAGTTCGCAAGGCTTTATTAAGTGACTAACTTTTGATATAATAGTAGATAGGTCTAAGGACCATTAGAATGTAGGAGAATAGAATGGCGAAAAAACCAAAAAAATTAGATGAAATTTCAAAAAAATTCGGGGCAGAACGTGAAAAAGCCTTGAATGACGCTCTTAAATTGATTGAGAAAGACTTTGGTAAAGGATCAATCATGCGTTTGGGTGAGCGTGCCGAGCAAAAGGTGCAAGTGATGAGCTCAGGTTCTTTGGCTCTTGACATTGCTCTTGGTTCAGGTGGTTATCCTAAGGGACGTATCATTGAAATCTATGGACCAGAGTCATCTGGTAAGACAACAGTTGCCCTTCATGCAGTTGCACAAGCGCAAAAAGAAGGTGGTATTGCAGCCTTTATCGATGCGGAACATGCCCTTGATCCAGCTTATGCTGTGGCCCTTGGTGTCAACATTGACGAATTGCTCTTGTCACAACCAGACTCAGGAGAGCAAGGTCTTGAGATTGCAGGAAAATTGATTGACTCAGGTGCTGTGGATCTTGTTGTAGTTGACTCAGTTGCGGCCCTTGTCCCTCGTGCGGAAATTGATGGAGATATCGGTGATAGCCACGTTGGTTTGCAGGCTCGTATGATGAGCCAGGCTATGCGTAAACTTGGTGCTTCTATTAATAAAACTAAAACAATTGCCATCTTTATCAACCAATTGCGTGAAAAAGTTGGGGTCATGTTTGGAAATCCAGAAACAACTCCTGGTGGACGTGCTCTGAAATTCTACGCATCAGTGCGTCTGGATGTTCGTGGAAGCACACAAATCAAGGGAACTGGTGACCAAAAAGATACCAATGTCGGTAAAGAAACCAAGATTAAGGTCGTGAAAAACAAGGTGGCTCCACCATTTAAGGAAGCCTTCGTTGAAATCATGTACGGAGAAGGGATTTCTAAGACTGGTGAGCTCTTGAAAATCGCAAGCGATTTGGATATCATCAAAAAAGCAGGAGCTTGGTACTCTTACAAGGATGAGAAAATCGGGCAAGGTTCTGAAAATGCTAAAAAATACTTGGCAGATAACCCAGAAGTATTTGATGAGATTGACCATCAAGTCCGTGTTCAATTTGGTTTGATTGATGGAGAAGAAGCTGCTGAAAGCAAAAAAGATGAAGTAGTTCAAGCAGATTCAGTGAATGAAGAAGTAACCCTTGACCTAGGCGATGAGCTTGAAATCGAAATTGAAGAATAAGCTGTCAAAGTAGTGGAGAAATCCTCTACTTTTTCGATTCTTTGTTCAAGATTTCAGATTGCCTATAGTTTGCTGTTTCTTGTCGCTCCTCTAGAAAGCTGATATAATAGCCTTATGAATAAAAAACGAACAGTGGACCTGATACATGGTCCAATTCTTCCCTCGCTCTTAAACTTCGCCTTCCCAATCTTGCTATCAAATATTTTTCAACAGCTCTATAATACTGCTGATGTCTTGATTGTTGGGCGTTTTCTGGGTCAAGAATCCTTGGCTGCAGTAGGAGCGACGACAGCGATTTTTGACCTGATTGTAGGTTTTACTCTTGGTGTTGGCAATGGCATGGGAATTGTCATTGCCCGTCATTATGGAGCTCGGAATTTCACTAAAATCAAGGAGGCAGTAGCAGCCACCTGGATTTTAGGTGCGCTTTTGAGTATTGTAGTTATGTTGCTGGGCTTTCTTGGTTTGTATCCTCTTTTACAGTACCTAGATACTCCTGCAGAAATCCTTCCCCAGTCCTATCAATATATTTCTATGATTGTGACCTGTGTCGGTGTTAGCTTTGCTTATAACCTCTTTGCAGGCTTGTTGCGATCTATTGGAGACAGTCTGGCTGCGCTTGGTTTTTTGATTTTCTCTGCTCTGGTTAATGTGGTTCTGGATCTCTATTTCATTACGCAATTGCATCTGGGAGTTCAATCCGCTGGACTTGCTACCATTATTTCGCAAGGTTTATCAGCGATTCTCTGCTTTTACTATATTCGTAAGAGTGTGCCAGAACTTTTGCCTCAACTCAAACATTTCAAATGGAAGAAGGCCTTGTACGCTGATCTCTTGGAGCAAGGTTTGGCTATGGGCTTGATGAGTTCAATTGTATCTATCGGTAGTGTGATTTTACAGTCTTCTGTCAATACTTTTGGTGCAGTGATTATTAGTGCTCAGACGGCAGCTCGCCGCATTATGGCTTTCGCCCTTCTTCCTATGACCGCTATTTCTGCATCAATGCCGACCTTTGCTTCTCAGAATCTAGGAGCTAAGCGACCAGACCGCATTGTTCAAGGTCTTCGAATCGGCAGTCGTCTAAGTATGTCCTGGGCAATTTTTGTTTGTGTCTTCCTCTTTTTTGCCAGTCCAGCCTTGGTTTCCTTCTTGGCTAGTTCGACGGATAGCTACTTGGTAGAAAATGGCAGTCTGTACTTGCAAATCAGTTCAGCCTTTTATCCTATTTTGAGTCTCTTGTTGATTTATCGCAATTGTTTGCAGGGCTTGGGGCAAAAAGTCCTTCCTCTGGTTTCTAGCTTTATCGAACTAATCGGGAAAATTGCTTTTGTGGTTATGATTATCCCTTGGGCAGGCTATAGAGGAGTTATTCTTTGCGAACCCCTAATCTGGGTTGCCATGACAGTTCAACTTTATTTCTCACTGTTTCGTCACCCCTTGATAAAAGAAGGTAAGGTTATCTTAGCAGCCAAAGCGCTATCCTAGCTTGATTTGCTAAATAAAATCCATTTCCTCTAGTGAAAATCGAAAAAACTTGTGTTATAATAAGAAAGATTAAAATGTGAAAAAAGGAGATTCCTAATGGGACGTAAATGGGCCAATATCGTAGCCAAGAAAACGGCTAAAGATGGAGCTAACTCTAAAGTATATGCAAAATTTGGTGTAGAAATCTATGTAGCAGCTAAAAAAGGTGATCCAGATCCAGAATCAAACTCAGCCTTGAAATTCGTTATCGACCGTGCTAAACAAGCCCAAGTGCCAAAACACGTTATCGATAAAGCTTTGGATAAGGCTAAAGGAAACACAGACGAAACCTTTACAGAAGGACGTTACGAAGGTTTTGGACCAAATGGTTCTATGCTGATCGTGGATACTTTGACTTCAAACGTTAACCGTACAGCGGCTAATGTCCGTGCAGCTTTTGGTAAAAATGGCGGAAATATGGGCGCTTCAGGTTCAGTTTCATACCTCTTCGATAACAAGGGTGTTATTGTATTTGCAGGTGAAGATGCAGATGCAGTCTTTGAGCAATTGCTTGAAGCAGATGTTGATGTGGACGATGTAGAAGCAGAAGAAGGTACAATCACAGTTTACACAGCTCCAACTGACCTTCATAAGGCAATCGTTGCCCTCCGTGAATCAGGTATCCAAGAATTCCAAGTGACAGAATTGGAAATGATTCCTCAGTCAGAAGTGGAATTGTCAGGCGATGACCTTGAAACCTTTGAAAAACTTTACAGCGTTCTTGAAGACGACGAAGACGTACAAAAGATTTATACGAACGTAGACGGGTTCTAATTTAACCTAGAGAACATGATCCTAAGTGATAAGCTCACTTGGGATTTTTTTAATCAAGAAAATAGTTCTCTAGAAAACTTTTTCTTGACATCTCTTTTCAAAGTGGTAAAATAGTTCTCATGGAAACTTATTTAGTTCCTAGGAGAACTAAATGTGATAGTTAGAAAGGAGTTAGTATGGATAAACCGATGTTAGTCTTTAAGCGTTTTGGTCATCAGATTCACCTGATGGTTCAAAAGGAAGCCAAGCGTTGTGGTATTGAATTTATGGGTGGACCTCAAGGTCAGGTTATGCGTTTTTTGGATAATCGTGAGAAAAACCAAGACTTGGTCTTGATTAAAGATATAGAGCAGGAACTCAATATTACCAAGTCTGTTGCTAGTAATTTGGTCAAGCGTATGGTGCAAAATGGTTTGGTGGAGTTGGAGGCGAGTCCTGTTGATAAGCGGGCTAAGTTTGTTCGTCTGACGGACAAATCGCGTTCTCAAGTGCAACAGGTTAAGGCCTTTTTTGAACGAATAGACAAGCAGTTGATGGAAGACATTGATGAAGATGAATTACTGATTTTTGAGAAAGTTCTCGGTCAACTACAGGAAAATATCAAGGGAATAGGAGGAGAGAATGAAGAAATTAGCCAAACGAATTAGTAGAAAAGAATGGGGGATGATTTTACTTGCCATTCTCTTTACTTGCTTTTCGGTCTATCTAGAGTTGGAAGTACCGACCTATATCTCTAAAATCACTGATTTGCTTGGAACTCAGGGAACCAACTTGGATGAGTTATGGAAGCCAGCAGGTATGATGGTGGGAATGTCCTTTCTGGCCTTCTTGTCCGCAGTTGCAGTTGGTTTTTTTGCGTCCAGAGTGGCTGCTTCATATACTAGTAGGTTGAGAAGTGATATTTTTAACCGAGTTTTGGATTACTCGCAGACAGAGATTAATAAATTCTCTATTCCCAGTCTTTTAACTCGTACCACCAATGACATTACTCAAGTTCAAATGTTGATTACCATGGGCTTGCAAGTAGTTACGCGTGGTCCGATTATGGCTATCTGGGCTATTGGGAAGATTTTAGGCCATTCAGAATACTGGCTCTGGGCCGTACTTGTGGCGGTGATTGTCAACGTTTTGATGACGACAGTCTTGATGACGCTAGCCTTTCCAAAACAGTCCTTGATTCAGGGGCTGACAGATAAACTGAACAGTATCACTCGTGAGAGTTTAACAGGTATTCGTGTCGTTCGCGCCTACAATGCTGAAGAATACCAAAATGAAAAATTTGCAGCAGCAAATGATGAATTGACACGCTTGAATTTGTTTGTCAACCGTCTTATGGCTATTTTGAACCCTATCATGATGGGGATTTCAAGTGGTTTGAGTGTGGCGATTTACTGGATTGGGGCCTATGTGGTTAACGATGCTGCTCCTATAGCGCGTCTGCCTCTCTTTAGTGACATGATTGTTTTCATGTCTTATGCCATGCAGGTTGTCATGGGCTTCCTTCTCATGGGAGCACTCTTCATCGTTCTTCCCCGAACTATGGTCTCTGCTAAGCGGATTAATCAGGTTTTAGATTTGCATTCTTCTATCCAAAACCCTGCTCAAGTGCAGTTGGCTGATGAAACTCTTAAAGGTCAGGTCGAGTTTAAGGATGTGACTTTCCGCTATGCGGCAAATTCGGAGGCGGTTGTTGAACATGTTAGCTTTAAAGCAGAAACTGGTCAAACAGTGGCCTTTATTGGTTCAACAGGTTCTGGTAAATCAACTCTGGTCAATCTGATTCCACGTTTCTACGACGTATCAGCAGGAGAGATTTTGGTGGACGGTATCAATGTTCAAGACTATGACTTGAATGATTTGCGCAACAAGGTTGGTTATATTCCTCAGAAAGCGGTTCTCTTTTCAGGTGATGTCAAGGACAATTTAGACTTTGGACAGAGTCAAGAATCACCACTTAGTGAGCAAGCTATGTGGCAAGCCTTGGAATTGGCCCAGTCTAAGAACTTTATCGAAGACAAGGAAGCGAGCTTAGCGTCAGAAGTGGCCCAAGGAGGAACCAACTTCTCAGGTGGTCAAAGACAGCGTCTGGCAATTGCGCGTGCCTTGGCTCGGAAACCAGAAATCCTCATCTTTGATGACTCCTTCTCAGCCTTGGACTACAAGACAGACCGTGTCCTACGCCAAGAGCTAGCAGAGAAAACCAAGTCTATGACTAAGCTCATTGTCGCACAGCGTATTTCAACAATTATGGATGCGGATTTGATTTTGGTCTTAGATCAAGGAAAAGTCGTGGGACAAGGCACCCACCAGAAACTTCTAGCTGATAACGAAGTTTACCAAGAAATTGCCTATTCACAACTATCGAAGGAGGAATTGGAACATGGGAAATAAAAAAATGTCTCTTTGGAAACAAAGTAAACCCTATCTTGCAGGTCTCCAGTTTGCCCTTCTGATCGCCTTTCTAGCAACAATCGTATCCAATATCATTACTGTTTATGGCCCAACCCGCATCAAGGAAATGACTAATATCATTGCCAGTGGTCTGGAAACAAGTGTGGATGTCGCTGCGGTTGCAGCTATTGGTAGTTTTTTAGCCGTCATCTATGTGATTGGACTTTTATCAAATTATTTGCAGGCCTTTCTGTTTACATCAGCCATTCAACGTTTTTCAGAGCGTTTGAGAACAGCTATTGCAGATAAAATCAATCGCCTACCATTGAGATATTTTGATGGACACTCTCAAGGGGATACCTTGTCTCGTGTAACCAATGACGTTGACACTGCAGCCCAGTCCCTCAATCAAAGTCTAGGAACAGTTCTCTCATCTAGTTTACTGGTCGTGGCGGTCTTAGTAACCATGTTTGGCATGAACTGGATTTTAGCTTTGGTGACGGTTGTTTCAACTCTCATTGGTTTTGCTTTCGTGTCTGTCTTTATGGGCAAATCACAGGGATTCTTTAAGAGTCAGCAACAGGATTTGGCAGCTGTCAATGGCTATGTGGAAGAAATGTACTCTGGCCATAATGTGGTAACCAGTTACAATGCTATTGAGAGCACCAAAGAAGAATTTGCGACATTAAACCATCGTCTGTATGACAGTATCTGGAAATCTCAGTTTATTTCAGGGATTATGATGCCGATTATGATGTTCATTGGGAACTTTAGTTATGCCTTGGTGATTATCGTTGGCGCAGCCTTGGCTCTGAATGGTCAGATTAGTATCGGGATTATCGTTGCCTTTATGGCCTACGTTCGTATCTTTTCTCAGCCTCTTTCACAAATTGCCCAAGGGATTACTAGTCTTCAGCAGGCTAGTGCGGCCATGGGACGTGTCTTCGAATTCTTGGGTGAAGAGGAAATGGAAGATGAATCCCATAAAGAAAGACAATTGAGCGATATGAAAGGTCAAGTGGTCTTTGATCGAGTTTCCTTTGGTTATACACCAGAGCGAACGATTATTCATAACTTTTCTGCGACAGCTCATGCAGGTCAAAAAGTTGCCATTGTCGGACCGACTGGGGCTGGTAAGACAACTATTGTCAATCTTTTGATGAAGTTCTATGAGATTGATAAGGGAAGTATCCGCATCGATGGCGTGGATACCAAGGCTATGAAGCGCTCAGAAGTACACGATGCCTTTTCAATGGTCTTGCAAGACACCTGGCTCTTTGAAGGTACTATCCGAGACAATCTCATCTATAACCAAACAGGTATTAGTGATGAGCGCGTGATTGAAGCCAGCAAGGCTGTAGGGATTCACCATTTTATTATGACCCTACCAGATGGTTACGATACCGTCTTGGACGATACAGTGACCTTATCTGTCGGACAAAAACAACTCTTGACTATTGCTCGTGCTTTGCTGAAAGATGCACCACTCTTGATTTTAGATGAGGCGACCTCTTCGGTTGATACACGGACGGAAGAATTAATCCAGAAAGCTATGGATCGTTTGATGGAAGGCAGAACTTCCTTTGTCATCGCCCACCGCTTGTCTACTATCCGAAATGCTGATCTGATTCTTGTCATGAAAGATGGCAATATCATCGAGCAAGGCAATCATGATGAGTTGATGGCACAAGGAGGCTTTTATGCTGACCTCTACAACAGTCAGTTTACGGAAGACGAAGCAGAAGAATAAATCGAAAGAAGGCTTGACGGCCTTCTTTTTCTGCACTATACTAGAAGACAAGTGCTTCCCTATAAGCAAAATGTGAGTAAGTGATGAGAAAATATATGAAAAATTATCAAGAATGGTATAACCATATTGCTGGTAAGATTGAAAATAAGCCTATCTTTCTGAGTTTGTTAAGAACTTTTAATCGGTTCATGACCGTAGTTATGCCTATAGTTTATCTGACCTTGTTAGTCGCCACCTATTTCCAAGAAGGACTTGGGAAACAAATCTGGATGTATTTTTTTGTCCCTGCGTCAGGTTTTGTGATGTTGTCCCTTCTCCGTAAGAAACTCAATGCTCCTAGGCCTTATGAGGAATGGGATATTAAACCCTTGCTTGACAGAGATAGTCCGGGTCAGTCTATGCCCAGTCGTCATGTCTTTTCAGCAACCATTATCTCCACGGCTTGCTTGCATGCTAGTCTAACTATGGGGATGATTTGTTTGACATTATCAGCCTTCCTAGGTCTAGTGAGAGTCTTAGGGGGAGTGCATTATCCCAAGGATGTAGTGGTTGGCTATATGTATGCTCTTGTGTGGGGTGTGCTTTTCTTTCTATGTTGACCTGTAAGTTAAGGTGGCCATACAACCACTTACGGGGTTAAAGTAACCACTTGCTTTTTTGCTCTTGTTTTCTTATTTTGGCTTTGATATAGTAGAGTCAGAAAGGAGATGGAATGAAGTTACGAATCGAAATTGACAGCAATTTAGAGGAAACTGAAATTGTCATCAAGGCAGCGGCTTTGACAGATGAGATTGCGGATTTACAGCGCCTCTTGCAAGAATCCAAGTCTCCTAGGTTGATTTTTTACAAGGGGACGGGTGAATATTATCTGGACTTGTCGGAAATTCTTTTCTTTGAAACAGAGGGGAACAAGATTTACGCCCATACCCAGAAAGATGCCTACGAGGTTCGACTTAAACTCTATGAGTTAGAGTCTATCCTGCCCCGTTATTTCAGTCGAGTATCCAAGTCGACCATTGCTAATATTCGTCAGGTTTACTCGGTGGACAAGTCCTTTTCAGGAACGGGCACCATTTCCTTTTATCAGACTCACAAGGAGGTTCATGTGTCACGGCATTACCAATCCCTCCTAAAAGAAAATCTAAGAAACATGAGGTAAGAAGATGAAAAAGAAAGCATTTGGTATTGTATTGCTTATTTTGGCGGCTTTAGTATTATTGCAGGGGAATTTTGGAATCCCTTCTCTGGGAGGGCAAATTTTGCCCTTGATTGGTATTGGATTTTTTGCCTATCAATCAGTTGGAGCTTTGTTGCGTCGTCACTTAACTTCAGCCTCTTTTACAGCTCTAGTAGCCTTAATGATTGCTAACCACTTTTATGGCATTTTACCAATTCCCAATCAGTCATTGTTCTGGGCAAGTATTTTAATCGTAATGGGTGTCAGCGCACTCACTCATTCTAACAGAACTTGGAATGGGAAAAAATGGTGGTATGATGGTGAAAAGACCATTCTTTCAGATAAGGAAGTCGCTTTTGGAAGTGGGACTTTCTACAAGCAAAATCAAGAATTGGTAGAAGACCAAGTAGAAGTTGGTTTTGGGAATGCCAAGATTTATTATGACAATGCAGAGATGTTGGGAGATAGCGCAACCTTGAAGATAGAAGTCGGTTTTGGGAATGCAGTTATCTATGTTCCTCAACATTGGAGAGTTGATTTAAAGGTAGAAACTTTCTGTGGCGTAGCCAAGGCAGATACTCCTCTAGCCCCAACCAGCAAAACCTTGATTATCCGTGGAGATGTGGCCTTTGGGAAGTTGGGAATTGTCTACGTTAAATAAAAAAATATTCCAATTCCCTTGCAAAAATGAAGAAAGTGTGATAACATAGTACGGTATGTGGTGCTAGCACATCCGCTATATTAGATCTAATAGGAGGAAAACACAATGGCTAAAGTATGTTACTTTACAGGTCGTAAGACTGTATCAGGAAACAACCGTTCACACGCGATGAACCAAACAAAACGTGCCGTAAAACCAAACCTTCAAAAAGTTACTGTTCTTATCGATGGTAAACCTAAAAAAGTTTGGGCTTCAGCTCGTGCTTTGAAATCAGGTAAAGTTGAACGCGTTTAATAATAAAAGTAAGGAGACCTCAGGGTCTTTTTTCTTTTGTTGTGGGTATAAAATCATTTGAAAAACGGAGTAAATATCCGCTGATACAGTATTCTGCTTTTACACTTGGGCTGAAATATGATAAAATAGAGTATCAACTAGTTGAGGTAAAAAGGATGACTGTAAAAATTAATACAAAAGATGGTCAAATCGAACTAACAGATGAAGTGATTGCAACCGTCGTAGGTGGCGCAGCAACTGAGATTTTTGGTGTGGTCGGTATGGCTAGTAAAAATGCCCTCAAAGATAATTTCCAAGCCCTTCTAGGTAAGGAAAATTATTCCAAAGGTGTCGTCGTAAAAGCGGCCGAAGATGGCAGTATTGCAGTTGATGTATATACCGTGTTGAGCTACGGAACAAAGATTAGCGAAGTGTCAAAAAACATTCAAGAGCGTGTTCGTTTTAGTTTGGAAAACCAACTTGGAATTACTGCTCAGACTGTAAATGTCTACATTCAAAATATCAAAGTTGTAGGAGAATAACCGTGTCAAAAATTACTACTAGCTTATTTCAAGAAATGGTGCAGGCTGCATCAACTCGCTTGAATAAGCAAGCTGAATATGTCAATTCATTAAACGTCTTCCCAGTTCCAGATGGAGATACTGGAACAAACATGGGAATGACCATTGAAAATGGAGCTAAAGAAGTTGCAGACAAGCCAGCTTCTACAGTTGGCGAGGTAGCGAGCATTCTTGCTAAAGGTCTTTTGATGGGGGCGCGTGGAAACTCAGGAGTTATTACGTCTCAGCTTTTCCGTGGATTTTCACAAGCCATCAAGGATAAAGACGAGTTAACAGGTCAAGACTTGGCCCTTGCCTTCCAATCAGGTGTGGAAGTTGCCTATAAGGCCGTTATGAAACCAGTTGAAGGAACGATTTTGACAGTTTCTCGTGGTGCTGCTATCGGTGCTAAGAAAAAAGCTGAGCAAACAGATGATGCTGTTGAAGTCATGCGCGCAGCCTTGGAAGGTGCTAAAACAGCTCTAGCTAAAACACCAGACATGCTTCCAGTATTGAAAGAAGTTGGCGTTGTGGATTCAGGTGGTCAAGGACTGGTATTCATCTATGAAGGTTTCCTTTCAGCCCTTACTGGCGAATATATTGCATCTGAGGACTTTGTAGCGACTCCTGCCAACATGAGTGAAATGATCAATGCAGAACATCATAAGTCTGTGGCTGGTCATGTAGCGACTGAGGACATCACCTTTGGTTACTGTACTGAAATCATGGTAGCTCTCAAGCAAGGTCCAACCTATGCTAAAGATTTTGACTACGATGAATTCCGTAACTACTTGAATGAACTTGGAGATTCTCTCCTCGTTGTTAACGATGATGAAATTGTCAAAGTCCATGTCCATACAGAAGATCCAGGACTTGTTATGCAAGAAGGTCTCAAATATGGTAGCTTGGTCAAGGTAAAAGTTGACAATATGCGTAACCAACACGAAGCACAGGTTGAGAAAGAAGCTGCTCAAGTTAGCAAACCAGCTGAAGAAAAAGAATATGCTTTGATTGCTGTGGTGGCTGGTAAAGGTTTAGCAGATATCTTCCGTTCTCAAGGTGTGGATTATGTTATCGAAGGCGGTCAAACCATGAACCCTTCAACAGAAGACTTTATCAAGGCTGTTGAACAGGTCAATGCTCGTAACATTATCTTCCTACCAAACAACAAGAACATCTTCATGGCAGCTCAATCTGCAGCAGAAGTTTTGGAGCAACCAGCAGTAGTGGTGGAAGCTCGTACTTTGCCACAAGGTTTGACAAGTCTTCTCGCCTTTGATCCAAGCAAGTCCATCGAAGAAAACCAAGAGCGTATGACTGTAGCTCTTAGCGATGTCGTTAGCGGAAGCGTCACAACAGCTGTGCGTGATACAACAATCGATGGTTTGGAAATCCATGAAAACGATAATCTTGGTATGGTTGATGGGAAAATTCTTGTGTCAAACCCTGACATGCACCAAACCTTGACAGAAACATTGAAACATATGTTGGATGAAGATAGTGAGATTGTAACCTTCTATATCGGTGAAGACGGAAGCGAAGAACTTGCCAATGAAATTGCCCAAGAAATCGCAGAAGAATTCGAAGACGTTGAAGTAGAGATTCACCAAGGCCAACAACCAGTTTACCCATACCTATTTAGTGTGGAATAAAAATTTAATAGATTAAAAAGAAAGTTGATTTTGCAACTTTCTTTTTTTATGACATTTGTCATATCTCTTCATGACAGAAGCTTCTAGTGATTCTACCTTCAAAGAATTATACTAGATGTATCAAGTGGAGGAAGAAAAAATGAAACATAAAGTAATTGTCGCAGTGAGTTTAGTAGCAGCAGGAGTCATGACTTATCTCATGTTCTCAGGATTGGATGAAGATTTCTATCATTTTCCTTGGGAGCTATTTGCAGGATTTGGAATGATGTCCTGGCTTATCCGAGAAGGTTTGAAATTAGTTTCAGATGTGAAAAAGGAGTTTGAAAAATGAAAAAAGCGTTTCTCTATCTTTTTATTGGACTATCACTAGTGGTATGGTTGGTAGAAATGTTTACAGGTTGGTTTGATCAAGCCTTCCTTCACCAATTCATCCGTGGTGCCTTGGGACTAGGATTTATGATTTTTATCGCCTTTCCTATGGGAATGGAGTGGCTGAAAGGAGAATATCATGGACATGATTAAGGTTCAAGGATTACATAAAAACATCAAGGGAAAGGCTATTTTGAAGGATATTTCCTTTGAGGTAGCTGAAGGTGAATGCGTCGCCTTGATTGGGCCCAATGGTGCTGGGAAGACCACACTCTTGGACTGTCTGCTTGGAGATAAATTGGTCACAAGCGGTCAAGTATCCATCCAAGGCTTGTCAGTGACGAGTTCTCAGTTAGACTATATTAGAGGTTATCTGCCTCAAGAAAATGTCATCGTTCAGAAATTAAAGGTCAAAGAGTTGGTTGCTTTCTTTCAAAGCATTTATCCAAATCCCTTGAGCAACCAGGAAATTGATCAACTATTGCAGTTTGACCAGCAACAGAAAGAGCAATTCGCAGAAAAATTGTCAGGCGGGCAAAAGCGTCTCTTCTCTTTTGTCTTGACCTTGATTGGGCGACCAAAGCTTGTCTTTTTAGATGAGCCAACTGCTGCCATGGATACTTCAACTCGTCAACGCTTTTGGGAAATTGTTCAGGAACTAAAAGCTAAGAGAGTTACCATTCTCTATTCCTCCCATTATATCGAAGAGGTAGAGCATACAGCGGACCGAATCTTGGTCTTGAATAAGGGAGAGTTGATTCGCGATACAACACCTCTAGCCATGCGCAGTGAGGAGATTGAAAAGCACTTTATTCTTCCTCTAGCATACAAGGAAGTCATTGAGCAGTCTAACTTGGTTGAAAACTGGTCACAAAAACAAGATGCTTTGCAAGTAGTTACACGTGAAGCGGATGCTTTTTGGCAACTGTTAGTGCAAGCAGGATGTAGGATTCAAGAAATTGAAGTCAATAATCGTAGCTTGTTGGATACAATCTTTGAAGAAACACAAAAGGGAGATGACTAAGATGAAACGATGGATCGCACTAAACAAGATAGAATTTCTATTGACCAAACGACAATTAGTCTATTATCTATTATCCGTAGGGATGCCGACAGCCTTCTATTTATTCTTTTCAGGCATGTACCAGGACACACCAGATGGACCGGCTAATTTTATGCGCGACTACCTCATCTCCATGACGGCTTTTTCCATGATGTCGACAGCTATGTTTTCATTCCCAGCTGTTTTACATACCGATAAAATCAACAACTGGCAGAAAACATTGCGCCATACTCCGGTAAATATGGTAGAATATTATCTATCAAAGATAACAAGTATGATGGTTGATTATCTGGTCTCAATCCTGGTTGTTTTCTCAGTTGGGCACTTGGTAAGAGGTGTGGATATGCCTTTAGGAAGCTGGATTGGGGCTGCGTTCTTGCTGATAGTAGGAAGTGTAGCTTTTGTAGCGCTTGGCTTGACCTTGACACTCTTGCCTTCTAGTCAGCTGATGTCTGTCGTGGGCAATCTTCTCTATCTAGGCTTGGCTGTTTTAGGGGGACTCTGGATGCCCATCTCTTTATTTCCAGACTGGATGCAAGCAATCGGGAAGTGCCTACCAACTTATCAGTTGATGGAGTTGCTCAAGACCTTCTTAAATGAGGGTAGCATCAATTTATCAGCCACAGTTTATCTACTTGTTTTTTCAGTAGTTTTGTTTGGTTTGACCATTTACCTTCAAGGTCATAAGGAGAATGCTTAATGCTTGAAAGACTGAAAAGCATACATTATATGTTCTGGGTCAGTTTAATTTTTATGATTTTCCCCGTCCTACCTGTAGTGACTGGGTGGCTTCCTGTCTGGCATTTATTGATTGATATTCTATTTGTAGTGGCGTATTTGGGTGTTTTAACAACTAAGAATCAGCGCCTATCTTGGCTTTTCTGGGGCATCATGCTGGTCTATGTAGCTGGGAACACTGCCTTTGTTGCTGTAAATTATATCTGGTTCTTCTTTTTCCTTTCCAATCTCTTAAGTTATCATTTTGGTGTACGTAGTTTTAATTCTTTACATGTCAGGACTTTTCTCCTTGCTCAAGTCCTTGTTGTGGGGCAACTTTTGATTTTTCAGGAAGTTGAAGTTGAGTTTCTAGTCTATCTGCTTGGAATTATCACTTTTATCGATTTAATGACTTTTGGCTTGGTTCGGATTCGTATTGTGGAGGATTTGAAAGAAGCTCAGGCTAAGCAAAATGCGCAGATAAATCTATTGCTTGCTGAAAATGAACGCAGTCGTATCGGTCAAGATTTGCATGATAGTCTGGGGCATACCTTTGCTATGATTAGTGTTAAAACTGATCTAGCCTTGCAGTTATTTCAAATACAGGCTTATCCACAGGTGGAAAAGGAATTAAGAGAAATACAGCAAATTAGCAAAGAATCAATGCGTGAAGTGCGAACTATTGTGGAAAATCTTAAGTCTAGAACTTTGACATCCGAACTAGAGACTGTGAAAAAGATGTTAGAAATTGCTGGAATTGAGGTTGAAATAGCTAATCAACTAGATACAGCTAGCCTAACTCAGGAATTGGAGTCAACGGCTTCCATGATTTTGCTTGAATTGGTGACTAATATCATCAAACATGCCAAAGCTTCTAAAGTCTACTTAAAATTAGAACGGACAGAGAAAGAACTCATTCTAACAGTGAGAGATGATGGCTGTGGCTTTACTTCTATAAAGGGGGATGACCTCCATACAGTTCGAGATCGTGTTCTTCCATTTTCGGGAGAAGTAAAGGTAATTAGTTGGAAACAACCGACAGAAGTTCAGGTTCGACTACCTTATAAGGAGAGAAACTAAGATGAAACTACTTGTTGCAGAAGATCAAAGTATGTTGCGAGATGCCATGTGCCAGTTGCTCACGCTTCAACCAGATGTAGAGTCTGTCTTTCAAGCCAAGAATGGGCAAGAAGCAATCCAACTATTAGAAAAGGAGTCTGTAGATATCGCCATCCTTGACGTAGAAATGCCTGTTAAGACGGGCCTCGAAGTCTTGGAGTGGATACGAGCAGAAAAGCTTGAAACAAAGGTGGTTGTGGTGACGACCTTCAAGCGTCCTGGGTATTTTGAACGTGCGGTCAAGGCTGGAGTAGATGCTTATGTATTAAAAGAAAGAAACATTGCAGACCTCATGTATACCTTGCACACTGTCCTCGAAGGAGGCAAGGAGTATTCGCCTGAATTGATGGAAGTGGTGATGACGCATCCCAATCCATTAACAGAGCAAGAAATCGCAGTTTTAAAGGGAATCGCTCAGGGCTTCTCTAACCAAGAAATTGCAGATAAACTTTATCTATCCAACGGAACAGTCCGAAACTATGTCACTAATATTCTTTCGAAACTAGATGCAGGTAATCGAACAGAGGCAGCTAATATCGCGAAAGAATCTGGTTGGTTGTGATACTATCATATCTCGAAAACCCTTATGTGCTAAAATTGATGGGATTGAATGGAACAATACTAACTTTAGGAGGGTGGGATTCCTCCTTTTTCTTTTTTTAGGGAGCACTACAAAAGAGCTAAAATTAACAATAAAAAAGAAAAATATCTTGACAACCAATGGAAAATTTTGTTACAATAATAGACGGTACTTTTTACTTTTGGTCTCTCAAGAGTGTACAGGGACGTGCTGACAAATGTTGCAAAAGTACACACAGATGATAGCTGTCACCAAGTGTATCATCACCAAAAATAAAAAAACACAGGAGAATGTAGATGCCTACAATTAACCAATTGGTTCGCAAACCGCGTAAATCAAAAGTAGAAAAATCTAAATCACCAGCTTTGAACGTTGGTTACAACAGTCATAAAAAAGTTCAAACAAACGTTTCTTCACCACAAAAACGTGGTGTTGCAACTCGTGTTGGAACAATGACACCTAAAAAACCTAACTCAGCCCTTCGTAAATTCGCTCGTGTACGTTTGAGCAACCTTATCGAAGTTACTGCCTACATCCCAGGTATCGGACACAACTTGCAAGAGCACAGCGTGGTGCTTCTTCGTGGTGGACGTGTAAAAGACCTTCCAGGGGTACGTTACCATATCGTCCGTGGTGCACTTGATACTGCAGGTGTTAACGATCGTAAACAAGGCCGTTCTAAATACGGTACTAAACGTCCAAAAGCATAAGGAAAGGGGATAAAGAGAAATGAGTCGTAAAAATAGAGCTCCAAAACGTGACGTATTGCCAGATCCGCTTTACAATTCACAACTAGTTACTCGTCTTATCAACCGCGTTATGCTTGATGGTAAACGTGGTACAGCTGCTTCAATCGTTTACGGTGCTTTTGAGCAAATCAAAGAAGCTACTGGTAACGATGCACTTGAAGTATTTGAAACAGCTATGGAAAACATCATGCCTGTACTTGAAGTACGTGCACGTCGTGTCGGTGGTTCTAACTACCAAGTCCCAGTTGAAGTTCGTCCAGAACGTCGTACAACACTTGGACTTCGTTGGTTGGTAACAATCGCTCGTCTTCGTGGTGAACACACAATGCAAGACCGTCTTGCAAAAGAAATCTTAGATGCTGCTAACAACACTGGTGCAGCTGTTAAGAAACGTGAAGACACTCACCGTATGGCTGAAGCTAACCGTGCATTCGCACACTTCCGTTGGTAATATAGGATGCGAAAGCGTTAAGAAAGTCCCAGAGAAAATAGGGAATCAAAGCAGGTTGCGATTGCAACCAATGAGATTCATCTTTTTCTCCAGACTTTTAGCTTGAGCTCAACTCAACTAACTTGAGCTTTTAGCCCGAGTTCGATTCAATTTGTAAATCTACAAGTTGAAACCAACAATAGCATGAAAACATTGAGAACGGGTAGGTCCTGCCTATCCGTTTTTATTAAAATCATGTTATAATAGAATAGAAATCAAAAATAAATAGGAGAAACAAACCTCATGGCACGCGAATTTTCACTTGAAAAAACTCGTAATATCGGTATCATGGCTCACGTCGATGCTGGTAAAACAACAACTACTGAGCGTATTCTTTACTACACTGGTAAAATCCACAAAATCGGTGAAACTCACGAAGGTGCGTCACAAATGGACTGGATGGAGCAAGAGCAAGAACGTGGTATCACTATCACATCTGCTGCGACAACAGCTCAATGGGACAACCACCGCGTAAACATTATCGACACACCAGGACACGTGGACTTCACAATCGAAGTACAGCGTTCTCTTCGTGTATTGGATGGTGCGGTTACCGTTCTTGACTCACAATCAGGTGTTGAGCCTCAAACTGAAACAGTTTGGCGTCAAGCAACTGAGTATGGAGTTCCACGTATCGTATTTGCCAACAAAATGGACAAAATCGGTGCTGACTTCCTTTACTCTGTAAGCACACTTCACGATCGTCTTCAAGCAAACGCACACCCAATCCAATTGCCAATCGGTTCTGAAGATGACTTCCGTGGTATCATCGACTTGATCAAGATGAAAGCTGAAATCTATACTAACGACCTTGGTACAGATATCCTTGAAGAAGATATTCCAGCTGAATACCTTGATCAAGCTCAAGAATACCGTGAAAAATTGGTTGAAGCAGTTGCTGAAACTGACGAAGAATTGATGATGAAATACCTCGAAGGTGAAGAAATCACTAACGAAGAATTGAAAGCTGGTATCCGTAAAGCGACTATCAACGTTGAATTCTTCCCAGTATTGTGTGGTTCTGCCTTCAAGAACAAAGGTGTTCAATTGATGCTTGATGCAGTTATTGACTACCTTCCAAGCCCACTTGATATCCCAGCTATCAAAGGTATTAACCCAGATACAGACGCTGAAGAAACTCGTCCAGCATCTGACGAAGAGCCATTTGCAGCTCTTGCCTTCAAAATCATGACTGACCCATTCGTAGGTCGTTTGACATTCTTCCGTGTTTACTCAGGTGTGCTTCAATCAGGTTCATACGTATTGAACACTTCTAAAGGTAAACGTGAACGTATCGGACGTATCCTTCAAATGCACGCTAACAGCCGTCAAGAAATCGACACTGTTTACTCAGGTGATATCGCTGCTGCCGTTGGTTTGAAAGATACTACTACTGGTGACTCATTGACAGATGAAAAAGCTAAAATCATCCTTGAGTCAATCAATGTTCCAGAACCAGTTATCCAATTGATGGTTGAGCCAAAATCTAAAGCTGACCAAGATAAGATGGGTATTGCCCTTCAAAAATTGGCTGAAGAAGATCCAACATTCCGCGTTGAAACAAACGTTGAAACTGGTGAAACAGTTATCTCAGGTATGGGTGAGCTTCACCTTGACGTCCTTGTTGACCGTATGCGTCGTGAGTTCAAAGTTGAAGCGAACGTAGGTGCTCCTCAAGTATCTTACCGTGAAACATTCCGCGCTTCTACTCAAGCACGTGGATTCTTCAAACGTCAGTCTGGTGGTAAAGGTCAATTCGGTGATGTATGGATTGAATTTACTCCAAACGAAGAAGGTAAAGGATTCGAATTCGAAAACGCAATCGTCGGTGGTGTGGTTCCTCGTGAATTTATCCCAGCGGTTGAAAAAGGTTTGGTAGAATCTATGGCTAACGGTGTTCTTGCAGGTTACCCAATGGTTGACGTTAAAGCTAAGCTTTACGATGGTTCATACCACGATGTCGACTCATCTGAAACTGCCTTCAAGATCGCGGCTTCACTTGCTCTTAAAGAAGCTGCTAAATCAGCACAACCAGCTATCCTTGAGCCAATGATGCTTGTAACAATCACTGTTCCAGAAGAAAACCTTGGTGATGTTATGGGTCACGTAACTGCTCGTCGTGGACGTGTAGATGGTATGGAAGCACATGGTAACAGCCAAATCGTTCGTGCTTACGTTCCACTTGCTGAAATGTTCGGTTACGCAACAGTTCTTCGTTCTGCATCTCAAGGACGTGGTACATTCATGATGGTATTTGACCACTACGAAGATGTACCTAAGTCAGTACAAGAAGAAATCATTAAGAAAAACAAAGGTGAAGACTAATCTGTCCTCACTCTAGAAGGAAGTCACTTAGTGGCTTCCTCTTTTGTATAGTTATGATAAATTTCATTAACTCTGCAAACGTGCAGTGCACTCAAAAAAATTTCATATAAAAATGAGTTAAAGAAATTTGCGAAAGAAATTTACAATATAAATGCAAATAAATTGCTAAAGAATATGAATTATATTTTGAAGCTTATAAAAAATAGAATAATATTCATAAATAAACGTTAAAATAGAAAATTCAGAAAATTTCTTCTTTTCTCTTGAAAAATTTTGAAAAAATGGTATGATAGTAACAAGTTATTTTTAAGAGAAGAGAAAGGGGAACAATGGAGAAAATCAGTTTAGAATCTCCTAAGACGGGGTCGGACCTAGTTTTGGAAACACTTCGTGATTTAGGAATTGATACCATCTTTGGTTATCCTGGTGGTGCGGTCTTGCCTTTTTATGATGCGATATATAATTTTAAAGGTATTCGCCACATTCTAGGACGCCATGAGCAAGGTTGTTTGCATGAAGCTGAAGGTTATGCCAAATCAACTGGAAAGTTGGGTGTTGCTGTCGTCACTAGCGGACCAGGGGCAACAAATGCCATTACAGGGATTGCGGATGCTATGAGCGATAGCGTTCCCCTTTTGGTCTTTACAGGTCAGGTGGCGCGAGCTGGGATTGGGAAGGATGCCTTTCAGGAGGCAGACATTGTGGGGATTACCATGCCAATCACTAAGTACAATTACCAAGTTCGTGAGACAGCTGATATCCCTCGAATTATTACGGAAGCTGTCCATATCGCAACTACAGGACGTCCAGGTCCGGTCGTCATTGACCTACCTAAAGATGTATCTGCTTTAGAAACAGACTTCATCTATTCACCAGAAGTGAACCTACCAAGCTATCAGCCAACTCTTGAGCCAAATGATATGCAAATCAAGAAAATCTTGAAGCAATTATCCAAGGCTAAAAAGCCAGTCTTGCTAGCTGGTGGTGGAATTAGTTATGCTGAAGCTGCTGCGGAACTAAATGAATTTGCAGAGCGCTATCAAATTCCAGTGGTAACCAGTCTTTTGGGACAAGGAACGATTGCAACGAGTCATCCACTCTTCCTTGGAATGGGAGGCATGCACGGGTCATTCGCAGCTAATATTGCCATGACGGAAGCTGATTTTATGATTAGTATTGGTTGTCGTTTCGATGACCGCTTGACGGGGAATCCTAAGACCTTTGCTAAGAATGCTAAGGTTGCTCACATTGATATTGATCCAGCTGAGATTGGTAAGATTATCAGTGCAGATATTCCTGTAGTTGGAGATGCTAAGAAGGCCTTGCAAATGTTATTGACGGAACCAACAGTTCATAACAATACTGAGAAATGGATTGAGAAAGTTACTAAAGATAAGAACCGTGTTCGTTCTTATGATAAGAAAGAACGCGTGGTTCAACCTCAGGCCGTTATTGAACGCATCGGTGAGTTGACAAATGGTGATGCCATTGTGGTAACAGACGTTGGTCAACACCAAATGTGGACAGCCCAGTATTATCCCTATCAAAATGAACGTCAGTTAGTGACTTCAGGTGGTTTGGGAACGATGGGATTTGGAATTCCAGCTGCAATTGGTGCTAAAATTGCTAACCCAGATAAGGAAGTAGTCTTGTTTGTTGGGGATGGTGGTTTCCAAATGACCAACCAAGAATTGGCTATTTTGAATATTTACAAAGTGCCAATCAAGGTGGTTATGCTGAACAATCACTCACTTGGAATGGTTCGCCAGTGGCAGGAATCCTTCTATGAAGGTAGAACATCAGAGTCAGTCTTTGATACCCTTCCTGATTTCCAATTGATGGCGCAGGCTTATGGCATTAAAAACTATAAGTTTGATAATCCTGAGACCTTGGCTCAAGACCTTGAAGTGATCACTGAGGATGTTCCTATGCTAATCGAGGTAGATATTTCTCGTAAGGAACAGGTGTTACCAATGGTACCGGCTGGTAAGAGTAATCATGAGATGCTGGGGGTGAAGTTCCATGCGTAGAATGTTAACGGCAAAACTACAAAATCGTTCAGGAGTCCTCAATCGTTTTACAGGTGTCCTATCTCGTCGTCAGGTTAATATTGAAAGCATCTCTGTTGGAGCAACAGAAGATCCGAATGTATCGCGTATCACTATTATTATTGATGTTACTTCTCATGATGAAGTGGAGCAAATCATCAAGCAACTTAATCGTCAGATTGATGTGATTCGCATTCGTGATATTACAGACAAGCCTCATTTGGAGCGCGAGGTAATTTTGGTTAAGATGTCAGCGCCAGCTGAGAAGCGTGCTGAGATTCTAGCGATTATTCAACCTTTCCGTGCAACAGTGGTAGACGTAGCGCCAAGCTCGATTACCATTCAGATGACAGGAAATGCTGAAAAGAGTGAAGCTCTATTGCGAGTCATTCGACCATATGGTATTCGCAATATTGCTCGAACTGGTGCAACTGGATTTACCCGCGATTAACACTCTTCGAAAATCAAATTCAAATCACGTCAGCTTTGCCTTGCCGTAGGTATATGTTACTGCCTCCGTCAGTCTTATTTACAACCTCAAAGCAGTGCTTTGAGCAGTCTGTGGCTAGCTTCCTAATTTGCTCTTTGATTTTCATTGAGTATAAAAATATTTTAAATTTGTTAAACCAGCCTAAAAGGCAATAAATAATAGAAAAGAGAGAAAAAACTATGGCAGTTCAAATGGAATACGAAAAAGATGTTAAAGTAGCAGCACTTGATGGTAAAAAAATCGCCGTTATCGGTTATGGTTCGCAAGGACATGCGCATGCTCAAAACTTGCGTGATTCAGGTCGTGACGTTATTATCGGTGTACGTCCAGGTAAATCTTTTGATAAAGCAAAAGAAGATGGATTTGACACTTACACAGTAGCAGAAGCTACTAAATTGGCTGACGTTATCATGATTTTGGCACCAGACGAAATCCAACAAGAATTGTACGAAGCAGAAATCGCTCCAAACTTGGAAGCTGGAAACGCAGTTGGATTTGCTCATGGTTTCAATATCCACTTTGAGTTTATCAAAGTTCCTGCGGATGTAGATGTCTTTATGTGTGCTCCTAAAGGACCAGGACACTTGGTACGTCGTACTTATGAAGAAGGATTTGGTGTTCCAGCTCTTTATGCAGTTTACCAAGATGCAACAGGAAATGCTAAAAACATTGCTATGGACTGGTGTAAAGGTGTTGGGGCAGCTCGTGTAGGTCTTCTTGAAACAACTTACAAAGAAGAAACAGAAGAAGATTTGTTTGGTGAACAGGCTGTACTTTGTGGTGGTTTGACTGCCCTTATCGAAGCAGGTTTCGAAGTTTTGACAGAAGCAGGTTACGCTCCAGAATTGGCATACTTTGAAGTTCTTCACGAAATGAAATTGATCGTTGACTTGATCTACGAAGGTGGATTTAAGAAAATGCGTCAATCAATTTCAAACACTGCTGAGTACGGTGACTATGTATCAGGTCCACGTGTGATTACTGAGCAAGTTAAAGAAAACATGAAAGCTGTCTTGGCTGATATCCAAAATGGTAAATTTGCAAATGACTTTGTAAATGACTATAAAGCTGGACGTCCAAAATTGACTGCTTACCGTGAACAAGCAGCTAACCTTGAAATTGAAAAAGTTGGTGCAGAATTGCGTAAAGCAATGCCATTCGTTGGTAAAAACGACGATGATGCATTCAAAATCTATAACTAATTGATAGAAATTAAGGTGAAGGCGAGTTGGGGGACTAACTCGCTTTTATAATCAATTCATCTCTTTTTAAGAGGATGGATTGTGATAATATGAAATAGTCTAGGAGAAAATGATGTTAAGTTCAAAAGATATCATCAAGGCTCATAAGGTCTTGAACGGTGTGGTTGTTAATACCCCACTGGATTATGACCATTATTTATCGGAGAAGTATGGTGCTAAGATTTATTTGAAAAAGGAAAATGCCCAACGTGTTCGCTCTTTTAAAATTCGTGGTGCCTATTATGCCATTTCCCAGCTCAGCAAGGAAGAACGTGAGCGTGGGGTAGTCTGCGCTTCTGCGGGGAATCATGCGCAGGGAGTTGCCTATACTTGCAATGAAATGAAGATTCCTGCAACTATTTTCATGCCAATTACTACTCCGCAACAAAAAATTGGTCAGGTTCGTTTTTTTGGTGGGGACTTCGTAACTATTAAACTAGTTGGAGATACCTTTGATGCGTCAGCTAAAGCAGCTCAAGAATTTACAGTCTCTGAAAATCGTACCTTTATTGATCCTTTTGATGATGCCCATGTTCAGGCAGGTCAAGGAACAGTTGCTTATGAGATTTTAGAAGAAGCTCGAAAAGAATCGATTGATTTTGATGCTGTCTTGGTTCCTGTTGGTGGTGGCGGTCTCATTGCTGGGGTTTCTACCTATATCAAGGAAACAAGTCCAGAGATTGAAGTCATTGGGGTAGAGGCTAATGGAGCGCGTTCCATGAAAGCTGCCTTTGAAGCTGGTGGACCTGTTAAACTCAAAGAAATTGACAAATTTGCGGATGGGATTGCTGTACAAAAGGTAGGTCAATTGACCTATGAAGCAACTCGTCAACATGTTCAAACCTTAGTAGGTGTCGATGAGGGATTGATTTCTGAAACCTTGATTGACCTCTACTCTAAGCAAGGGATTGTTGCAGAACCTGCTGGAGCAGCTAGTATCGCTTCTTTAGAGGTTTTGGCTGAATATATCAAGGGGAAAACCATTTGTTGTATCATTTCTGGAGGAAATAATGATATCAACCGTATGCCGGAAATGGAAGAGCGTGCCTTGATTTATGATGGGATCAAGCATTACTTTGTAGTGAATTTTCCACAGCGTCCAGGGGCCTTGCGTGAATTTGTAAATGATATTCTGGGGCCAAATGATGATATCACACGTTTTGAGTATATCAAACGAGCTAGCAAGGGGACAGGACCAGTATTAATTGGGATCGCCTTAGCAGATAAGCATGATTATGCAGGTTTGATTCGTCGGATGGAAGGTTTTGATCCATCTTATATTAACTTGAATGGTAATGAAACGCTCTATAATATGCTAGTCTGAGGAATAATAAAAAAATATCATATTATTTGCACAACTGATGTATAGGTGCTATAATGAGGGTGAAGAAAGGGGGCGATTCCTATGGACTTGGGAAATCGATTACGCTATTTCTATCACAAGTCATTATAGTACCTATTATTTTTTGATTCAGTTTATAATAATAAAAAAGAATCACTTGCTATATATAAGGGTACTATTTAGAATACAATATTTTATATATAACTAATTTAAAAATCGTCTAAATATAATAGCAAATAGAGAAAATAATCAGTATTTATGAGACAGATTTGGTGATTTAATTGATAAAATTGATCTGATACTTGTAAAATGAGAGTAGTAGAAAAGTTTGTGACATTAGTAAGTCATATTCTAGATGTTGACTATGAGATGGTGTTTGAAAAGAATATGTAAAATTTGATGAAACAAGTTCATTGTACCAGTTGAAAAAGAAAATAAGATTTAAATAATGACAGGAAGGGATCTCAGACAAAGAGAAAGGAAAGAGATAGTTAAGAGATGATCAGAGGAAAATATTATCTTTGCTAGCTTTAATAATTTAAAAGGAATGTATAGAATTACTTGAATATGACTCCTGTCTATCCTATAGAGCAGCTGGTATGTGGTTTATATGAATATTATTACACATTATAGGTTTAATGATGCAATTATTTTTTAGGTGCTTACTAATGATTTATAGTAAGCAAAAACCTATATATTATCGGCTTTAATAAGATAGTAACAAAAAAACAAATCATTAATTTTATTGAATATATGTTTTTTTATTGACAAAACACATAAAAACGTATACAATTAAATATCGTAAAGAAGAAAATAGGAGAAGGACATGGCTAAGTCAAACTTTGAAAAAGTAGAATCAGTTGTTGGCTGGGTTCGTGATAAGAAAATCACAGGCTACCGTATCTCTAAAGAAACGAATGCGCGTGAAATGTCTATCATTGCTCTAGCGCAGGGTCGTGCAAAAGTAAAAAATATTTCATTTGAAACAGCTCTAGGTTTAATTGATTTCTATGAAAAAAATTATGAAAAATTTGAAGATTAATCTTTGGATAGTGGCGGATTCTTGAATAGGGTCTGCCTTTTCATTTTTAGGACAGCAAAAAGACTGCACGGTTGATGCAGCCTTTTCTTTTTATTTGAGATAACGTTGAAGGAATTCTTTTGTTCGGTCTTCTTTAGGATTGGTGAAGAGGTCTTCTGGTTTACCTTCTTCGGCAATCACACCCTTATCCATAAAGATAACACGGTGAGAGACATCACGAGCGAATTCCATCTCGTGAGTCACTACAATCATAGTCAAGCCTTCTTGGGCCAGTTCCTGCATGATTTTGAGGACTTCTCCAACCATTTCTGGATCGAGAGCTGATGTTGGTTCATCAAAGAGAATAGCGTCAGGATTCATGGAGAGGGCACGAGCGATGGCCACACGTTGTTTTTGACCCCCTGAGAGTTGTTTTGGTTTGGCTTGCCAGTAGCGTTCTCCCATGCCGACCTTTTCTAGGTTTTCTTTGGCAATCTTTTCAGCTTCTGTACGTTCGCGTTTAAGGACTGTTGTCTGAGCGACAATTGTGTTTTCAAGTACGTTAAGATTTTCAAAGAGGTTAAAGGATTGGAACACCATCCCCAACTTTTCACGGTATTGCGTTAGGTCATAGCCTTTTTCGAGGACGTTTTGTCCATGATAAAGAATTTGTCCATCAGTTGGCGTTTCAAGGAGGTTAATGGAGCGTAGGAAGGTTGATTTTCCGCTTCCAGAGCTTCCGATGATAGAGATAACTTCACCCTTGTGGACGGTGAGAGAAATGTCTTTTAACACTTCGTTTTGGCCATAGGATTTTTTGAGGTGTTTAATTTCAAGGATTGCTTGTGTCATTATTTCAAATCCTCCGTTTGCATTTGGTTAGCACCTGTAGTATAGGTATCCATATCCATTCGGCGTTCGATGAAGCGTAGGATACGTGTTACTGTGAAGGTGAGGACAAAGTAAATCACGGCGATGATTGTAAATGTCTGGAAGTATTGATAGGTTTGAGTTGCCACGGTATTTCCTGAGAAATAAAGTTCGACAACAGAGATAACGTTCAATACAGATGTATCTTTGATATTGATGACAAATTCATTACCAGTTGCTGGCAGGATGTTACGGACTACTTGAGGTAGGACAATCTTACGCATGGTTTGGTTATGAGTCATACCAAGAGCAGTAGCGGCTTCAAATTGTCCCTTGTCAACTGCTAGGATACCACCACGGACGATTTCAGTCATGTAGGCACCGGTGTTGATCGAAACGATGAAGATAGCAGCTAGTGTACGGTCAAGGTTGATACCGAAAGCTTGGGCAGTTCCATAGTAGATAACCATCGATTGAACAATCATTGGTGTACCACGGAAAATTTCAATGTAGACATTGAGGATCCAGCCGACTAGTTTTTGTAGACCATAAATGGCTTTATTCTCAGATAGAGGAGCAGTACGGAAGACACCAATGGCAAGGCCGATAATGAGACCTGTGATGGTTCCGACGATAGAGATTAAAAGAGTGACACCAGCACCACGCAAAAGTTGTTGCCAGTTTTCAGAAAGAATTTTAGCGACTTGGCTAAAGAAACTACTGCTAGTCTCTTCAGTTGTTGTAGCTTCGGCAGGTTGTTCCTTGATCATACGATCCATCAAGGTAACTTGGTCGTCTTTTGAAATGGTTTCAATGCTGGCATTGATTTGGCTAATACGATTGTCATCTTTACGAAGTCCAATGGCGATAGCTGTATCTTCTTCCCCAGTTTTGAAACCTGGTTCTACTTGGATCATCTTGAACTTAGAGTTAGCAGCTTCAGCAGTCAGAGCTTCTGGGCGTTCAGAAACATAGGCGTCGATGACACCAGCCTCAAGAGCTTGGCGCATTTGAGCGAAGTCTCCCATGGCTGTTTCTTTTTTAGCACCTGTGATTTGTGTAATCAAGTCATAAAGGTAGACACCTTGTTGAGAAGTGATTTTCGCACCATTAAAGTCATCTAAAGATTTAGCATTTGCGTAGGCAGAATCTTTTTTGACTAGTAGAACTGGTTCGCTAGTATAGTAACTGCTTGAAAAGGCAATTTCTTGTTTGCGTTCGGCAGTTGGACTCATACCTGCGATAATCATGTCAATCTTACCAGAAGTAAGGGCAGGAACTAGACCTTCCCACTTTGTTTTAACAACCAAAGGTTCTTTACCTAAGTCCTTAGCGATTTTCTTGGCGATTTGAACATCGTATCCGTTAGCATACTGGTTAGTCCCATCGATTTTGACAGCCCCATTACTATCATCGTCCTGAGTCCAGTTAAAGGGAGCATATGCCGCTTCCATCCCGATGCGTAAATATTCATCGGCTTGAGCAACATTAACAAGTCCTAGCATCAGCAAGAGACTTGTGAAAATAGATAAGTATATTTTTCTCATGATTTCTCCTATTTCTAATCTATTAAAAAATAACTGTCTCCTATTTTATCGAAAAAAACTCTATTTTTCAATATAGGTAAGCCCTTACTTGTGAAAAAATGATATAATGATAGCAAAGATAAAAAGGGGGGGTTAGTTGATGAAAAAAACTTTTTTCTTACTGGTGTTAGGCTTGTTTTGCCTTTTGCCATTCTCTGTTTTTGCCATTGATTTCAAGATAAACTCTTATCAAGGGGATTTGTATATTCATGCAGACAATACAGCAGAATTTAGACAGAAGATAGTTTACCAGTTTGAGGAGGACTTTAAGGGTCAAATTGTGGGACTTGGACGTGCTGGCAAGATGCCCAGTGGATTTGACATTGATCCTCATCCAACGGTTCAGGCCGCGAAAAACGGTGCTGAACTAGTAGACGTTACTAGCGAAGTGACAGAAGAGGCGAATGGTTACACTGTGAAAGTTTATAATCCAGGTCAGGAGGGCGACATAGTTGAAGTTGACCTAACATGGAATTTAAAAAATTTGCTTTTTCTATATGATGACATCGCTGAATTAAATTGGCAACCTCTGACAGATAGTTCAGGAGCTATTGGAAAGTTTGAATTTCATGTAAGGGGAGAGAAGGGGGCGGAAAAACTCTTTTTCCATACAGGGAAACTTTTTAGAGAGGGAACGGTTGAAAAGAGTAATCTTGATTATACTATCCGTTTAGACAATCTTCCGCCTAAGCGTGGAGTTGAATTGCATGCCTATTGGCCTCGGACCAATTTTGCTAGCGCTAGGGATCAGGGCTTGAAAGGGAATCGTTTAGAAGAGTTTAATAAGATAGAAGACTCGATTATTAGAGAAAAAGATCAGAGTAAACAACTCGTTACTTGGGTGTTTCCTTCGCTACTTTCTATCTCCTTGTTATTGAGTATTTGCTTTTATTTTATTTATAGAAGAAAGACCATTCCTTCGGTCAAATATGCCAAAAATCATCGTATCTATGAACCACCAATGGAATTAGAGCCTATGGTTTTATCAGAGGCTGTCTACTCTACCTCCTTGGAGGAAGTGAGTCCCTTGGTAAAGGGAGCTGGAAAATTCACCTTTGACCAACTTATTCAAGCTACCTTGCTAGATGTGATAGACCGTGGAAGTGTCTCTATCATTTCAGAAGGAGATGCAGTTGGTTTGAGGCTAATAAAAGAAGATGGTTTGTCAAGCTTTGAGAAAGACTGTCTAAATCTGGCTTTTTCAGGCAAAAAAGAAGAAACTCTTTCCAATTTGTTTGCGGATTACAAGGTATCTGATAGTCTTTATCGTAGAGCAAAAGTCTCTGATGAAAAACGGATTCAAGCAAAGGGGCGTCAGCTCAAATCTTCTTTTGAAGAAGTATTGAACCAGATGCAAGAAGGAGTGAGAAATCGGGTTACCTTCTGGGGGCTTCCGAATTACTATCGTCCTTTAACTGGTGGGGAAAAGGCCTTGCAAGTGGGTATGGGTGCCTTGACTATCCTGCCCCTATTTATCGGATTTGGTTTGTTCTTGTACAGTTTGGATGTTTATGGCTATCTTTACGTCCCCTTGCCAATACTTGGTTTTTTAGGTTTGGTGTTGGTTGTTTTCTATTATTGGAAGCTTCGACTAGATAATCGTGATGGTGTCCTAAATGAAGCAGGAGCAGAAGTATACTATCTCTGGACCAGTTTTGAAAATATGTTGCGTGAGATTGCACGATTGGATCAGGCTGAATTGGAAAGTATTGTGGTCTGGAATCGCCTTTTGGTCTATGCGACCTTATTTGGCTATGCGGACAAGGTCAGCCATTTGATGAAGGTTCATCAGATTAAAGTGGGAAATCCAGATATCAATCTCTATGTAGATTATGGCTGGCACGGTATGTTTTATCATTCAAGCGCGCAAATGAGCCATTATGCCAGCATCGCAAACACAGCAAGTACCTATTCCGTATCTTCTGGAAATGGAAGTTCTGGTGGTGGCTTCTCCGGAGGTGGAGGTGGTGGCAGTATCGGTGCCTTTTAAAGGGAACTGTCACAGATTGAAAAAATATGCTATAATGGAAGATAGAAAAAGGAGTAATCTATGTATCTTATTGAAATTTTAAAATCTATCTTCTTCGGTATTGTTGAAGGAATTACGGAATGGTTGCCGATTTCCAGTACAGGTCACTTGATTTTAGCAGAGGAATTTATCCAATACCAAAATCAGAATGAAGCTTTTATGTCCATGTTTAATGTCGTGATTCAGCTTGGTGCTATTTTAGCGGTTATGGTCATTTACTTTAACAAGCTCAATCCTTTCAAACCGACTAAGGACAAGCAGGAAGTTCGTAAGACTTGGAGACTGTGGTTGAAGGTCTTGGTTGCCACTTTGCCTTTACTTGCCGTCTTTAAATTTGATGATTGGTTTGATACCCACTTCCATAACATGGTTTCTGTTGCTCTCATGTTGATTATCTATGGGATTGCCTTTATCTATTTGGAGAAGCGCAATAAAGCGCGTGCTATCGAACCAAGTGTAACAGAGTTGGACAAGCTTCCTTATACCACAGCCTTCTATATCGGACTTTTCCAAGTTCTTGCCCTTTTACCAGGGACCAGTCGTTCTGGTGCAACGATTGTCGGTGGTTTGTTAAATGGAACCAGTCGTTCTGTTGTGACAGAATTTACCTTCTATCTTGGAATTCCAGTTATGTTTGGAGCTAGTGCATTAAAGATTTTCAAATTTATAAAAGCAGGACAACTCTTGAACTTTGGGCAATTGTTCTTGCTCTTGGTTGCGATGGGAGTCGCTTTTGCAGTCAGCATGGTCGCTATTCGCTTCTTGACCAGCTATGTGAAAAAACACGACTTTACCCTTTTCGGTAAATACCGCATCGTGCTTGGTAGTGTTTTACTACTTTACAGTTTTGTCCGTTTATTTGTATAAGAAAAACCTTGAAGGGGCAGCTCTTCAAGGTTTTAAAATCCAGTCAGGGTAATCCCCAACAGGCGGACACCTCTTTCTTTTTCGCTTAATTCTTCATAGAGTTGCAGAGCTATTTGGCTTATCTGGCTAGCATCCTGTGTTTTTTGAGCAAGACTTTTTCGTTTAGTAAGAGTTGAAAAGTCCTCGTAGCGGATTTTTAAAATGACAATTTTTCCAGATTTTTCTTGCTGACTGAGATTGAGAGCGACTCTTTCCGATAGAAGAGCTAGCTCTTTTTTGATGTCTTCCTCAGCATGTAGAATTTTCCCATAGGTTTTCTCTTTCCCGATTGATTTACGGATGCGATTGGATTTGACGGGGGAATTGTGAATACCACGAGCCTTTCGATAAAGGTCATAGCCCAGTCTTCCAAAGCGGTCTATTAGGGTCACTTCAGGAACTTCAAGTAGATCAGCGCCGGTAAAAACACCCATTTGATGAAGTCTTTCCACTGTCTTTTTTCCTACTCCATGAAACTTGGAAATATCCATTTGTTTTAGAAAGTCCTCAGCCTGGTCAGGTAGAATTACTGTCAGACCATGTGGTTTTTGATAATCGCTAGCCATTTTAGCTAAGAATTTGTTGTAAGAAACGCCTGCGGAAGCAGTTAGATGGAGTTCTTGCCAGATATCCTCTTGAATGAGACGAGCGATTTTGACCGCTGACTTGATACCAAGTTTATTTTCTGTTACATCCAAATAGGCTTCGTCAATGCTCATGGGTTCAATCAAATCTGTATAGCGCTTAAAAATAGCTCGAATCTGGAGTCCCACAGATTTGTATTTCTCATAATTTCCTGAGATGAAGATTGCCTGGGGACAACGCTCATAGGCTTCCTTAGAGCTCATGGCTGAATGGACACCAAAAGCTCGCGCCTCATAGCTACAAGTGGAAACTACACCACGCCCACCTGTTTGCCGAGGGTCACTGCCGATAATGACAGGTTTTCCTCTGAGTTTAGGATTATCCCTGATTTCCACTGCAGCAAAAAAGGCATCCATATCAATATGGATGATTTTTCTTGACAAATCATTTAATAAGGGAAAAATCAACATGCTTATCACCTTTTTATACTCTTCGAAAATTTCTTCAAACCACGTTAGCTTCGCCTTACCGTACTCAAGTACTGTCTGTGGCTAGCTTCCTAGTTTGCTTTTTGATTTTCATTGAGTATTACTGTTTATTTTCCTTCATTATACCCTTTTTTCTGAAAAAAAGAAAAAAGGACTTTATTTTTTTCAAAAATATAATACAGTTCAGGGGAAAATATAGACTGTTTTAGAAAAGAAAGTGTAAAAATAGGGATTTTTCACTTGTTGAAATCGGTTACTGTGTGGTATACTTGTCTCATGAATGTAACAGATGGTTGTTACTAGAAAGAAAAAAGAGGACATTAACATGGTTGTTAAGACAGTTGTTGAAGCACAAGATATTTTTGACAAAGCTTGGGAAGGCTTCAAAGGCGTAGATTGGAAAGAAAAAGCAAGTGTATCACGCTTCGTACAAGCTAACTACACACCTTATGATGGAGACGAAAGCTTCCTTGCAGGACCAACAGAACGTTCACTTCACATCAAAAAAATTGTAGAAGAAACTAAAGCACACTACGAAGAAACTCGTTTCCCAATGGACACCCGTCCAACATCTATCGCTGATATCCCAGCAGGATTTATCGATAAAGAAAACGAAGTTATCTTCGGTATCCAAAACGATGAACTTTTCAAATTGAACTTCATGCCAAAAGGTGGTATCCGTATGGCTGAAACTACTTTGAAAGAAAATGGATACGAACCAGACCCAGCTGTTCACGAAATCTTCACTAAATACGTAACAACAGTTAACGACGGTATCTTCCGTGCTTACACTTCAAACATTCGTCGCGCTCGTCACGCTCACACTGTAACTGGTCTTCCAGATGCATACTCACGCGGACGTATCATCGGTGTTTACGCACGTCTTGCTCTTTACGGTGCAGACTACTTGATGCAAGAAAAAGTAAACGACTGGAATGCAATCGAAGAAATCGATGAAGAAACAATCCGTCTTCGTGAAGAAATCAATCTTCAATACCAAGCATTGCAACAAGTTGTTCGCTTGGGTGACCTTTACGGAGTTGATGTTCGCAAACCAGCTATGAACGTTAAAGAAGCTATCCAATGGGTTAACATCGCCTTCATGGCTGTCTGCCGTGTTATCAACGGTGCTGCTACATCTCTAGGACGTGTGCCAATCGTATTGGATATCTTTGCAGAACGTGACCTTGCTCGTGGTACATTTACTGAATCAGAAATCCAAGAATTCGTTGATGATTTCGTTATGAAACTTCGTACAGTTAAATTTGCTCGTACAAAAGCTTACGACCAATTGTACTCAGGTGACCCAACTTTCATCACAACTTCTATGGCTGGTATGGGTAACGATGGTCGTCACCGTGTTACTAAGATGGACTACCGTTTCTTGAACACTCTTGACAACATCGGTAACTCTCCAGAACCAAACTTGACAGTTCTTTGGACTGATAAATTGCCATACAACTTCCGTCGCTACTGTATGCACATGAGCCACAAACACTCTTCTATCCAATACGAAGGTGTTACAACGATGGCTAAAGACGGGTATGGTGAAATGAGCTGTATCTCATGCTGTGTGTCTCCACTTGATCCAGAAAATGAAGAACAACGCCACAACATCCAGTACTTCGGTGCTCGTGTAAACGTATTGAAAGCCCTTCTTACTGGTTTGAACGGTGGTTACGACGATGTTCACAAAGACTACAAAGTATTTGACATCGAACCAATCCGTGACGAAGTTCTTGAATTCGAATCAGTTAAAGCTAACTTTGAAAAATCTCTTGACTGGTTGACTGACACTTACGTAGATGCTTTGAACATCATCCACTACATGACTGATAAGTACAACTACGAAGCTGTTCAAATGGCCTTCTTGCCAACTAAACAACGTGCGAACATGGGATTCGGTATCTGTGGATTTGCCAACACTGTTGATACATTGTCAGCTATCAAATACGCTACGGTTAAACCAATCCGTGACGAAAATGGTTATATCTACGATTACGAAACAATCGGTGAATACCCACGTTGGGGTGAAGACGACCCACGTTCAAACGAATTGGCAGAATGGTTGATCGAAGCTTACACAACTCGTCTACGTAGCCACAAACTTTACAAAGACGCAGAAGCTACTGTATCACTTTTGACAATCACATCTAACGTTGCTTACTCTAAACAAACTGGTAATTCACCAGTCCACAAAGGTGTATACCTCAACGAAGATGGTTCTGTGAACTTGTCTAAACTTGAATTCTTCTCACCAGGTGCTAACCCATCTAACAAAGCTAAAGGTGGATGGTTGCAAAACTTGAACTCACTTTCTAGCCTTGACTTTAGTTATGCAGCTGATGGTATCTCATTGACTACACAAGTATCACCTCGCGCTCTTGGTAAGACTCGTGACGAACAAGTTGATAACTTGGTAACAATCCTTGATGGTTACTTCGAAAACGGTGGACAACACGTTAACTTGAACGTTATGGACTTGAACGATGTTTACGAAAAGATCATGTCAGGTGAAGACGTTATCGTACGTATCTCTGGATACTGTGTAAACACTAAATACCTCACTCCAGAACAAAAAACTGAATTGACACAACGTGTCTTCCACGAAGTTCTTTCAATGGATGATGCCTTGGATGCGTTGAGTTAAGATTATATAAAATAATACAAAGAAGGACTAGTTAAAAGCTAGTTCTTCTTTTTGTAAAATTTATTGGTCAATTAAAGTCAAATCTCTTGACCTTTTCTGACTAATGTAGTATATTATGAACGTAGGGTAAATGAAAGCCTTACTAGAACGCTTATTTAAAGTGAAATAGAAAGAGGTGGGTCTATGTTTAATCTCGAAATCTTCAGAAGTAAAGATAGTCTACTCCTGCTTGAAAAAGACAAACCAGAAATAGTACGTAGAGTTGTTAGTTAGCTAGTCTAAATTTTTTAAAACAAAGGTCAAAGATAGTCAATATCAGTAATAATAACGAAGAAAACAAAAAGAGGTAAAGAATATGAACAACAACTTTAATAATTTTAACAATATGGATGATTTATTTAACCAATTGATGGGTGGTATGCGAGGATATAGTTCTGAAAATCGCCGCTACTTGATTAATGGTCGTGAAGTGACACCTGAGGAATTCGCTCACTATCGCGCAACTGGTCAATTGCCAGGAAATGCAGAAACTGATGGACAAATGCAACAACAGACTTCAGGTATGAAACAAGATGGTGTCCTTGCCAAACTAGGTCGTAACTTGACAGCGGAAGCTCGTGAGGGTAAGTTGGATCCTGTTATCGGACGAAACAAGGAAATTCAAGAAACATCTGAAATTCTATCACGCCGTACCAAGAACAATCCTGTACTTGTCGGAGATGCAGGCGTTGGTAAGACAGCCGTTGTCGAAGGCCTAGCACAAGCCATTGTGAATGGCGATGTTCCAGCTGCCATTAAGAACAAGGAAATTATCTCTATTGATATCTCAGGTCTTGAGGCTGGTACTCAATACCGTGGTAGCTTTGAAGAAAATGTCCAAAACCTAGTCAATGAAGTGAAAGAAGCAGGGAATATTATCCTCTTCTTTGATGAAATTCATCAAATTCTTGGTGCTGGTAGCACTGGTGGAGATAGTGGTTCTAAAGGGCTTGCGGATATTCTCAAGCCAGCTCTCTCTCGTGGTGAGTTGACAGTGATTGGGGCAACAACTCAAGACGAATACCGTAACACCATCTTGAAGAATGCTGCTCTTGCTCGTCGTTTCAACGAAGTCAAGGTCAATGCTCCTTCAGCGGAAGATACTTTTAAAATCCTTCAAGGAATTCGTGATCTCTATCAACAACACCACAATGTCATCTTGCCAGACGAGGTCTTGAAAGCAGCAGTGGATTATTCTGTTCAATACATTCCTCAACGTAGCTTGCCAGATAAGGCTATTGACCTTGTCGATGTAACGGCTGCTCACCTGGCAGCTCAACATCCAGTAACAGATGTTCATGCTGTTGAACGTGAAATTGAAGCGGAAAAAGACAAGCAAGAAAAAGCGGTTGAGGCAGAAGATTTTGAAGCTGCTCTAAACTATAAAACACGTATCGCAGAATTGGAAAAGAAAATCGAAAACCACACAGAAGATATGAAAGTGACTGCAAGTGTCAACGATGTGGCTGAATCTGTAGAACGAATGACAGGTATCCCGGTTTCACAAATGGGAGCATCAGACATCGAACGTCTGAAAGATATGGCTCATCGTCTGCAAGATAAGGTAATCGGTCAAGATAAGGCAGTTGAAGCTGTAGCTCGTGCTATCCGTCGTAACCGTGCCGGTTTTGATGAAGGTAATCGCCCAATCGGTAGCTTCCTCTTTGTAGGTCCAACTGGGGTTGGTAAGACAGAACTTGCTAAGCAATTGGCACTTGATATGTTTGGAACCAAGGATGCGATCATCCGTTTGGATATGTCTGAATACAGTGACCGCACAGCCGTTTCTAAGCTAATTGGTACAACAGCAGGCTATGTGGGTTATGATGACAATAGCAATACCTTAACGGAACGTGTCCGTCGCAATCCATACTCTATCATTCTCTTGGATGAAATTGAAAAGGCTGATTCTCAAGTCATTACCCTTCTCCTCCAAGTTCTAGATGATGGTCGTTTGACAGATGGTCAAGGAAATACAGTAAACTTCAAGAACACTGTCATTATTGCGACCTCAAATGCTGGATTTGGCTATGAAGTCAACTTGACAGAAGATGCGGATAAACCAGAATTGATGGATCGTTTGAAACCTTTCTTCCGTCCAGAATTTCTTAACCGCTTTAATGCAGTTATCGAGTTCTCACACTTGACTAAGGAAGATCTTTCTAAGATTGTGGACTTGATGTTGGCCGAAGTTAACCAAACCTTGGCTAAGAAAGACATTGACTTGGTAGTCAGTCAAGCGGCTAAAGACTATATCACAGAAGAAGGTTATGATGAAGTCATGGGTGTTCGTCCACTCCGTCGTGTAGTTGAACAAGAAATTCGTGATAAGGTAACAGACTTCCACTTGGATCATTTGGATGCTAAACATCTGGAAGCAGATATGGAAGACGGTGTTTTAGTCATTCGTGAAAAAGCCTAAGACAGAATTTTGAGAATAAAAAAGAAGGAACCGGCTGAAAAAACTGGTTCCTTTTTTATGTTTAAATCACATGACGCTCAAAGGCATCATCTGAAATTCCTTGTTCTAGGATGAGTTTTGCCCATTCTTTAGCAGAGAAGAGGCTGTGATCCTTGTAGTTTCCGCAAGATTCGATGGTTGTTCCAGGGACATCTTCCCAAGTAGTAGTCTCAGCGATTTCTTTGAGCGAATCCTTGATAACAGCCGCGATTTCAGCACTGGTGTGACGTCCCCACATAATCATGTGGAAGCCTGTACGGCACCCAAATGGTGAACAGTCAATCATACCGTCAATGCGGGTACGGATGAGTTTTGCTAAGAGGTGCTCGATAGTGTGAAGGCCAGCAGTAGGGATAGAGTCTTCATTGGGTTGCACTAAACGAATATCATAATTGGAGATGATATCTCCCTTTGGCCCTGTTTCTTCCCCAATCAAGCGAACATAGGGTGCTTTAACAATGGTGTGGTCAAGTTCAAAACTTTCAACAATAACTTCTTTTGACATGGTAAATCCTTTCAGTTTTCTTCTTTCATTATAACACAAAGCTGGCTCCTGAGACAGAGAGAAAACCTCTCCGAGAGTGGAGAGGTTGAAATCTTTATTTACGATACAAGCGGTCGTATTGGTAGTAAGGGTCAAAGGTTACATTGATACCCAATTTGCGAAGGACATTCTTGTCTTCATCGGTTAAGATGATGGTTGAGTGAGCTTCGCTTCCTTTGAGGTTGCCAAGTTCTTCCATAGCACGAGCAGCATCAGGATTTTCTGTAGCTGTGATAGCAAGTGCAATCAGGATTTCATTTGAATGCAGGCGTGGATTGCGGCTACCGAGATGATCGATTTTAAGACCTTGGATTGGCTTAACAACTTCAGGTTCGATTAATTTTACTTCTTTAGCAATGTCAGCTGATTTCTTGATGGCGTTGATCAAGGCAGCGGCTGTAGGACCAAAGAGTTCTGAGTTCTTACCTGTGACGATTTCCCCAGTTGGCAATTCAAGAGCTAGAGCTGGTCCGCCAGTTTCTTCAGCTTTTTGACGGGCAACGACAGCAACCTTGCGGTCTGCAGGTGTGATACCAAGGTCGTTCATGAGTAACTCGATTTTCTTGACAGCAGCTTCACCAACTTTTTCGGCTTTGAAATCAAGAACAGTTTGATAGTAACGGCGGATGATTTCTTGTTTAGAAGCTTCGACAGCAGCTTCATCATCTGTAATAGCGAAACCAACCATGTTGACACCCATATCTGTCGGAGAAGCGTATGGAGATTTACCAAGGATACGTTCTAACATGCGCTTAAGCACTGGGAAAATCTCAATATCACGGTTGTAGTTGACAGTGGTCTCTCCATAGGTTTGAAGATGGAAAGGGTCAATCATGTTGACATCATCAAGGTCAGCTGTGGCAGCCTCGTAAGCCAAATTGACTGGATGATGAAGGGGAAGATTCCAAACTGGGAAGGTTTCAAATTTAGCGTAACCAGACTTGATACCATTGATTTGATCGTGGTACATATTGGACATACACGTTGCTAATTTTCCAGAACCAGGTCCAGGAGCTGTTACGACGATCAAGTTGCGACTAGTTTTGATGTAGTCATTTTTTCCCATGCCTTCTGGAGAAATGATGTGATCCATATCCGTCGGATATCCTTTGATTGGATAGTGAAGATAAGAATCAATTCCGTTTTTCTCAAGTTGGTTGCGGAAGGCATCTGCAGCTGGTTGACCAGCGTACTGTGTGATGACTACCGAGCCAACAAAAATCCCTAATTCATTGAATTTATCAATCAAACGAAGAACTTCTTGGTCATAAGAAATGCCCAAGTCACCACGTGCTTTGGAATGTTCGATGTTGCTAGCGTTAATGGCAATCACAACCTCGACTTGCTCTTTTAATTCTTGCAAGAGCTTGATTTTGTTGTCAGGCTCATAACCAGGAAGAACACGAGCAGCGTGGAAATCTTCTAACATTTTGCCACCAAACTCCAAGTAGAGCTTGCCGTCAAATTGGTTAATGCGCTCCAAAATGTGGTCGCGCTGTAGATTCAAATATTGTTCAGAACTAAAAGCTTGTTTTTTCATTTTTTTACCTCTGACCTCTATTATAATAAAAAATTGGAAGTTAGGAAACTATGGAGTTAAAAAAGGAATCAAAAAGATTAGGCAAACGCTTGCACAAAATTCTGAAAAGCGCTATCATAGACTATAGATTATTAAAATAATGAGGTAAGAAGATGCAAGAAAAATGGTGGCACAATGCCGTAGTCTATCAAGTTTATCCTAAGAGCTTTATGGATAGCAACGGAGATGGAATTGGCGATTTGCCAGGTATTACCAGTAAGTTAGACTATCTAGCTAAGTTAGGAATCACAGCGATTTGGCTTTCTCCAGTTTATGACAGTCCTATGGATGATAATGGCTATGATATCGCTGATTATCAAGCGATTGCGGCTATTTTCGGAACTATGGAGGATATGGATCAACTGATCGCGGAAGCTAAGAAGCGTGATATTCGTATCATCATGGACTTGGTGGTTAATCATACCTCAGATGAACATGCTTGGTTTGTCGATGCCTGTGAAAATCCTGATAGCCCTGAGCGAGACTACTATATCTGGCGGGATGAACCTAACGATTTAGATTCTATCTTTAGTGGTTCTGCTTGGGAATATGATGAAAAGTCGGGTCAGTACTATCTCCACTTTTTCAGTAAGAAACAGCCGGATCTCAACTGGGAAAATGAAAAACTTCGTCAGAAAATTTATGAGATGATGAACTTCTGGATTGATAAAGGCATTGGTGGTTTCCGTATGGATGTCATTGACATGATTGGGAAAGTTCCTGACGAGAAGGTGGTTAATAATGGTCCCATGCTCCATCCTTATCTCAAGGAGATGAACAGAGCCACTTTTGGCGACAAAGATCTCTTGACAGTAGGGGAGACTTGGGGAGCAACGCCAGAAATCGCTAAACTTTACTCTGATCCAAAGGGCCAAGAATTGTCTATGGTCTTCCAGTTTGAACACATCTGTCTTCAATATCAGGAAGGGCAACCTAAATGGCATTATCAAAAAGAGCTGAATATCGCTAAGTTGAAAGAAATCTTTAACAAATGGCAGACAGAGTTAGGAGTTGAGGACGGCTGGAATTCGCTTTTTTGGAACAATCATGACCTCCCTCGTATTGTCTCTATCTGGGGGAATGACCAAGAATATCGCGAAAAATCTGCCAAAGCCTTTGCTATCTTACTTCATCTCATGAGAGGGACTCCTTATATCTACCAAGGTGAGGAAATTGGGATGACCAACTATCCGTTTGAAACACTGGATCAAGTAGAAGATATTGAATCCCTCAACTATGCGCGTGAGGCTCTTGAAAAAGGCGTTCTGATGGAAGAAATCATGGACAGTATCCGTGTCATTGGACGTGACAATGCCCGTACCCCTATGCAATGGGACGAGAGCAAAAATGCTGGTTTCTCAACAGGTCAACCTTGGTTGGCAGTGAATCCAAACTATCAATCAATCAACGTTCAAGAAGTACTGGCAAATCAAGATTCTATTTTTTATACTTATCAGAAGTTGGTCCAAATTCGTAAGGAGAATAGCTGGCTGATTCAAGCTGACTTTGAACTCTTGGAAACAACTGACAAGGTCTTCGCCTATATCCGTAAAGATGGGGGCCGTCGTTTCCTAGTTGTGGCTAACTTGTCCAATGAAGAGCAAGACTTGACCGTAGAAGGAAACGTCAAATCTGTTTTGATTGAAAACACCACGGTTCAAGGAGTTTTTGAAAAACAAATCTTGGCTCCATGGGATGCTTTCTGTGTGGAATTGACTGACTAAAAAGTGAGGACCTCAAGCTTATAGAGTTTGAGGTTTTTTTGATAAAAGTTTTTCAGAGAATTTTTTTAAAAATATTTGTTAGAATTTTCTAAAAAATCTCTCAAAAGCTCTTGCATTTATAGAAAAATAGGTTATAATGGTGAAAAACCTATCTTAAAGGAGATTGCCTATGAAATCGAAAAAGTGGCTCTTAGGAGCGGGAGTGACCTTGAGTGCGGCCTTTCTTTTGGCAGCTTGTGGTAAAAGCGAAAAGAATGCGGACGCTCCTAAAACATTTTCTTATGTCTACGCTATGGATCCATCATCTTTGGACTACAGCGTGACGAGCAAGAGCTCAACTTCTGACGTTATAGCCAACGTTGTCGATGGCCTTTTGGAAAATGATAAGTATGGAAACTTAATTCCATCACTTGCAGAAGACTGGTCCGTTTCTAAAGATGGTTTGACTTATACCTACAAACTTCGTAAGGGTGTAAAATGGTATACATCTGAAGGAGAAGAGTATGCTGAAGTTAAGGCCCAGGACTTTGTTACAGGTTTGAAACATGCAGCTGATGGTAAATCAGACGGTCTCTCTCTCCTTCAAGATTCTATTAAAGGATTGGCCGCCTATATCAGTGGTGAAAGTAACGACTTTTCTACTGTAGGTGTAAAAGCTGTTGATGATTACACGGTTGAATATACGCTTAACAAACCAGAAAGTTTCTGGAATTCTAAAGTCACAACTGCAACTATGCTTCCAGTTAATGAAGAATTTCTGAATTCTAAAGGAAAAGACTACGGAACTCCTACTCCGTCAAGTATTCTTTATAATGGTCCTTATCTATTGAAATCATTGACGTCAAAATCTGCTATCGAATATGAAAAAAATCCAAACTACTGGGATAAGGACAATGTTAAGATTGACAGCATTAAACTAACCTTCTATGATGGATCAGACCAAGAATCCTTGATTCGTAGCTTTACACAAGGTGCCTATACAACAGCTCGTCTCTTCCCAACAAGCTCAAACTTTGAGTCAACTAAGAAAGAATACGGAGATAAGATTGTCTACAGTCCACAAGAAGCGACAAGCTACTATCTCACTGTTAACGTAAATCGCCAGTCTTACAATAAAACGGCTAAAACGGACGAAACTCAAAAAACTTCAACAAAAGAAGCTCTTCTCAACAAAAACTTCCGTCAGGCATTGAACTTTGCCCTTGATCGTCACTCTTATACGGCTCAGTTGAACGGGGAAGAAGGTGCGGACAAGATTATTCGTAATAGCCTAGTGCCTCATGATTATGTCCAAGTTGGTGAAAAGACCTTTGGTGAACTGGCTCAAGAGCAGTTGGTTTCTTATGGGGAACAGTGGAAAGATGTAGCTTTGACAGATGGTAAGGATACGATTTATAATCCAGAAAAAGCCAAGGCTGCCTTTGCAAAAGCAAAGACAGAATTGCAAGCAAAGGGTGTGACCTTCCCGATTCGTTTGGATATTCCGGTTGAACAAACAGATGTGATTGCTGTCCAGCAAACTAACTCACTTAAGCAATCTATCGAATCAACACTTGGTACTGATAATGTCATTATCGATGTCCTTCAAATGACTGATAATGAAAAAATGAGCATCACGTCTCAAGCTAAGGTTCCAGCACAAAAAGACTATGACTTGAATGGAACTGGTTGGGGTCCAGACTATCAAGACCCAGCTACCTACCTAAACATTCTCGATGCTAAGAAGGGGTCTGCTCTTAAACACTTGGGGATCACTCGCGGAAAAGATCCAGAAGTGATGGCTCAAGTTGGACTGGACGAATACAAGAAACTCTTGGACGATGCCGCAGCTGAAACAAGTGACCTCAATAAGCGTTATGAGAAATACGCTAAAGCTCAAGCTTGGGTATCGGATAGTTCACTTTTAATCCCAGTTGCCTCTTCAGGTGGTTCTCCGACTGTTAGTCGAACTGTACCATTCACAAAAGCATACTCTCAAGTCGGAATTAAGGGAGATCCATTTGTATTCAAAGGTTTAGAGTTGCAAAAGGATGTTGTGACGACAAAAGAATATGAAGAAGCTCTCAAGAAATGGCAGAAAGAAAAAATCGAAACAAATGCCAAATACCAAAAAGAGCTTGAAAAACACATTAAATAGTTTATAACAAGACAAGGAAGTTGCAGAGAATCTGTGCTTCCTTTTTTGGTTATGGGATGTTAGTCGCTTAGAAACTAGTAACTTTACATTTTTGGATAAATTTGATAAAATATGGCTATGTTATAAAAAGTGACATAAAGGAGTGGGTGATGACAATGAAAAAAAGACTTATCGGAACTGGTCTTGTCCTAGCTACAGGGATTTTACTCTCAGCTTGTGGGCAATCTAACACAGATACAAAGACGTATTCGTCAACTTTTAGTGGAAATCCAACAACTTTTAATTATCTTTTAGATTATTATGCAGATAATACATCTATAATTACTAATCTTGTGGATGGTTTGCTAGAAAATGATAGCTATGGTAATCTGACACCAGCTCTAGCGGAGGATTGGACTGTTTCGGCAGATGGTTTGACTTATACCTATAAACTCAGAAAAGATGCCAAGTGGTATACAGCTGATGGAGAAGAATATGCTCCAGTAAAAGCACAGGACTTTGTTACTGGAATCAAATATGCTTCGGATAACAAGGGGCAAGCCATGGATCTCATTCAAAATTCTATCAAGGGATTGAATGACTATGTGACTGGTGTGACAAATGATTTCTCTACTGTTGGTGTCAAAGCTTTGGATGACTACACAGTTGAGTACACTTTGACAAGACCAGAGCCTTATTGGAATTCTAAGACAACTAACAGTATTCTTTTTCCAGTAAATGAAGAGTTTTTGAAGTCAAAGGAAAAAGAATTTGGTACCTTGACGCCAAGTAGTATTCTTTACAACGGACCTTACTTGTTAAAAGATTTCACATCAAAATCTTCGATCGAGTATGTGAAGAATCCACACTATTATGATCATGATAAAGTAACCATTGAAAAAGTTAAACTGGCTTATTTTGATGGTTCTGATCAAGAGATGACTATTCGAAATTTTGAAAGTGGTGCCTATTCTCTGGCAGGAGTTTATCCAAACAGCTCTAACTATGCCAAGATAAAAGAAAAATATCAAGACAATATTGTTTATAGCTTACAAGACAAGACATCTTGGTACTTTAACTTTAATGTTAACCGAAAAGCTTATAACCATACAGCTAAAACAACAGATGAACAAAAGAAATCAACTCAAAAAGCGATTTTAAATAAAAATTTCCGTCAAGCGATTAACTTTGCTATCGATCGCACGGCCTATTCTGCTCAATCTAACGGGCAAGAAGCAGCAAGCAAGACACTTCGTAATACTCTTGTTCCCCCTACATTTGTGCAGGTGAGGGATAAGAGCTTCGGAGAAGTGGTTTCTTCTAAACTTGTTCAGTATGGAACAGAATGGTCAGGCATTAACTTGGCGGATGCCCAAGACGGATACTTCAACAAGGAAAAGGCCCAAGCAAAATTTGCGGAAGCTAAAAAGGAATTGGAATCAAAAGGGGTGACCTTCCCTATTCATATTGATGTTCCTGTTGATCAAACCAATAAAAACGCGGTTTCTGGTATGAATTCGGTTAAACAGACCTTGGAGACTGTATTTGGGGATGACAATATTGTGGTTGATGTTCAACAATTATCTACGGATGATTTCAGCAATGTTGCATTTCTTGCTCCGAATCCAGCGTCTCGTGATTACGATTTAAACTTTGATGGTTGGGTGGGTGATTACCAAGATCCGTCAACTTATCTTGATCCATTTAATGCAGAAGATGGTTTCTATCTCAAGATTTTTGGTTTGGATGCTAAGGAAGATCAAGAACTGATTAAGAGTTTAGGTCTCGATACCTATACGAAACTTTTAAAAGAGGCAGATGCGGAAAACAAAGATGTTGCTAAGCGTTATGAAAAATATGCTGAAGCACAAGCTTGGATGATTGATAATTCACTAATCATGTCTACGATGTCAAGTGGTGGTACAGCCTCTGTCACCAAAGTAACTCCATTTACACGTGCTTACTCTCTAGTGGGCATCAAAGGTGATGGAAATAACTACAAGTACATGAAACTTCAAAAAGACCCTGTTACCAAGAAACAATTTGATGAAGCTAAGGCTAAGTGGGAAGAAGAAAGTAAGAAGGCTATTGAAAAAAGCCAAAAAGAATTTGAAACTCATATCAAATAAAAATAAGAACAAGGATACTTTGATATCAGTATCCTTGTTTTTTGTATAAGAGGCTAATTTTCAAGTGGTTTTAGTAAAGAAAAAGCGATGAAAACGCTGATAAAAAAAGGAATAAATGGAAATTATTTCATGATTGTGATATAATAATTCTGATAATTAACATATAGGGGAAAACTATGAATAAACGTTCAAAAAGAGCCCGTTCGGGGAAAGTTAAGCGTAGTGTTAATATAGCCTTATTAACCATTTATGTATTATTGAGTGGTTTTTTGCTGTTTTTGATTTTTAGACATAATATATTGGCGTTTAGATACCTGAATGTTATAACGGTAACCGTAGTGATTTTGGTCGCTTTAGCGAGTCTGCTTTTGATAATCTATAGAAAAGCAGAAAAGTTTACGATTTTCTTTTTAACACTAGCTATTTTAGTGAGTTCCGTTTCTTTCTTTGCACTGCAACAATTTGTCGACTTTACTAGTCATATCAATTCTACGTCAAATTACTCAGAGTACTCAATGAGTGTTGTTGTTCTGAAAGACAGTGACGTTCAGAATATCACGCAACTAGATAGTGTTACAGGACCAACTGATACAGATAATGATAATATTCAAAAACTGATAGCTGATATCAAAACTAGTCAGAGCAAAGAATTGACAGTTGAACAAAGCACTTCATACCTTGCAGCTTATAAGAGTTTGATATCAGGTGAAACAAAGGCGATTGTCTTAAATAGCGTCTTTGAAAATATTATAGAATCTGAATACCCTGATTATGCATCAAAAATTAGGAAAATCTACACTAAAAATATCACCAAGGAAGTAGCTGCTCCTAAAGTTTCTAAGAACCAATCCTTTAATGTCTATGTGAGTGGTATTGACACTTACGGGCCAATTAGTTCGGTTTCTCGTTCAGATGTCAACATCATTATGACAGTGAATCGTGAAACCAAAAAGATTCTATTAACAACAACACCTCGTGATTCCTATGTTCCAATTGCTGATGGTGGCAACAACCAAAAAGATAAGTTGACCCATGCAGGTATTTATGGAGTAGACTCCTCTATTCATACTTTGGAAAATCTTTATGGAGTTGATATTAACTACTATGTTCGTCTGAACTTCACTTCGTTCTTGAAATTGATTGACCTTTTAGGTGGTGTAGATGTGTACAATGATCAGGAATTTACATCTCGTCACGGGAAGTTCCATTTCCCAGTAGGAAATGTTCATTTAGATTCTGAACAAGCTCTTGGTTTTGTTCGTGAACGCTACTCTTTAGCTGATGGGGATCGTGACCGTGGTCGTAATCAACAAAAGGTGATTGTCGCAATCATTCAGAAATTAACTTCTACCGAAGCATTGAAAAATTATAGTGATATTCTTCAAGGTTTGCAAGATTCCCTTCAAACAAATATGCCTATCGAAACGATGATAGATTTGGTTAATACTCAATTGGAGAGTGGTGGTAGTTATAAAGTTAACTCTCAAGACCTCAAAGGTACAGGTCAAATGGGACTTCCTTCTTATGCTATGCCAGATAGTAACCTCTATATGATGGAAATCGATGATAGTAGTTTAGCAGCTGCTAAAAGTGCGATACAAGATGTGATGGAGGGAAGATGATATGATTGATATCCACTCTCACATTGTCTTTGATGTAGATGACGGCCCAAAGACTATAGAAGATAGTAAAGCCCTTTTAAGAGAAGCTTATAATCAAGGGGTTCGGATGATTGTTTCGACTTCCCATCGTCGAAAAGGGATGTTTGAGACTCCAGAAGAAAAAATAGCGACGAATTTTTTAAAGGTTCGTGAGATTGCTAAAGAAGTGGCAGATGATCTTGTCATTGCTTATGGAGCAGAGATATACTATACTCCAGATGTTCTAGAAAAACTTGAAAACAAGCGCATTCCTACTCTTAATGATAGTCGTTATGCTTTGATTGAATTTAGTATGAATACACCCTATCGGGATATTCATAAAGGGTTAAGCAATGTTTTGATGCTAGGGATTACCCCGGTGATTGCTCATATTGAACGTTATGATGCATTGGAAAATAATGAAAAACGTGTTCGGGAACTGATTGATATGGGGTGCTATACACAAATAAATAGTTCTCATGTTCTAAAACCTAAGCTCTTTGGTGAAACTTATAAATTTATGAAAAAGAGAGCTCAGTATTTTTTGGAGAGAGACTTAGTTCATATCATTGCAAGTGATATGCATAACTTAGATAGTAGACCTCCCTATATGGAGGATGCTTATCAGATTATTTCTAAAAAGTATGGTAGAGATAAGGCGGAAGAACTATTTGTAGAGAACCCTAGGAAAATTATAATGGATCAAATAATTTAGGAGAAAATATGAAAGAACAAAATACTATGGAAATCGATGTATTTCACCTGCTTAAAATTCTTTGGAAACGAAAAATTCTAATTGCATTGGTAGCAATTGTAGCTGGAGCCTTAGCTTTTGCCTATAGTGCGTTTATCGTTAAACCGGAGTTCACTAGTACTACACGGATTTATGTAGTCAACCGTAATCAGGGGGATAAGCCTGGTTTGACAAACCAAGACTTGCAAGCTGGATCATACTTGGTTAAGGACTACCGTGAAATTATTTTGTCTCAAGATGTTTTGGAAAAGGTTACGTCTAATTTAAAATTAGATCTATCGCCAAAAGATTTGGCTAATAAAGTCAGGGTAACCGTACCAGTTGATACCCGTATCGTTTCTATTTCAGTTAATGATAGAGTCCCTGAGGAAGCTAGTCGTATTGCTAACTCATTGAGAGAAGTAGCCGCTGAAAAGATTATCAGTATCACACGAGTTTCTGATGTCACAACACTTGAAGAAGCTCGTCCCGCTACAGCACCATCTTCTCCAAATATTCGTAGAAATACTATTATTGGACTACTTGGAGGAACAGTATTTATGGTTATCGCTGTTCTTATTGTTGAACTGGTTGATACACGAGTGAAGCGTCCAGAGGATATTGAAGATGTTATGCAAATCGCATTGTTGGGAGTTGTTCCAAATTTGGATAAATTGAAATAGGAGAGAGATATGCCGACATTAGAAATAGCACAGAAAAAATTAGATCTGGCCAAAAAAGCGGAAGAATACTATAATGCCTTGCGTACAAATATACAATTGAGTGGAAATAATTTACAAGTGATTTCTATTACCTCTGTAAAACCGGGTGAAGGAAAGTCAACGACTTCTACAAATATTGCTTGGGCATTCGCGCGTGCAGGCTATAAGACCTTGTTAGTAGATGCTGATATTCGGAATTCTGTCATGTCAGGTGTCTTCAAATCACGTGAAAAAATTACTGGATTGACAGAGTTTTTATCTGGAACAACAGATTTATCTCATGGCTTATGTGATACCAATGTTGAAAATCTATTTGTGGTTCAAGCTGGGTCTATCTCACCCAACCCAACTGCTTTATTGCAAAGTGAGAACTTCAGTACTATGATTGATACACTTCGCAAATATTTTGATTATATTATTGTTGATACAGCGCCTATTGGCATCGTTATCGATGCAGTTATTATCACACAAAAATGTGATGCATCTGTTTTAGTTACTGCAGCAGGAGAGGCTAACAGAAAAGATGTTCAGAAGGCTAAAGATCAATTGGAACAAACGAATAAACCATTCTTAGGAGTTGTATTAAATAAATTCAATACTTCAGCTGAAAAATATGGTTCTTACGGTGAGTATGGTTCTTACGGTAAAAAATAAGGGATAGACTAAGGAAGTAGTTATGGAAGAGAAGGGGATAAAAATATCTCTGGCAGTAATCCAGAGTTTTATAGTAGTGTTACTGGGGTATTCTCTTAGTTTTGTTAAAGAGACAGATATTCTTTCAACAACAATGATTGTCCTATATATTCTCCACTACATCGTATTTTATTTTAGCGATTACGGTCAAGATTTTTTTAGACGAGGAAATTTGATTGAATTTGTTCACTTGACAAAATATATCATTTTCTTTGCTTTGGCAATTAGTCTTTCTAATTTCTTTTTAGAAGAACGCTTTAGCATCTCGAGACGAGGCATGGTGTATTTCTTAACCTTACACTCGATTCTAATGTATCTAGTCAATATTTGTATCAAGTATTATTCGAAACGAATATTTCCTAATTTGAAATGGAGTAAAAAACTATTCTTGATTACAGCAACATCTAGAGTTGAGAAAGTGATGGATAAATTACTTGATGCTGGTGATTTCTTTGGAGAACTGGTGGCAGTTAGTGTATTAGATAAACCTAATTTCCAACATGATACTATTACAGTCGTACCAGTCGAAGATATTTTAAATTTTGCAACTCACGAAGTTGTGGACGAGGTGTTTATCAATCTTCCTAGTGAAGAATATGATATTGGTGAATTTATTTCTCGTTTTGAAACGATGGGAATTGATGTAACAGTTAATCTAAATGCTTTTGACCATAATCTAGGGCGTGACAAGAAAATCCGTGGGATGGCTGGTCTAAATGTCATTACTTTTTCGACGAAATTTTATAAAAATAGTCATGTCATTGCTAAGCGTGTCATAGATATTATTGGTTCTATTTTTGGTTTAATGATTTGTGGCTTAGTCAGTATAGTTCTAGTACCAGCTATTAGAAAAGATGGTGGACCTGCTATTTTTGCCCAGACTCGTATTGGAAAAAACGGCCGACATTTTACTTTTTATAAATTTAGATCAATGTGTATTGATGCTGAGGATAAAAAGAGAGAATTGTTGGAGAAAAATACTATGCAGGGTGGTATGTTTAAGATGGATAATGATCCTCGCATCACAAACATTGGGCGCTTTATCCGTAAAACTAGCTTGGATGAACTCCCTCAATTTTGGAATGTTTTGAAAGGGGATATGAGTCTAGTTGGAACAAGACCGCCAACAGTTGATGAATATGAGACATACACACCTGAACAAAAACGTCGATTGAGTTTTAAACCAGGTATCACTGGACTTTGGCAAGTTAGTGGTAGAAGTGAGATTAAGAATTTTGATGAAGTTGTTAAATTAGATGTAGCTTATATAGACGATTGGACAATTTGGAAAGATATTGAAATTCTACTAAAAACAGTTAAAGTTGTATTTATGAGGGATGGAGCGAAGTAAAATTATGAATAAAGTGAGGGAAATTCAACTAGGAGAATTATCTTTATTGAAAAGTTATATTGCTATTTGTAGTAAACATGATTTAAGATATTATGCTTTGGGAGGAACATTGCTAGGAGCAATTCGTCATAAAGGATTTATTCCTTGGGATGATGATATGGATTTAGGGATGCCTCGAAAAGATTATGAAAAATTTTTATCTATTTGTAAAAAGGAACTTCCAGAACATGTTATCTTGAGGCTTCACGATGATAATTTAGGGAATACCTCTATTATGGATACATCTTTACAAATTCCATTTGGAGATGAACTATGTAGTCCATTCATAGATATTTTCCCTCTGGATGGTTATCCAGATGATCGTTTCCATTATTTTATTCATACAAACAAAATTAAATTCTATCGTGCACTTTCTAAAATTTCTGTAATCGATCGTCTACATGACAGAGATAGGGGAAGTTTTGAAAATGCAATTGTGAGTATATCAAAAGTTTTAAAATTAAATAAACTTCTAAAGACAGCCACTATTAACAACAAATTACAAAATCTAATTAAACAATATGATTTTGAAACTAGTTCAATAGTAGGTAATGTATTAGGTTCCTACAGAGAACGTGAACTTGCTAGAAAAGAAGTATTCGGTGAACCACAATTATTAGAGTTTGAGAACTTGGAAATCAGTTGCCATGCAAACCCAGATGAATATTTAACAAAAATATACGGTGATTACATGAAGTTACCCGAAGAAGCAGAACGTAAGGGTCATTTCGAGTCTACATGGGGAGATTAATTTGAATAGTTTTGATTTAATGGGGGTCAGGATTGACCCTTTAACAATGGATGAAACAGTACAGGCGGTTGAGAATTTTGTCATTGAACAACGCCCTCTTCATTTAATGGGCGTAAACGCTGATAAGATTAACCAATGTCAATCAGATGAAGTCATTAAAAAGATAGTTAATGATTCTGAAATCATCAATGCAGATGGTGCATCAGTCGTTCTAGCCTCTCGATTTTTGGGCTACCAAGTTCCAGAACGAGTTGCTGGAATTGATTTAATGCAAAGATTATTAAAATTAGCCGATGAGAAATCTTATTCAGTGTATTTCTTTGGTGCTAAAGAAGAAGTTTTGCAAGATATGTTACAAAATTTCAAAGAAGAGTATCCAAATCTACGAGTTGTTGGACATCGTAATGGTTATTTTTCTGAGGAAGATGAGCAAGATATTCAGGAAGATATTCGTGAAAAGAATCCCGACTTTGTATTTGTTGGAATTACTTCACCTAAAAAAGAATACATCATCCAAAAATTTATGGATAATGGAGTGAATTCTATTTTTATGGGTGTAGGTGGTAGCTTTGACGTACTGTCTGGTCACATTCAACGTGCTCCACTTTGGATGCAAAAATCAAACTTGGAGTGGTTATTCCGAGTTGCTAATGAACCAAAGCGTCTCTTTAAACGATACTTTGTAGGGAATGTTACCTTTATTAAGCGAGTTTTAGATGAGAAACGAAAAACGAAAAAATAATATTTTACATATTTCACGAACGATGGATATTGGTGGTGCTGAGAGAATCGTGTATCAGTTGAGTTCTGATTTGCAAGATGAATTTGATAGTGTACATGTTGCTTCTACAGGAGGCCTTTGGGAACCAAAATTAGATGCCCAAGGAATTATCCATCATAAAATTCACGATATAGACAGCAAAAATCCTCTTACTGTTTTGAAGTTGCTTCTTACTATTTATCAAATTATTAAGACAAATAAGATTACTCTGGTTCATACGCATCATCGTATGGCAGCTTTTTATATTCGTTTATTAAAACTGATAAATCCCAAGCTAGTCCATGTTTACACTGCTCATAATGTCTTTAAAGATAAGTTGCCTTTATATAGATTTTCACTGAAAAATGCCTATAGTATTGCAGTTGGTCAAGCAGTTAATAAAAATTTGAAAGATGATGTGGGAGTGACAGACAGCACTGTTATCTATAACGGAGTGATCTTGAAACAGTCAGATAGACAAGTTGATGAGATTATGAAGTTTGATGGAATCAAGCTAGGCTGTATTGCAAGATTATCTAAACAAAAAGGTTTGACTTATCTGCTTGATGCGATTTCTTTGATTTCAGATGAAAAACTTCGTTTATTTATCGTTGGGGATGGAGAGCTTAGAGCCGAACTAGAAAACAAGGTTAAAGAACTAAATCTGGAAGATAAAGTATCTTTTTTAGGATATCGCAAGGATATAGTAGAATGTATCAATAGTTTTGATTTTTGTGTTTTGCCTTCAGTATTTGAAGGATTTGGCCTAGTTGCCATTGAGGCATTTATGAATAGCAAAACCTTAGTTGCCACGGATATACCGGGATTAAACGAAGTTGTTACAAATGAAAATGGGATCTTGGTTCCTGCTAAAGATGCTAGGGCCTTAGCTTCTGCTATTGAGAGTCTGGCGACTGACTCAACTCTTAGAACTAGGTTAGCTCATCAAGCTAAAAAAGATTATGAAGAGAAGTTTAGTTATCCTTTATTTTTAGAGAATTATCGTAAATTTTATCAAAAACTAATGGGGGATTCGAAATGAAAAAAGTAATGTTAGTTTTTGGGACGCGTCCAGAAGCAATAAAAATGTGTCCCTTAGTGAATGAACTGAAGAAAAATGATTCAATTAAAACACTTGTGTGTGTAACTGGTCAACATAAAGAAATGTTAGAGCAAGTTCTAGATGTCTTTAAAGTTGTTCCTGATTATGACTTAGGAATTATGAAAGCAAATCAAACACTATTTACAATCACGACAAGTATTTTAGATAAAATTCAAGCAGTTTTAGAGCAGGAAAAACCAGATATTGTTCTTGTTCACGGGGATACTACAACCACTTTTGCGACAGCTTTAGCTGCATTTTACATGGGAATTAAAGTTGGACATGTAGAGGCAGGATTGAGAACTTATAATCTTCAAAGCCCATTTCCTGAAGAATTCAATCGTCAGACTACTTCAATTATTGCGGATTTCAATTTTGCTCCAACCGAAGTGGCTAAAGAGAATCTTCTAAAAGAGGGAAGAGAGAATATCTATGTTACTGGGAATACTGTCATCGACGCTTTGAAGACAACTGTTCAAGATCATTATGATCATCCTATTTTAGAGTGGGCTAAGGACAGTAAACTAATCATGCTAACAGCCCATAGACGTGAAAATCTTGGCCAACCCATGGAAAATATGTTTAATGCAGTTAATCGTATCCTAAATGAGTTTGAAGATGTTAAAGTCGTATATCCTATTCATAAGAATCCCAAGGTTCGTGAGCTAGCAAGTAAAGTGTTTGGTAACAATGAACGGATGCAAATCATTGAACCTCTAGAAGTCATTGATTTCCATAATTTTATGAATCAAAGCTACATGATATTAACAGATTCTGGTGGTGTACAAGAAGAAGCACCTTCTTTAGGAAAACCAGTATTGGTAATGCGTGATACAACAGAACGTCCAGAGGGGATTGCTGCAGGAACCTTGAAATTAGTAGGAACAGAAGAAGAAAATATTTATACTAATTTCAAATTGCTTCTAGAAGATGAAACAGAGTACAGCAAGATGAGTAAAGCAAGTAATCCATATGGAGATGGAAAAGCTTGTGAGCGTATTGTTGATATCATTTTGGAAGGATTATCATAATGGATCAGATTTCTATTGTTGTACCAGTGTACAATGTCGAGAACTGTTTGAGTTATTGTGTAGAAAGTCTAAGACAACAAACATATAAAAATATTGAAATTATCCTAGTAGATGATGGTTCAACGGATAGTTCTGGAGAAATTTGTGACCAATATGCTCGAGAAGATGACAGGATAAAAGTTCTGCACATTGAAAATGGGGGACTATCTAATGCCCGCAATACTGGAGTCAAAGAATCTTCAACAGATTGGATTGTTTTCATTGATTCAGATGACTATTATGACCATAGAGCCATTGAATATTTAGTAGAACTCAGAGATAAGTATAGAGTTGATCTTGTAGCTACTCCTGTGATTGAAGTTAGAAACTATACAAATAGTGATTTCCTAGGAGATTTCAGAGATAAATATTCTGGAAAATTAGATCGCCAAACAGCTTTAAAACAAATGTTTTATGGAAATTATGTTGGGACACATTCAGGTGGTAAACTATATAAGAAAGAAATCTTATTAAGGTTTCCATATCCTAATGGAATGATATATGAAGATTTAGCTATTGCCTATGAACATATTGCTTCCTGTGAAAATATTGCTGTTAGTGATCTAAACCTTTATAAATACTATCGAAGACCAGGAAGTATTGTAAATTCTAAGTATAGTAATCGTCTCTTAGATTTTTACAAGGCAATGGAATGGAATAGAAGTTATGTTGAACGAGACTATTCAGGTGATAGGGATATGAGAAGAGCTTTGAATGTTCGCTATGTTTTTAATGGTCTGCATATTGTACATGCTATGCTTAGTTCAGATATGTATGCTGAAGTTAATAAAATTAGAAAAGAATACATTCAATATTTCAAAGATGTTGTTCCTAATTCAAATGTTACAAGGAAAAATAAATTGAAATATATATTGCTTCTCGTATCGGCAAAATTGTATAAAAAAGTCAGAGGGAAAATGGGTTAGATAGTCATGAAAGTTTTGAAGAACTATGCTTACAATCTCTCATATCAATTATTGGTGATTATTCTTCCGATTATCACAACACCTTATGTTACTAGGGTTTTTAGCTCAAATGATTTAGGGACTTATGGATATTTCAACTCAATTGTTACCTACTTTATTCTCTTAGCGACTTTAGGAGTTGCTAATTATGGGACAAAAGAAATTTCAAGTCATCGGAAGGATATTCGAAAAAACTTTTGGGGTATCTATACCTTGCAGTTTGGTGCAACATGCTTATCAATTTTATTATATATAATTTTGTGCTTTGCGTTTTCATTTATGCAGAATCCAGTAGCGTATATTTTAGGCTTAAGTTTATTATCTAAGGGAATGGATATTTCTTGGCTTTTTCAAGGCTTGGAGGATTTTCGTAAGATAACAGTTAGAAATATAACTGTTAAACTGGTGGGAGTTGTTTCAATATTTTTATTTATCAAAACCTCAGGTGATTTATATCTATATGTTTCCTTGTTGACAATATTTGAATTATTAGGCCAGTTAAGTATGTGGTTTCCAGCTCGTGAATTTATTGGCAAGCCTCACTTGGATTTATGTTATGCAAAGAAACATCTTAAACCGGTAATTTTATTGTTTTTGCCTCAAATAGCAATTTCTTTGTATGTTACTTTAGATAGAACAATGCTCGGTGCTTTAGCATCAACTACTGATGTTGGTATTTATGATCAAGCTTTAAAATTGGTGAATATTTTACTCACTTTGGTAACTTCTCTGGGAAGTGTCATGCTTCCACGTGTTTCAAATCTTTTATCAAAAGGAAATAATGAAGCCGTGAATCGAATGCATCAGGTATCTTTTTTAATCTACAATTTGGTAATTTTTCCAATTATTGCAGGCATGCTAGTTGTTAATAATGATTTTGTAAAATTTTTCTTGGGCAATGACTTCCAAGATGCTAGGTATGCAATAGCAATCATGATTTTTAGAATGTTTTTTATTGGGTGGACGAATATTATGGGAATCCAAATTTTGATACCTCATAATAAAAATAAAGAATTTATGACTTCAACTACGGTTCCAGCAATTATTAGTGTGGGATTAAATCTGATCTTACTACCTAAATTTGGCTATATTGGTGCATCAGTTGTATCGGTATTGACGGAAGCCTTAGTATGGTTCATTCAATTATATTTTACAAGAGAATATCTGAGAGAAGTGCCAATTTTTACTTCAATGATTAAAATACTTTCAGCGTCTATTCTTATGTATTTTGCTCTTTCATTGTTAAAGACTGGTATGCATTTTGCACCGTTGCTTAATGTTGTTATATGTGCAATCATAGGGGGAATACTTTATATTCTGCAAATCTTATTATTTAGAGTAGTTAGTCTAAAAGAGTTAAAAGAGCAATTATTCAATAAGTAAAATGGTAAGAATATCACTATAAATTAATTAAATAATTTTATAGATGAGAGTTTTTTTAGATAATATTGTAAAGTGTTAAAAGTTTAGGAAAGTGAGGAAGAGAGATTGTAGATGAGCTAAAATTCCTATGATTTAAAATAATTATTTTAGTTTATTCTATATTATTCTTTATCAAAAAATGAAAAAAATAAATATTGAAAACCTACTGGTTAACATTGTTGTAGCGATAGTGGTATTTTTTAATGCTATATCTACAACAATGTTGGATAGGACTTTTTTTCAAGTCAAAGCAAATTATCTGTTTGTAGTTTTATTGCTTTTAGGACTTCGATTTTTGTATAAAATGAGGATTTCTTACAAATATCTGGTATTATCTATCTTACTTCTTTTAACAGGAATTGTAGTATATTTACAAACTGGTAGGCTTAATTTTTTTGTCTATTCGACATTACTAGTTTTTTTAGTTAATGTTGATATGAAAGTAATTTTGAAAAATTATATTTTTATCTCTAGTATAGTATTGATAGTTGTATTTATATTATCACTTTTAGGAATAGTCCCAAATTTACAATATAATCGAGGGGGAGTGATTAGAAATTCCTTCGGCTTTATTTATCCGACCGATTTTGCTTCCCATTGTTTCTATTTATTTATAGCTTATTCTTATTTATTAAAAGATAGATTGATTTGGATGAGATCAATAGTGGGACTTTTACTAGCTGCATTTGTTATTAAATATTGTGACGCACGCTTAAATGCATTCTCTATTTTATTAGCAACAGTTATCTTTATATATTTTTATATTGTCGGAGAAAAGAAACTTCGTATCTATGCAATTCTCCCATATTCAGTACTGATTTTTTCATCATTAATAATGTATTTATCCTATACGTTTTCTTGGAGTTCACCTTTTCTGGTTTTAATTAATAAATTAATTACGGGTAGGTTAGCGTTAGGAAGAAATGCATTTAGTTCTTTTAATTTAAATTTATTTGGTACGAGAGAAGTTTTGTTTATTGGTTCTGGTGGAAAGACGGAAGCTGTAATTGGATATAACTATGTAGATTCCTCTTACGTCCAGATGCTGTTTACATATGGTATTGTTCCCGTAGTGTTACTAATTATTATTTATATCATTTCAGCGAAAGAGCAGTATAGAAAAGGTCAATATTTATATGTGGCAGTTCTTTCTATAATTGCTTTGAACTGTATGATTGAAGCATTTTGGTTTGTGCCTTCATACAATATTTTTATGTTTATGTTGTTTTCAACAAATACTTTTGATAGGCTTAAACTAAATGATAATTTTTTACAGATTACTGCTTAGGAATTCTTCCTATACAGTGGGTAGATTATTTTAAATGCTACAATAGTTTTGATTTATCAATTTTGGTGTTCTAGAATCAAAATTTAGTGAGAAGAATTAGTGATTAAAAAAGGAACTTTATTGTTTAATAATGGAGATTTAATATGTATGATTATCTAATCGTTGGTGCTGGTTTGTCTGGAGCAATTTTTGCTTATGAAGCAACCAAGCGTGGAAAGAAAGTAAAAGTGATTGATAAACGTGACCACATTGGTGGGAACATCTATTGTGAGAATGTAGAAGGTGTTAATGTTCATAAATATGGTGCACATATCTTCCATACTTCTAATAAGAAAGTCTGGGATTATATTAATCAATTTGCTGAATTTAACAACTATATCAACTCGCCTGTAGCTAATTACAAGGGTAGCCTTTATAATCTACCTTTCAATATGAATACTTTCTATGCTATGTGGGGGACAAAAACTCCTCAAGAAGTTAAAGATAAGATTGCTGAGCAAACGGCTCACATGAAGGACGTTGAACCTAAGAACTTGGAAGAACAGGCTATCAAGTTGATCGGTCCAGATATTTATGAAAAATTGATCAAGGGCTATACTGAAAAGCAATGGGGACGTTCTGCGACTGACCTTCCACCCTTTATCATCAAACGTCTACCAGTTCGTTTGACTTTTGATAATAACTACTTCAATGACCGTTACCAAGGTATTCCAATTGGGGGGTATAACGTTATCATCGAAAATATGCTGAAGGATGTGGAAGTAGAACTTGGAGTTGACTTTTTTGCCAATCGTCAAGAATTAGAAGCTTCTGCTGAAAAAGTTGTCTTTACAGGGATGATTGACCAATACTTCGATTATAAACATGGTGAGTTAGAATACCGTAGTCTTAGTTTTGAGCATGAAGTTTTAGATGAAGAAAACTATCAAGGAAATGCAGTTGTTAATTATACAGAACGAGAAATTCCTTATACTCGTATTATTGAGCATAAACACTTTGAGTATGGTACTCAGGACAAGACCGTTATTACTCGTGAATACCCAGCTGATTGGAAACGTGGAGATGAACCTTATTATCCAATCAATGATGAGAGAAACAATGCTATGTTTGCTAAATATCAAGAAGAAGCAGCACAGAATGATAAGGTCATTTTCTGCGGACGTTTGGCTGATTATAAATACTACGACATGCATGTGGTCATTGAACGTGCCCTAAATGTGGTAGAAGAAGAGTTTAAATAAGATAACGAAGGATAAAATTGATAGATGAAATATTATCTAAAAGAAGAATTTCTGAAGGATTCTGGTGCACGAAATGCAGGGAATAAGGCTAGAAACGATGTTGAAGAAATAGTAGTTCGTGAGGGCTATAGTCCTTTGTTATTGATGGTAGATGATTGGTATCAAATGGGGACTATTAAGGCTCAACGACACAAGGCTAAAGCCCTATCCAAAGCTATCTCTAAGTTGAAGGAAGGGGATGAGCTGCTTATTCAATTTCCTATGCTTCATCATAGTTTCTTTACGACTCATTTAGTCAAAAGAATGCAAGGTAAAGGAGTGAAGGTTCACTTTATTATCCATGATTTAGAAGTTTTGCGCTATGCTAATTTGGATACAGTACCCTTGAAGCATAAAATTCGTGTCCATCTTCAAGAGTCAAGTCTTTTGAAACAAGCTGATGGTCTTATTGCTCATAATCCAGTTATGAAATCAGTGCTTGTGGAGAAGGGAATTTCTGAGAAGAAAATAGTTAGTTTAGGCATTTTTGACTATCTGATTCCGAATTATCAGGACAAAGAAGGTTTATCGAAGGAAGGGGCTGTTATTGTAGCTGGAAATTTGGCCCAAGAAAAAGCAGGTTACTTATATGAGTTGCCTGCAAGACCAGCATATAACCTCTATGGTGTTGGTTTTGATGAGGCTAGGAAGCTATCCAATGAAACCTATTTTGGTTCATTTCTTCCAGATGAACTACCGTCAGCGTTAGAAGGAAGCTTTGGTTTAGTCTGGGATGGTGATAGTTCTAAAACTTGTAGCGGAGTGTTTGGTGAGTATTTGAGATACAATAATTCTCACAAGGCTTCTCTTTATTTGGCTTCTGGTTTTCCTATTATTGTTTGGAAGCAATCTGCTTTGGCTAATTTCGTCTTAGAAAAAGAGTGTGGAATTAGTGTTGAGAGTTTACTTGACTTGAAAGAAGTATTGGACAATTTGTCTCAAGAAGAGTATCAGAATTTGGTCAAAAATGCTAAGTCTGTAGGTCAAAAAATTCGTGAGGGCTCTTATCTTCTTTCTGCATTGCAATCCTTAAATTAATGAATCTAAAAGTGATTTAAATAGATAGGTGAGGGAATTATTGGATTCCCTCTTTTCTTATATCAAGAGAGTTTTAAGTAGGGAATTAAAGAACTATATTCTGAAACTTATCATTCTTTTAATTCATTTTAAGATATTTTTTCAGAATATATCTAATTAATTCAAAAATTCTGAAAATTCTGTTGACATGTTTGTGAAAAGAGGCTATAATGGATAGAAAGTTTTTAAAGGAGAAAAGTGATGAAAAGTTCAAAAATTCTTGCCCTTGCGGGTGTTACGTTATTGGCAACTGGTGTTTTAGCTGCTTGCTCAGGATCAGGATCGGGTGCTAAAGGTGAGAAGACATTCTCATACATTTATGAAACAGATCCAGATAACCTGAACTACTTGACAACTGGTAAAGCTGCAACAGCAAATATCACTAGCAACGTAGTGGATGGTTTGTTAGAAAATGATCGTTACGGTAATTTTGTGCCATCAATGGCCGAAGATTGGTCAGTATCTAAAGATGGTCTGACTTACACCTACACGATTCGTAAGGATGCAAAATGGTACACATCTGAAGGTGAAGAATATGCTGCAGTTAAAGCACAAGATTTTGTTACGGGGTTGAAATATGCAGCTGATAAAAAATCAGATGGTCTTTACCTTGTGCAAGAGTCAATTAAAGGCTTGGATGCTTATGTGAAAGGTGAAATCAAAGATTTCTCACAAGTCGGAATCAAGGCTCTTGATGATCAAACAATTCAGTACACCTTGAATAAACCAGAAAGTTTTTGGAATTCTAAGACAACAATGGGAGTGATGGCTCCAGTTAATGAAGAGTTCTTAAACTCTAAGGGAGACGATTTTGGGAAAGGGACAGATCCAAGTAGTATTCTCTACAATGGTCCATTCTTGCTCAAATCTATTGTAGCTAAATCTTCTGTTGAATTTGCTAAAAATCCAAACTACTGGGATAAGGACAATGTCCATATTGATAAGGTCAAATTATCATTCTGGGATGGACAAGATACCAACAAACCGACTGAAGCCTTCAAGGATGGAAGCTTCACCATGGCCCGTCTCTTCCCAACGAGTGCTAGCTATCCAGAGACTGAGAAATCATTTAAAGATAACATTGTTTATACCCAACAGGATTCTACTACTTACTTGGTAGGTACTAACATTGATCGTCAGTCATATAAATTTACATCTAAGACTACAGATGAACAGAAGACATCAACTAAGAAAGCACTTCTTAACAAAGACTTCCGTCAAGCACTTGCATTTGGTTTTGACAGAACAGCCTATGCTTCACAGGTCAATGGTGCGAGTGGGGCAACTAAACTTCTTCGTAACTTGTTTGTACCTCCTACATTTGTACAAGCAGATGGAAAAAACTTTGGTGAGTTAGTAAAAGAAAAATTGGTAACTTACGGAGATGAGTGGAGTAATGTTAACTTAGCAGATGCTCAAGACGGTCTGTACAATCCTGAAAAAGCTAAAGCAGAATTTGCTAAGGCTAAGACTGCTCTTCAGGCAGAAGGAGTACAGTTCCCAATTCATTTGGACATGCCTGTTGATCAAACTAACACAACAAAAGTTCAACGTGTTCAATCTTTCAAACAATCAGTTGAAGCAACTTTGGGAACAGAAAATGTTGTTGTGGATATTCAACAACTTCAAAAAGACGATGTCTTCAACATTACTTACTTTGCTGAAACAGCTGCTGGCGAAGATTGGGATATCTCAGATAACGTTGGTTGGTCTCCAGACTTTGCAGACCCATCTACTTACCTTGATATCATCAAGCCATCTGTTGGAGAAAATACTAAGACTTATCTAGGATTTGATTCTGGAACTAACAATGCTGCTGCTAAGAAAGTTGGTTTGGAAGATTATGAAAAGATGGTTGTAGAAGCTGGTGAAGAAGTTAGCAACGTTTCAAAACGTTATGAAAAATATGCTGCTGCCCAAGCTTGGTTGACAGATAGTGCATTGATCATTCCAACAACATCACAGACAGGTCGTCCAATGTTGTCTAAGATGGTACCATTCACACTTCCATTTGCTTATTCTGGAAACAAAGGAACAAGTGAAGCTCTCTTGTACAAATATCTAGAAATTCAGGATAAAGCTGTGACAGTTGATGAGTATCAAAAAGCTCAAGAAAAATGGATGAAAGAAAAAGAAGAGTCTAATAAAAAAGCTCAAGAAGAACTCGCAAAACATGTGAAGTAGATTTTAAACATCTATAGAAACAGAGTGATAGAGGATTTGGCATTCGATAGGAATGCTAAATCCTTTTTATTCTATGATAACTCCCTCTAAATGGCAGAGTATGGTTTTGCCAAAATTAAGAAAAAATTAGCAATTTTCCTAGATTTTCTATTGCTTTATCCGCCAATATTTGTTATATTAAAAGTGCAATTATTTTTTATAAACGTTAAGCATTGCACTTTTCAGATAGAAAGGAGTATTTTTCGAACAAGAAATGTAAACGCTTACGAAAGTTGATGAAAGGAATTAGGGGTTAATGGATAAACGATTTTTTGAAAAACGCTGTACATACAGTATTCGTAAATTTGCACTAGGTGCTGCTTCAGTTATGATTGGAGCTAGTTTTTTTGCTACTGCTCCAGTAATGGCTAACACACCAACAGTTGGCTCAACAGATAATTTGCCAAGTGAACTGGCTGATTTGGATAAAAAAGCGAGCGATAATGGACGAGAGTTCAATAAGGAAGTTGCAGCAGCAAATCCAGGTTCTGCTGAAACAACAGACGGACCAAAAACTGAAGAAGAGTTATTAGCTCTTGAAAAGAAAAACAAAGAAACTACTGACAAGTTGCCGAAAGAATTGGAAGGCAAAGTTGAAAAAGCCACTGATAATGGTAAAGAGGTAAATAAAGACCAATTAGCACAAGATACTGGTAGTCTAGTTCCTGAAGATGTTGCCAAAACAAAAAATGGAGAATTGAACTATGGCGCTACTGTTAAGATTAAGACTCCATCAGGAGAAGGTAGTGGTATTGTCATTGGTAAGGATCTTGTTTTGACTGTTTCTCACAACTTTATCAAGGATCAACAAGATGGAAATATTCGTAAGGTTGTGGATAATGATAAAGGGGATGGCGATATTTTTAGTATATCCTACCCTGGTTTAGATGATGTAAAATTTAGTAAAAAAGATGTGATTCACTGGGATCGGGATGGCTATCTAAAGGGTTACAAGAACGATTTGGCTCTTGTAAGATTGCGTACAGTTCTTGAAAATGCTCCTGTAGAAGTTACTGAAAAGCCAGTTGTTAAGAAAGTTGGGGATAAAGTCAATATGTTTGGCTATCCTGCTGGTAAGTTGGCGCCAGTTATTAACACTGCTGTGGATTTTGCTGAATCTTATGGTGAAGGTGTTCAAGGAGTTGGCTATCAAGGTGGACAACCAGGTGCTAGCGGTGGCGGTATCTTTGACACGGATGGTAAATTGATTGGTGTTCATCAAAATGGTGTGGTTGGAGTCCGTAGCGGAGGAATCCTTTTCTCTCCAGCTCAATTAAAATGGATCCAAGATCATATTAAGGGAATCTCTAGTTCAAAACCAGCGAATTTAGAGGAAACTGAAAAACCAGTTGAAGAAAAGCCAAAAGAAGATAAGCCGAAAGAAGAAAAACCAGCGACAGCTAAGCCAGAGACACCAAAGGAAGTCACTCCTGAATGGCAAACTGTAGCAAGAAAAGAACAACAAGGGACTGTAGCCATTCGTGAGGAAAATGGTGTTCGTTACAATAAGTTGTCTTCAACAGATCAAAATGACAATGCCAGCAAACCAGCCTTGTTTGAAAAACAAGGATTGACTGTGGATGCAAATGGTAATGCGAATGTGGATCTCACTTTCAAAGAAGAATCTGAAACAGGCAAATCACGTTTTGGTGTCTTCTTGAAATTTAAAGATACAAATAATAATGTCTTTGTTGGATATGATAAATCAGGTTGGTTCTGGGAATACAAGACACCAGGTAATAGCACATGGTATCAGGGTGGTCGTGTTGCAGCTCCAGTAAATGGCTCAGTGAATCATCTGACTATTAGCCTAAAATCAGATGGTCAGCTAAATGCAACAAATAATGATGTAAAACTTTTTGATACAGTTACTTTACCAGCTGCTGTTAATGAAAATCTTAAAAATGAAAAGAAAATCTTACTTAAAGCTGGTACATATGGTACTGAAAAGACAGTTGTAAATATTAAGACTGACAATCAGGATGGAGTTCAAACTACTGAAGCCACTGCTGAAAAAGAAACTGGTGCGGTGGTAGATGATAGTAAAGTGACTTATGATACCATCCAATCTAAAGTCCTAAAAGCAGTGATTGACCAAGCTTTTCCACGTGTCAAGGAATATACGCTGAATGGCCATATTTTACCTGGACAGGTTCAACAACTTAAGAAAATCTTAGTAAACAATCACGAAATTACACCTGAAGTCACCTATAAGAAGATCAATGATACTACTGCAGAGTACTTGATGAAGCTTCGTGATGAGAAGAATTTCATCAATTCAGATATGACCGTACGTTTGCAAGTTGTGGATAATCAATTGCACTTTGATGTAACCAAGATTGTCAACCATAACCAAGTTACTCCAGGTCAGAAGATTGATGATGAAAGAAAACTTCTCTCCTCTATCAATTTCTTAGGGAACTCACTTGTGTCGGTTTCAAGCGACCAAGCTGGAGCTAAGTTTGATGGGGCAACCATGTCAAACAACACTCATATCAGTGGAGATGATCATATTGCTGTAACCAATCCAATGAAGGACTTGGCTAAGGGTTATATGTATGGATTTGTTTCTACGGATAAACTTGCTGCAGGTGTTTGGAGCAACTCTCAAAACAGCTACGGTGGTGGTTCGAATGACTGGACTCGTTTGACAGCTTTCAAACAAACTGTTGGAAATACAAACTATGTGGGAATTCAAAGCTCTGAATGGCAATGGGAAAAAGCATATAAGGGCATTGTCTTCCCAGAATATACTAAGGAACTTCCAAGTGCCAAGGTTGTGATCACTGAAGATGCCAATGCGGATAGTAAAGTCGACTGGCAGGATGGTGCCATTGCTTATCGTAGTATCATGAACAACCCTCAAGGTTGGGAAAAAGTCAAGGATATCACAGCATATCGTATCGCGATGAACTTTGGTTCTCAAGCACAAAACCCATTCCTTATGACCTTGGATGGTATTAAGAAGATCAATCTTCACACAGATGGTCTTGGACAGGGTGTTCTCCTTAAAGGTTACGGTAGTGAAGGTCATGACTCTGGACACTTGAACTATGCTGATATTGGTAAACGTATTGGTGGTGTCGAAGACTTCAAGGCTTTGATTGAGAAAGCGAAGAAATATGGAGCTCATCTAGGTATTCACGTTAACGCTTCTGAAACTTATCCTGAGTCTAAATATTTTAACGAAAATATTCTTCGTAAGAATCCAGATGGAAGCTACAGCTATGGTTGGAACTGGCTAGACCAAGGTATCAACATTGATGCTGCTTATGATTTGGCGCATGGACGCTTAGCTCGCTGGGAAGAATTGAAAAATAAACTTGGTGAAGGCCTTGACTTTATCTATGTGGACGTTTGGGGCAATGGGCAATCAGGTGATAATGGTGCCTGGGCTACCCACGTTCTTGCTAAAGAAATTAACAAACAAGGCTGGCGCTTTGCGATTGAGTGGGGCCATGGTGGTGAATACGACTCTACCTTCCAACACTGGGCAGCTGACTTGACCTATGGTGGCTACACTAATAAAGGTATCAACAGTGCTATCACACGCTTTATCCGTAACCACCAAAAAGATTCTTGGGTTGGGGATTACAGAAGTTACGGTGGTGCAGCTAACTATCCACTTCTAGGTGGTTACAGCATGAAAGACTTTGAAGGTTGGCAAGGAAGAAGTGACTACAATGGATATGTAACTAACTTGTTTGCTCATGATGTCATGACCAAGTACTTCCAACACTTCACTGTAAGCAAGTGGGAAAATGGTACACCTGTTACCATGTCTGATAACGGTAGCACTTATAAATGGACTCCAGAAATGCGAGTGGAATTGGTAGATGCTGATAATAACAAAGTTGTTGTGACTCGTAAGTCAAATGATGTCAATAGCCCGCAATACCGTGAACGTACAGTGACTCTCAATGGACGTGTCATCCAAGATGGTTCAGCTTACTTGACTCCTTGGAACTGGGATGCAAATGGTAAGAAACTTCCTGCTGATAAGGAAAAAATGTACTACTTCAATACGCAAGCTGGTGCAACAACTTGGACACTTCCTAGTGATTGGGCAAAGAGCAAGGTTTATCTTTACAAGCTAACTGACCAAGGTAAGACAGAAGAGCAAGAATTAACTGTGAAAGATGGTAAGATTACCCTTGATCTTACTGCAAATCAACCTTATGTGCTCTACCGTTCAAAACAAACCAATCCTGAAATGTCATGGAGTGAAGGTATGCATATCTATGACCAAGGATTTAACAGTGGAACTTTAAAACACTGGACTATTTCTGGTGATGCTTCTAAGGCAGAAATTGTCAAATCACAAGGCGCAAATGAAATGCTTCGTATCCAAGGCAATAAGAGCACAGTCAGCCTTACTCAGAAACTGACTGGCTTGAAACCAAATACTAAGTATGCTGTTTATGTTGGTGTTGATAACCGTAGTAATGCTAAGGCAAGTATCACAGTAAATACTGGTGAAAAAGAAGTGACTAGCTATACCAATAAGTCACTAGCTCTTAACTATGTTAAGGCCTATGCCCATAATACTCGTCGTGACAATGCTACAGTTGACGATACAAGTTACTTCCAGAACATGTATGCCTTCTTTACAACAGGTTCAGATGTATCAAATGTCACTCTTACTTTGAGTCGTGAAGCTGGTGATGAAGCAACTTACTTTGATGAAATTCGTACCTTTGAGAATAATTCAAGTATGTACGGAGATAATCATGATACAGGTAAAGGAACATTTAAACAAGACTTTGAAAATGTCGCACAAGGTATTTTCCCATTTGTAATTGGTGGTATCGAAGGAGTTGAGGATAATCGTACTCACTTATCTGAAAAACATAATCCATATACACAACGTGATTGGAATGGTAAGAAAGTCGATGATGTTATCGAAGGAAATTGGTCATTGAAGACAAATGGACTAGTTAGCCGTCGTAACTTGGTTTACCAAACAATTCCTCAAAACTTCCGTTTTGAAGCTGGTAAGACTTATCGTGTAACCTTTGAATATGAAGCAGGCTCTGACAATACCTACGCCTTTGTAGTCGGTAAGGGAGAATTCCAATCAGGACGTCGCGGTAATCAAGCAAGCAATTTAGAAATGCATGAATTGCCAAATACTTGGACAGATTCTAAGAAAGCTAAGAAGGTAACCTTCCTCGTAACAGGTGCAGAAACAGGCGATACTTGGGTAGGTATCTACTCAACTGGTAACGCAAGCAATACTCGTGGAGATTCTGGTGGAAATGCTAACTTCCGTGGTTACAATGACTTCATCATGGATAAACTTCAAATCGAGGAAATCACGTTAACTGGTAAGATGTTGACAGAAAATGCTCTGAAGAACTATTTGCCAACGGTTGCCATGACCAACTATACTAAGGAATCTATGGATGCCTTGAAGGAAGCTGTCTTTAACCTCAGTCAAGCAGATGATGACATTAGTGTAGAAGAAGCGCGTGCTGAGATTGCTAAGATTGACGCTCTGAAGAATGCCTTGGTACAAAAGAAAACAGCCTTGGTAGCAGAAGACTTTGAAACACTGAATGCTCCAGCGCAAGCGGGAGAAGATTTAGCAAATGCCTTTGATGGTAACTTATCAAGTCTATGGCATACATCTTGGAATGGTGGAGATGTTGGTAAACCTGCAACCATGGTCTTGAAAGAGGCGACAGAAATCACTGGATTCCGTTATGTGCCACGCGGATCAGGATCAAATGGTAATTTGCGAGATGTGAAATTGGTTGTGACAGATGAATCTGGTAAAGAACATACTTTCACTACAACTGATTGGCCAGATAACAATAAACCAAAAGATATTGACTTTGGTAAGACAATCAAAGCTAAGAAAATTGTTTTGACAGGTACTAAGACTTATGGAGACGGTGGTGATAAATATCAAGCCGCTGCTGAGTTGATCTTTAGTCGTCCACAGGTTGCAGAAACAGCTCTTGATTTGTCAGGTTATGAAACAGCTTTAGCGAAAGCTCAAAAATTGATCAGCAAAGAGAATCAAGAGGAGGTAGCAAGTGTAGTAGCTAGTATGAAATATGCTACGGATAACCATCTCTTGACTGAAAGAATGGTTGCCTACTTTGCAGAATATCTCAACCAACTACAAGATCAGGCTGCTAAACCAGATGCTCCTACAAGTAGCAAAGGTGAAGAGGTGGCACCGATTCTTGAAGTGCCTGAGTATAAAGGCTCGCTTGGAACAGCAGGTGAAGAAGTACCACCAATTCTTGAGTTACCTGAGTATAAAGGCCCAGTTGGAACAGAAGGTGAAGAAGCAGTTGTTAATGAAGTTCCAGAATACAAAGGCGGCGTCAATGCGGCAGAAGCAGCTGTCAATGAAGTTCCAGAATACAAAGATGGAGCCAATGCAGTAGAGGCCTTAGTTCATGAATTGCCAGAATATAAAGGCGGTGTGAATGCAGTAGAAGCAGCTGTCAATGAAGTTCCGGAATACAAAGGTGGAGCCAATGCGGTAGAAGCCTTAGTTCATGAATTGCCAGAATATAAAGGTGGCGCTAATGCAGTAGAAGCAGCTGTCAATGAAGTTCCAGAATACAAAGGTGGGGCGAATGCGGTAGAAGCCTTAGTTCATGAATTGTCAGAATATAAAGGCGGCGCTAATGCAGTAGAAGCTTTGGTAAACGAAAAGCCAGCCTACACAGGACTATTGGCTACAGCAGGCGATCAAGCAGCACCAACTATTGAAAAACCTGAGTATCAGATTAGTCAATTGGGCCAAGGAAAACTTGCAGAATCTAAAACTTCAGTTTCAACAGAAGATCAGAAGAGATTGCCAGAAACGGGAGAAAGCCAATCTGATACAGCTATCTTCCTAGCTAGCATCAGTCTTGCCTTATCTGCTGCTGTCCTTGCGACAAAACGTAAAGAAAATTAAAGAAGACTGGATTTTAGAGTTTACCGGAACTAGAATTCAGACAGAAATAACTTAGTTGGAGAGAACCTCTAGGTTCTCTCCATTTTTAAATGGGAAATGAGACCGCTTACTGTAATAAGTGGATGAAAGGAATAGGATAAAGATGGATAGACATTTTTTTGAAAGACGCTGTCACTATAGTATTCGAAAATTTGCAATTGGTGCAGCCTCTGTAATGATCGGTGCTAGTATCTTTGGTGCAAATGTAGTGCAGGCTGCTGAGACAGTTGGAACACCTGAGAAAGAAGGAACTATCACACAAGCTCAGCCCCTAGATAAGTTGCCGGACGATTTAGCGGCTGTTTTAAAGAAAGCTGAATCAGAAGCAACGGCAGATGCAGGACATGAAGAAAATCATGAAAATACTGCAGGAACAAGTCCTGCAGCAACTGAAGAAACAAGCCCAGCAACAACTCCAACAGCTCCCAAACCAGCTGAGACTCTGAAGCCGGTTGAAACACCAAAAGCAGATTCTAAACCTGTAGAACCAGCTACACCTACAATCAAACCAGTTGAAAAGCAAATTGAAGATAGAGAAGATCGTAACCACTTAGAAGGTGTAACTGTTCAAGTAAACGACTCAGAAACTGGTACTCCTTATACTGCTGACAAGGCAGTGGACGGTAATCCTGATACTCGTTGGGCAACAAATCAAAATATTGACAAACCAACTTTCGAATTAACTCTTCCCAAGACTACACTTATTAGACATGTGGAAATTGATTGGGATCGTCGTGTTCGTAATGGGCAAAATGACCCTAATATCAAATCATGGAGCCTCTACTATGCAGGTCAAGATGATGTAAGTGCTAGTGGAGAAAAACAATGGAAGCTCGCTCATACCAAGACTGGAGAACCTGTTTTAGATGAGAAAGTTGACTTAGCCAATAGTATTCAAGCTAAATATCTCAAGTTAGAAATCAATGACTATCAAGCGGGCACAATGGGTTGGAGAAATGTTGGTATTCAAGAAATTCGAGCTTATTCGAATATTCCTGATACAAGTAAGGTAACGGATATCCGTCAGGTTACAGAATTGACTATAGCTAAAGACGGACAGTCTCTTGTCTTGCCAACTCTACCAGGAAAAGTCAGTCTTATCGGTAGCAACAAACAAGGTGTGATTGACCTTCAAAATCACATTTATAAGCCTCTGACTGATCAACGCGTTAAGGTTATGGTAGAGCAAATTAAAGATTCACATACCTTTACTAAAGAATTTGAAGTAGTCATCAAGGGGCTACATCAGGACGAAGGTGTGGGTGTCAAACCAAAAGTAGCACCAGCTGTTCAACAATGGTATGGAAAAGAAGGTCAATCTTCTATCACTTCAGATACAGTTCTTGCTACGGGTGATTCAGGCTTTGAACAAGCAGCAACCTTCTACCAGTCAGACCTTGCAAGTCGTGGATTGGAACTTGCGACAGGTGACAAGCAGGCTCAAAAACGAATCGAGTTTAAAAAAGTTGAAAATAAGGGGTATGGTAAGGAAGGCTATGGCATCACTATCCAAGATGGTGTCATTACCATCGAAGCTGCAACGAACACAGGGGCCTTCTATGCTACTCGTACTCTTCTTCAAATGGGGGAAAGCAATCTCCAAAATGGAGAAATCCGTGATTTCCCAAGCTTTAGTCACCGTGGCTTTATGCTAGATACAGGTCGTAAATTTATTCCTTATGATACCCTTGTAGACATCATGCTCAACATGGCTTACTACAAGATGAACGACTTGCAGTTACACCTTAACGATAACTATATCTTCCTAAAGGAACACTTGGCAGGTAAGAACTTAACACAAGCAGAAGAGCTTAAGTATGTTCTAGAACATGCTAAGACAGGTTTCCGTGTAGAGACAGATATTATCGGTAAGAATGGTCAAAAATTAACATCAGATGAGCACTATACTAAAGAAGAGATGCAAAATCTGATTAAACTTGCTAAGGCCTTGCATATCAATCTAGTACCTGAAATTGACACACCAGGTCATGCTCTGTCATTTGTCAAAGTTCGTCCAGACCTCATGTATCAAGGTAGCCTGAGCGATTACAGAGGTAAACATAACGTAGAGCGCGTAGCTATGCTCGATCTAGATAATAAATACGATGAAACGCTGGCTTTTGTCAAATCAGTTTATGACAAACTTCTTGATGGTCCAGATGCACCACTTCATGGGGTATCTACTGTTCATATCGGAACGGATGAATACTACGGAAGTAGAGAAAGCTATCGTCGTTATGTCAATGACCTTATTAAATACATTAAAGGGAAAGGCTATACACCTCGTATTTGGGGGTCGCTCAGTGCGAAACGAGGTAAAACAGCGGTTGATTGGAAAGATGTAGAAGTTGATATCTGGAGTATTGGCTGGCAGCAACCAAAAGAAGCTATTGCTCAGGGAGCTAAGATTATTAATATCACAGATATCCCAACATATAGCGTTCCGAATGGAGATAATCGTCGAGCTGCTTATGGTGATTATGCTAACTATGAAACTCAATATAATGGTTGGACACCAAACGATTTCAGAACTGGTCATGGTCCACTTCTAGAAGCATCAAATCCAAATGTAATTGGTGGTGGCCACGCAGTTTGGAATGACAATATTGATCTTCATGAGACAGGTTTGACATCTTATGATATCTTTAAACGCTTCTTCAAGAGCATGCAAACTACTGCAGAACGCACTTGGGGATCTGACCGTGCGGCAGCGACATTTGCAGAACGTATCCTACCAGCGAGCCCTTATGCGCCACAGTCAAATCCTGACAGAGCGATTGATCAAAGTGACTTGTTTACTATCAATCCTGAAACAGTGAAAAACTATGCAAGTAAGAAAGTAAAAGCATCTGATCAAGGCTTAGCATTTGACAAAGACAGTAGTATTGAAGGATTAGCTGGTGATGTTGGTCCAAGTCATGTCTTGAAGTTTGATGTAACTGTCACTGGAGACGGTGAACAAACCTTCTCAACAAGTGGAGACAACCGTATCTATCTAGCTGATAAAGACGGCTATCTTGCTTATCAATTTGAACAGTTCCATATCCAGTTCAAGAAAAAACTTGAAAAGAACAAACGTTATCAAATCTCTATTGTGACTAAACCACAATCAACGGAATTTTATGTGGATGGTGAGAAGATTGAACGTATCGCAAATCCAGCTCACCCTCGCTTTGCTCACAATAGCTTGGTTCTACCTCTTGAAAGTATCGGTGGTTTCAAAGGAATTTTACATAGTGCAGAGTTGACAGATAAACCATTTGTAAATCCTCGTTTGATTCCAACAGAACATTTCACAGTTTCTGCAACTAGTCAAGAAACACCAGGAACAGCGACTGAAGGCACTGTTGACAAAGCCTTTGACAATGATCCAAATACCTTCTGGCATACTAAATGGACTGGTGATACTGCTCCGTACACTCTTTCTATGAACTTGAAAGAAGCAGAAAAAGTCAATGGTTTGACTTATCTCCCACGTCCAGGTGGTGGAAATGGAGTCGTGACTCGCTACGAGATCTATACACAAAAAGATGGCCAAATGGTCAAGGTTTCAGAAGGAAACTGGGACAACAATACCCAAGAAAAAACAGTCAACTTTGCTCCTGTTCAGACTAACAAGATTGAGTTGAAAGTTCTAGCAGGTGTTGGGGGCTTTGCAAGTGCAGCTGAAGTTCATCTATTGAAACCTATCAAAGAGGGACAAGAAACACCAGAACCAGAACAACCATCTACACCTGAAACTCCAAAAGTCGAGCAAACAGGTGATGGAACAGTTGAACTAGCGGATCAATTCACAGCAAGTAAACCAGCTAGCGAAGATAGTATTGCAGCAACCAGCAAGAGCGCAGACTATCTCAAGAAAGAGTACAAGGTCTTCCCAACTCCACAAAAAGTGACTTATGGAGAAGGAGTAACAGCTCTTCGTAAGCAAGTCAATCTGGTAATGGGAGATCAACTCGATGTCTATACTCGTAATCGCTTGAAGAGTGTCTTGCAGGACAATCAAGTATCCTACACTACTAGTCAATCAGCAGTTGCTGGCGCAACTAATATCTATCTTGGAGTGCATGGACGAGGCTCACAAGCAGAACAAAACTTGTCCAAGGTTTCAGCAGGTCTCTTTGATAAAATTGATGCCTATGCTTTGACCATCAAGGACAATTCAATTTCCATCGTCGGAAAAGACACAGATGCGGTATTCTATGGTTTGACAACTTTGAAACACATGCTCAAGGAAAGTCAAGTTCCAGTTCTTCGCAATGTGACAGTAGAAGATTACGCTGAAATCAAGAACCGTGGTTTCATCGAAGGTTACTATGGAAATCCATGGTCTAATGCAGATCGTGCTGAACTCATGCGTTTTGGTGGCGATTTGAAATTGACCCAATACTTCTTCGCACCAAAAGATGATCCATACCACAACAAGAAATGGCGTGAACTTTACCCAGAAGAAAAACTAGCTGAAATTCGTGAACTTGCTCGCGTCGGAAATCAAAGTAAAACTCGCTATGTTTGGACCATCCATCCATTCATGAACAACCGTATCCGCTTTGGTAATGAAGCGCATTACCAAGAAGACTTGGCAACCATCAAGGCTAAATTTACTCAGTTGATGAAAGTGGGCGTCCGTGAATTTGGTATTCTAGCCGATGATGCACCAAGCCCAGTTGGAGGCTACAATAGCTACAACCGCTTGATGCAGGATATGACCAACTGGTTGACAGAAATGCAAGGAACTTATAGCGGTCTTCGCAAAGAAATGATCTTTGTTCCAGGTCAGTATTGGGGTAATGGGCGTGAAGCAGAGTTGAAATCTCTAAATGAAAATCTCCCAAGTTCAACATCTATGACCTTGACGGGTGGTAAGATTTGGGGTGAAGTTTCTGAAGGTTTCTTATCAACTCTCAAGAACAATCTAACTGTAGGTGGTAAAACTTACCGTCCAGTATCACTTTGGGTGAACTGGCCAGTTACAGATAACTCTAAACAACACTTGATTCTAGGTGGTGGTGAGAAATTCCTTCATCCGAATGTAGATCCAAGCTTGCTATCCGGTATTATGTTGAACCCAATGCAACAGTCTGAACCATCTAAGATTGCCCTCTTTGCTGGAGCTCAATATACATGGAAACAGTGGAAATCAGAAGAAGAGGCTAAGAAACTCAATGACGTTGCCTTCAACTTTGTTGAAAATGGTCATTTTGAAGATAGCAAGGTATCAGCAGCCTTCCGCGAACTTGGTAAGCATATGATCAACCAAAACATGGACGGTCGTGTAGTAAAACTTGAAGAATCAGTTGAATTGGCTCCAAAATTGACAGACTTCATGACTAAGCTCAAAGCGGGTCAAGATGTAACTGCAGAACGTGCAACCTTGCGTGCAGAATTTGCCAAGATTAAAGAAGCAGCTGAACTTTATAAAGCATCAGGTGATCAAAAAATGGTTGCACAGATCCACTATTGGTTGGATAATGCAATCGACCAAATGAATGCCCTTGATGCCTTCCTAACAGGAACAGAGGCTATGACTACAAATGATGCAGCCAAACTTTGGGACAGCTACTATAAAGGTTTGAAATTGTATGAACAGTCTCAAACTCATACCTTCCATTATGTAGACCATCTTGAAAAGGCTGAATTGGGGGTTCAACATATCCGTCCATTTATCCTATCCTTGAAAGAAGTTCTAGCGTCTGAAGTTCAAAAAGTCTTGCACCCTGACCAAATCATCAGCACCTTTATTACCAATCGAACAGGTGTAGAAGGTGGTTTGGCAGAAGTAACGGACGGTGACTTGGCAACTCATGCCTTGATTAAATCACCAAATAGTATCAAGACAGGTGATTATATTGGTATGAAGTTCAACAAACCGGTAGATATCCAAACCTTGACCTTTGCTATGGGAACTCAGGCAAATCCACGTGATACATTTAGCAAGGCTGAAGTTCAGTATTTGGATGAAAATGATAACTGGATAAGTTTGAAAGAACCAACTTATGTTGGTAATGAGTCACTTGTTCAGTTTGAGAATCTTAACATCAAAGCTAAAGCAGTACGTATGATTGCTACAGAAGATCGTGATGACACCTGGTTTGCAGTTCGCGAGATTGCAGTAAATCGTCCAGTTGAAAAAGCACGTGGCCAACAAGCGACGACAGTTAGTCTTAGCTCAAACTTAGTTTACAAACTAAATACCTCAGCCCGTCAAATCACTGATGGCAAGGACAATACAGAAGCCATGATGGCAAATGCTGACGGTAGCAATACGACTCCAGTAGATGCCTGGGTACAGCTTGACCTCGGTGAAATCAAGTCAGTGACTAAAGTTCGTCTTCGCCAAGGAACTGGCGATAAACTTGCCGCAGGTGTACTTGAGTACTCTACAGATGGATCTGCATGGCAAGAGTTAGATCGCCTATCAGGAGAACAAACTAAGGAAGTGACTAGAGCTATCAATGCTCGTTACATCCGAGTACGCAATACCAAGGCAAGTGACATTTGGTGGCGTATCCAAGACTTCTCTGTTGAGACACGTTCTGGAAATAGCGACTTAACAGACACAAACGTGGATGCCTTGAAGGAAACACCAGTATTTGATAGCCTTGGTCGTTATGAACTTCAGATTCCAGCTGGAACTAAACTTCCTGCGAATAGTTATCTAGGTATGAAGCTTGACCGAATCCATCAAGTCAAGAGCATCCAGCTCCAAGGTCAAACCAACCCAGCTCTTAGCCTTGAGTACTCTGCAAATGCTCAAGAATGGACACCAGCTAGCCAGTTGACAGACAGAACTGTCGCAACCCACTTGGTACGTTACGTTCGTCTTGTTAATAAAACAAATCAAGAACAAGACCTGCCATCAACTTCTCTCCTTGTAACGACTAAAGAAGTGCAACCAACCAAACTAGAATCTACAACTATGGGCATTCATCCAACATATGGAAGTAATGATGTTCGTAAGATTAATAACCTAGATCAATTGTTTGATGGTGTCTACAACAACTTCGTTGAGTTTTCAGACTATGCCCATAAAGATGGTCATGTAACCTTAAAACTTGGCAGCGAACGCACTATCAAGAAGATCAGAGCCTACATCCAAGACGGAACTCAAAACTATCTTCGTGATGGTAAAATTCAAGTCAGCCAAGACGGTAAAACTTGGACGGATGTTGTGACAGTAGGAGATGGTGTAGCCAATAGTCCACATGATGATTCATTGACAGATGGTTGGACACA